>CALYAK010000037.1 GCA_944393505.1 uncultured Clostridia bacterium | reverse complement strand
TGAGGCTCTGCTTGTAACATAGCCTTTTAGGCGTTATGAGTAAAAAGCCCCCGGCTTAGCCGGGGGATAATTACTTTATGAATAATAAATTTCTAATTGTTGTGTGAAATATTGATCATCTTTTGTAGTGAAAAGATTTAAATTCTTCGATTTCTTAATAAATTGTCTTACTTCCCATAATCCTAATCCACGATTTTCACCTTTACTCGAAAATCCTTTCTCATAAATACGATCTGTATCAACACTTTTGTCTTTGTAACTATTTGAAATCTTAATGATGTAACGATTGCGATTTGGCTCATTGCGAATCCATAAGTTTAGAACCTTTTCATCCGATTCTTTGGAAGCATCAATTGCGTTATCAAACAAAATACCTAAAATTCTACTAAGTTCATAGATGCGGATATGCTTTTCTAATTCTTTAAAGTCTGCAAACACTTCGAAATTTTCGATTTCAATTCCAACATCTTTAGCAGTAAAATACTTGGAAGTTAGTAAGCTGTAAATTGCAGGATTATTAATGGTACTTGGATTTAGTAAAGATAAATTATTGACACGAGCAGAATCTTTCTGAAGATGAGAATAATATTCTTTTAATCCTTCCATATCATTTGTTTCCACATAACCACCAATTGCTTGAACAATATTATCAAAATCATGTTTGAAACCACGAATTTTATCATGCAAAATGGTTAATGTTTTGTTATATGATTTTTCTTCTTCTAAATTTTGACTTGTCGTTTCAAGTTGAGCAGTTCGAATAAACGTTGTAATACTAACGACAAAGTAAGCTAGTAAACTCATGATATTTAATAAAACTAAGGTGATAGGAAGACTACTATTATAAAGAATTCCAAGATAAAATTCAGAAGTTATAACAAATGAAGCTAACAGTAAATTTAATATTAGAGTACGTTTTCTTGGTTTAGATAAACTATCAATAATCGAAACATTTATACGAAATCTTTTAAGGACACGATAAAGAAGATATATTACAAAGTAAATAATCAGCACTAAAGAAATTCGATAAATTGGTATATTATACATTTGCTCATAGTCTAGATGAAAGAGTGCAGCGTAAATTTTATCTAGTAATAAATCTAAGATACCTATAAAGGCAAGAGGAATAAATGCTGCTAAGATACTTTTAATAATCCCTGTTTTAAAAATTAATTTTACACAAGTTGGTAATAAAATTAATTGTAAAATAAAGGTAAGAGTTTTAGGTACAAAAAGAGTATAAAAGATAGAAAGAATCGTCATAACGATAAAGTAAATGGTAAGTTTCTTCTTCGTTACGTCGATATCTAAAATTGTTGTTGCCAAACGTATTGTTACAAAAATCTCAATTAAGGTTAAAGGAATACTTAATTGAGTAATTAAGATAGGATTTTCAGTTGTCAGTGCTGTCCAAATCTGTTCCATAATGATTAAACACCTCCATAAATTTTTCTTTATATTTTGGTCCGATATAACAATGATGATTTTGACCAAAAAATATCAGATTATTATTGGATTGTACTCTTGTTATATTATTTAAATTGACAATGTAAGATTTGTGACATCTCATAAAATTTGCTGGTAGGGTTGATTCTAATTTATTAAAAGAGTTATATACTTCTACCACTTTATCATCTGTATAGAAAATGGATTTCATGCCATCTTTCATAATGTAATTAATTTGTTCTTCGCTAATGATTGTGTTTTTATTATCAATTTTAATAAATGATTTTGGGGAATAAGAGATATCTTCAAATAATCGTACAACAGTATCTTCCAATCTTTCGAGGGTTATTGGTTTTGGTAAATAATCAAAAGTTTTGTATTTATATGCGAGTAAACCATATTCTAAATGTCCAGTTGTGAAGATAATATAGATATTTTTATTCTTTTTCCTTATTTTCTCAGCTAACTCTAACCCAGAGATTTGAGACTTTAAATCAATATCAAGAAAAACAACATTAACTGGATGGGATTTTATATAGTCTAAGATCTCTTCTGGTTTGGTTGAGTAAAAGGAAACTTCAGCATCAAAGTTATGTTTCATAAATAAAGATTCTAACATTTTGTGTAATCTTTCTAAAATGGTAGAATTGTCATCACAAAGAATAAAATTCAACATAATTTTCCCCTCTAACGTATAATTATGAAATAAACAAATATAAAATCAAAATACTTCTAATTTTTTCCAACACAAAAATTATGATAAATCAAATTTGTAGGAATGTCAAGCATAAAATCTATAATTGTCGAAAAGTGCAGAAATACTACAATTAAAGCAATTTTTATCAACAAAAAAGGTAAAAAATGTAATTTAAAATAGTCGAAAACTGGAAAAATGAACAAAAAGTTTTCCGAAAAAAATCGTAACATATTGAGCACAAAATGTGTACAATAGATTAAAATTTTTATTAAAAAATGAAAAAAGAAACAATATTAAGAAAGCTTTTTATAAAATGTTAAAAAGGAAATTCACATATTCTTGAAGGAAAAGAATATAAATAGTATAAATTTGAAAATTAAGATAAAGGGGAGTTTGTATCAATGGGAAAAATAAAAAAACTATTGCTTCCAATTATTTTATTGGTGCTATTACTTACTTTAATTTATATTCACGAAAAAAATAATAGGATAGAAGATCGTGAAAGTATTCAAACAAATGCTGGAGTCGAAAATTTTTCACAAATCGAAAATAAAAAAATTGGGTGGGGAATTAAAAGAAATGATAATCATGAACAACCAGATTTAGGAACAGTTAACCAAGAAATTATTGACGAGTATGATGGAATTTCATTAGGAAACAAGGAGAAAAAATATATTTATCTTACCTTTGACTATGGTTATGAAGCAGGATACACTGAGAACATTTTAAATGTTTTGAAAGAAAATGATGTTAAAGCAACCTTCTTTATTACTGCTCATTACATTAATACAGCAAGTGATTTGGTACAAAGAATGATTAATGAAGGTCATATCATTGGAAATCATACGGTTAATCATAAATCGATGCCTACGATTTCACTAGATCAAATTAAAACAGAAGTAATGGATTTGCATCAGATGGTATACAAAAAATATCAATATGAAATGAAATATATTCGACCACCAAAAGGAGAATATAGTAAGAGAACAATTGCCTATACAAATTCTTTAGGATATAAAACAGTTATGTGGTCTTTTGCTTATGATGATTGGGAAGAAGAAAAACAAGGAAGAGAAGACTATGCCAAAAAGAAAATTTTGGATAATGTTCATAATGGAGAAGTCATGTTACTTCATGGAACATCAAAAGATAATAGCAATATTTTAGATACTGTTATTAAAGAGATTAAGAATATGGGATATGAATTCAAGAGCTTAGATGAATTTGAAAAATAATGAAAAAGATAGAGACAAAACAATTTGTCTCTACTTTACCATTAGGCAGTATTAGTAACAATAGTTGTGCTTGTGATCTTAGCAGGAATCACTCTAAATGCAGTAATCGGAGAAGATGGAATTATCTTTCAAGCAAAAGATACCAAGAATATGATAACAAATGAAACAGAATATGATAACGAACAACTTGCAGCATTACAAAATGAATTAAGAGATAATGAGCTATATACCGGAATAGGTATTATTCCAGGAACTGATACCGGAGGCTCTTCCGAGGGGGGAGAATCTGGATCCGGAGGAGGAGGAAACCAAGGTGGAGGAGGCAATCAAGGAGGTTCGAACACCGGAGGATCTAATACGAATACCGGAGGAAGCGATGGAAGTATGATCGGAGGCGATGCGGTGCCTCCAACCATTACCGTACTAGAAGGAGAAGAAATTGCAGCAAGTTTTTTCCGAAGTGATGTAACCATTCAAATTGCAACAACGGATAAAACTTTAAGAATCAAATATATCTTAACGACCACAGTAGATGAGATTAATAACGAACTTTATCCAAGTGGATTAATTAAAGAGATTGATATTGAAAATGGTGGAACGTTAACTTTTACAAAAGATGGAGAATATACCATTACAGCATATAGCTATGATTTAGAAGGAAAAAAATCAAATTCAACGATCATGTGGTTAAAAAGAGAAACTGGTACAACAGCAGGAAGTGGAGTAACAGTCAGTGTAGCCAGTGGAAATATGGGACAAAATGAATGGTATACGAGTAATATAACGCTACGTGTATTAGGAACGGATACAGGATCATCCAGAGTAACGTATCGAGTAAGAGGAACAGCATATGGTAATGGAATAATTGGAAATCGAGAGTATATGGCAGGAGAAGTGGATACCGGAGAAATCGATATTGCAAATGGTACAACATTTCGAATTGCAATCGATGGAGA
>CALYAK010000036.1 GCA_944393505.1 uncultured Clostridia bacterium | reverse complement strand
ATGTACGTTTAAGAAAAGTAAATTCAGAGAACAGAATGAAAGCTGTTGCTTCTGTAACATTCGATAATGAATTCGTTATCCACGATATCAAAGTTATCGAAAGTCAAAATGGATTATTTATAGCTATGCCAAGCAGAAAAACTCCAAACGGAGAATTCAAAGATATAGCTCATCCAATCAATCCTGAGACAAGAGAAAAAATCCAAAAAGCTATATTAGAAGCTTATGAAGCTCCAGAAGCAGAGGTTGCTCCAGAGGCTGAATAAGAGATAAATAGATAAAAATATTTATGGATAAATGAAGAGAATACCAAAGTATTCTCTTTTTTTGCGTTCAGACAAAAAGCTAGGAAATCTTTTTTCCATCAAGATCAATCAATTCATCCAAAGAACAATCTAAAAATTTACAAAGATCTTCTAAATATTTAAAAGAAATGGAAGTGGTTTCTCCACGAATGACACGATTTAAATTGTGAGTCGTAATATTCATATTTTGACAAAGCCAGTATTTGGATTTTTTCTTTTTCTTTAATAATTCTTCTATATTAAAACTTAGCATACGATCACCTCAAAAAAATTTTAATATAGATAGAATTTTGAAATAAGATACTTACAAATACCTTAAATAATTCCAAATAGAAGGAATAACAAAAGGAAAATAAAAAAATCCTTAGAAATGCTTGTTTTTCCAAAATATTCGAATTTTGGAAGAAATTAACGAATAAAAAAGAAATGAGATACTTGCAAATACCCTATCGTTATTCTATAATAAAAATATACGAGTAAAACAAAAAAATAAAAGGAGGAAAAAATGAACAAAAGTGAAGGAAAACAAGCCTTTATCATGATTAGTATAATGGTTGTCGTTGTATTAATTCTTTTGATAGTAAAAGCTGTACAAGGAAGCGAAGAAAATGAAAAAATAGAAGAAAATGGAATACAAAATGAAACTTATGTCGAAAAACAAGAAGATGGAACCAAATTAAATACAAGCGATAAGCTAAAAGAGACAAAAACATTGGGCTATTTGGAATTTAGCAATATTCGACTAACTTCTAAAAATGGAGAAAGCTATTTAACAGCAACAGTAAAAAATGTGGGAACCAGTATAGAAGGAGACGATTTTATCACAATTACAATATTAGATGAAAGTGGAAAAATTCTAACAACCGTAGATGCCTATCTTGGAACAGTTACAGCAGGAGCAGAGATAACATTAAGCAGTAAAACCAGTAGCGATTTTGCCAATGCCTATGATTTTACAGTAAGCAGATAAAAAACAAAAGAAGGAGTAAAAAAGAAAGGGGTACCAAAGAAATGAAAAAAGCACAAGGAATTACACTAATTGCGCTTGTTGTAACGATTGTAACAATGCTTATTTTGGCAGCAGTATCCATTAATCTCTCTTTTGGAGATAATGGAATATTCAATCAGACTGGTAGTGCTGCTTCGAAACATAGATATGAAACAGCAAAAGAAAGAGTCGATATTGAAATGGCAGGGTTAACATTAGAAGCAATTCAAACAGGAAAGCCACTTACAACACAAAGAGTAGCAGATCATTTTAATAGTTTAGACTGGATTGAAGATGCAAGAGAAGAAAGCGAAGATACCGTAAGAATTATTACTGATGAGTTTTTTGTTTTTGATGTAAAGATTGAAGGATATAATTATCAAATCATTGAACAAGGAAGAGATGATGGAGAACCGTATCCAACAATTCAGGCAGAACAAATGCCAATGGAAGGAACAGCAGGAGAAAAGATAAAGGTTAAAGTAACAGCAAGTGTAGAGGTAAAAGGAGAAACAACCGGAATAGATAATATTGAAAATGTAACAACGGGAGAAATAAAGGGATATGAAGAAGGTGGAGTGATTTTCGAACTAACCGATAATGGAGAATATACCTTTAAAGCAACAACGAATAAAGGAAAGAGTAAACTTGTAAAAATTAATGTTAATGTAGTAAGTGGAGGAATTATTGGAATTAGTGTACAACCAACTACTCCGAGAAATACAGTACAAGAAGGAACACAAAATGGAGTAGCAACAGGACCAATTGTTGTAAGCATATCCTATGGAGAAATTAATTTAACCAATACCGATCGCTATCAATATCGAATTGGAAGAGACGGAACATGGCAAGTAGCAAGCAATAACCAAATTCAGGTAAATGTAACAGAAAATACAATTGTTGTAGCAAGATATTATGACGGATACAACTCTATTGGAGTACAAAATTACACAATACAGAATGTGGATAATGTAGCACCAAGTAGTGTAACAGGAACTATTAGTGAAACAAGTACGAATAGCTTAACGATAACAGCGAGTGCTAGTGATACAGCAAGTAGTGGAGCGGGAAGTGATATACCAGGAATATTGCGTTATGAATATAGTATGAACGGAAATGATTGGCAAAGCGAAAATACAATACAAGGATTAAATCATAATACAGAATATACAATCCATATAAAGGCAATCGATAAAGCAGGAAATGAAGCAACATCAACAATACAAGGAAAGACAGATGAAGTACCAGGAGGAAATGCAATTGGATTTAGTGCATCAACCACAACCTGGACAAAAGGGCCAGTAACAGTAGATATAACGTGGCCAAGTAATATAACAGGATTGAACAAAAAATACAAGATAGGAACAGGAGAGTGGCAAGACTATACAACAACATTAAGTATAAGTAGCAATACAAAAATTTATGCAATGTTAGAAGATGGAAATGGACAAACGGGAGCAACAGCAGAATATGAAATAACCTGGATAGATACAGTAGTACCAAACGCACCAACACTGACCATAACAAGTGGAACAGCAGGAAGCAATGGCTGGTATAGAAGTAATGTTACTGTAATGATAACCAATGGAACAGATAGCTATGGACAAGTAGATAGAAACACATATACAGTATCAGGAGCACAAACAGCAGGAGAGACAGCAGGAAATTCTGTAACAATTTCATCGGAAGGAACAAGTACCATAACAGCGTATACCTATGATAAAGCAGGAAATCGCTCACAAGCAGCAAGCATAACCGTAAAGAAGGATAGTGTGGGACCTACAATTAGTGGATTAACAAGTATAACGGTTTCCTCATATACTGCAGCAACCTTTACAAGTGGAGTAAGTGTAACAGACGGAACAAGTGGAATGAGTGGAACATTTTCCTATTCGCCTTCTACCTTAGCAGAGGGAAGTAACACGATAACTTATACAGCAAGGGATAATGCGGGAAATACTACAACAGCAACGAGAAATATTATTTTAGATTCACCTAAATATTTGGTAGATAAAGTGGCAGTAGGAGATTATGTAGCATATGATGCGGGAACATGGCCGAGTGAGGATGTACTTCCGTTCCCTTGCCAGGAATTTGATGGATATCAACCGGGGTCAAACAGGGGAACAAGTCTTCGATTTTACAATAATCGCAATTATGCTAGTGGGTGGAGAGTGCTTTATAAGAGTGGTAGTGGATCGTCGGGGGTCGTTACTTTAATCAGTGCGGGTTGCCCGGTAATGAAGTACTTCGCTTTTGAGGAGCAATTTGACGCATTGACAGGAGTGACTTTACTGAATAATTTTGCGAATGCCTATTTTGTAAATAGTACGTATGCGGCGTCGGCGCGAAGTGCGACGGAGGCTGATGTTAGTTCTCTCGACAATTCGATTGGAGGGTTAAGAAACATCGGAGGTTCTTACTGGCTCGCTGATAGGGTTAATGTCATCGGCCGTGGGGATGTGCTAAAATATGTATGGGTGGAAGATGGTAGCATTCAATATGTGTTGGGTAACAACGTTTCATGGGGTGTCCGCCCCGTTGTTACTCTAAAACCAGGAGTCATGACAAACGCGAGTAAAGACACGAGCTTTTTGGGACAAACTTGTTGGGCCGTAAAGTAAAAGGGTAGAGTTTAAGAAAAATTGCTAGAAGGCCTCTGGTCTTCTGGCAATCAATTAAAGGAAATATATATTCTTGAAATAGTCAGGGGTAGTTATGAGTGTAGTAGATAAGATGAAAACGATTAAAGGGATCTGGTTTACTTAAGGATTGGAACTTTCTATATTGCTTATAGAAAAGATGCCTATATCGTATCATATTTGTTTGGATACAAAATAAAACCAATTGATAGTACCAATTATGCAAGTTGTGGATTCCCGGTTGCTAGTATTAATAAAATTAAGACAGCCTTAGAAACAAGAAAAATCAATTATGTTTTATTAAGTAAAAGTACAAATTATGAAGTGGAGGAAATGGATGATAATAAAAATTTAAACACATATGAAGAAGTATATAATAAAGCACATAAATATATTCGATTAAGGGGATAGGATGAGCGGAATCGATAATTATTTGATTGATAATGTAAATCAAGAAAATATTAAAAATGTTATATTTAAGATAGAGGAAATTATAGATGAAAGTCGACAAGTTTCAGGTAATTAATTTAACAAAAGAGCTTATATTAGCCGTTGAAAAAAATTGACGAACTTTCCAAAAAGTGAAATCGAATTGAAAAAGAATATTCGAAATTCTTCATATGATATGCTGTTAATTGCTTATGAAGCAAATGTTACAGTGGATTTAGATCAAACCGCACTCATATGCATTTAGTATATATACCAGTAATTCATGCATAAGAAAAAGAGAAAAATGAAATTATATCAAGAAAATTTAAAATTGTATAATGAATTATCAAAGCAAGTAAATTTAGTTAATATGTTTGAAAACTACTAAAAAGAAAAAATTCTATACTTGCTGATAATAGAGAATTTCAAAATCAAGTAGACAATATTAAAGTAGAATATAAGGAAAAAGAATTTGATATAGAAATACAAAAGCAAAATAATCATTTAATAGATAAATTTTATGAAATTGTTGATAAATTTTTTGAAAAAGAAACTAATATGGATCCAGTAAAAAATAAAATGTGAGGAAATAGAAAAAAGAAAGGGATACAGACTTAAAAAACCAAAATACTCTCTAATATTAGAGAGTATTTTGGTTTTTTCTTTTACTCCTCGATCCATTGATGAGCAATAGAAACAACTTCGGGATATTTTGAATCAACGAGCTCTGCCATGATAGCATCCGTAGTTGCCGAATTTTCTGAAAGAGCATTAGCAATTTCAATCTGCTTTTCTTTGTCTTCCCTATAGGTACTATAATAGTTAAGGGTTGCACATTTCTTGGCTACTGCCAACAAAGCATTCTCTCCAGATTTACTTGAGCAAGCTACAACTTCCCAGACTTCGGGATATTCTGAATCAACGAGCTCTGTCATGATAGCATCTGTAGTTGCCGAATTTTCTGAAAGGGCATTAGCAATTTCAATCTGCTTTTCTTTGTCTTCCCTATAGGTACTATAGTAGTTAAGGGTTGCACATTTCTTGGCTACCGCCAACAAAGCATTCTCTCCAGATTTACTTGAGCAAGCTACAACTTCCCAGACGTTGGGATATTCTGAATCAACGAGCTTTGTCATGATAGCATCTGTAGTTGCTGAATTTTCTGAAAGAGCATTAGCAATTTCAATCTGCTTTTCTTTGTCTTCCCTATAGGTACTATAGTAGTTAAGGGTTGCACATTTCTTGGC
>CALYAK010000035.1 GCA_944393505.1 uncultured Clostridia bacterium | reverse complement strand
TAGAATAACATCTTTAAAACCTAATAAATCTTTGATAAAATTAGTTTGCACTTATCAATACCTCCTTAAATGTTTTGGTTGATGTAATTACATTTTATCAGGTATTTTCGATAAGTGCACTTTTTATGCAAAAAATGTTGAGGTTTATTTTTTACCCCAACATTTATTATAGAACCGAAAATCAAGAAAAGCAAAACAAAGAAGATTCTTCGTTTTGCTTTTTTGTATGGCTAACATAAAATTAACCATAGGATTGAAAAAAGGAGGAATTGAATGAAAATTTACGTAACACATTCGAAAAAATGGGAGTATGAAACCAAGTTATATGAACCAATTAAGAAAAGCAAATTAGGAAAACAACATGAGTGGATTTTCCCACATGACGAGAAGCAGAAAAATATCCATTCCAAAGAATTGATTGCAACAAGTGATTTAATTCTTGCAGAGGTATCATTACCAGCTACTGGAATGGGAATTGAACTTGGTTGGGCAGAAGATCGTAATGTGCCAATTTTGTGCATTTCAGAAAAAGATTACCCTGTAACAAATGCTTTAAAATTTATTACTTCATATTTCATAACCTATGAAACTTCAGAAGATATGATTCAAAAGATTGCAGATTTTTTGAAAGTAAGAGAACGATCCTAAGTTATTTATAGAAAAGTAGGGAGAATGTACTAAACAAAGAAAACCAGAAGAATTTAATTTTCTTCTGGTTTTTCTTTGTTATCTTCTTTGCTTTCTTCGTCCTCTTCCTCATCGGATTCTGTAGGTTGGGGATTATTTTTACAAGCTTTTACCCAAATAATTCGTTTATCCGTATATTCTTCAATTTTGTAAGTGACGGCTGTTGTTTCAATTTCTGGTTTTTCGTTATCTAAAGGAATTCTTCCTAATTCTTCTAACAAGTAACCAGAAAGGGTATCATAGTCTCCTTCTGGAATTTCAACACCTAAAATCTTTTTTAATTCAAAGATGGAAACACTTCCACTTATCAAATAGGTATTTTCATCCAATTGTTCGAAATCTTTTTCATAATCATCATATTCGTCAAAAATATTACCAACAATTTCTTCTAAGATATCTTCCATGGTAATTAATCCTGCCGTGCCACCATATTCGTCTACCACAATTGCGATTTGTGTTTTATTTCGTTGTAATTCTTTAAAAAGTTCATCAATTGGTTTGGATTCTGGTACAAAATATGCTTTACGAACCAATTTTTTTAATACAATTGGTTCTTTTTTGGCAAGTTTTCGCAAAAGATCTTTTACGTAAAGAATGCCGGCAACATTATCGATCGTTTCATCATAGACTGGTATTCGGCTATATTTAAAAGAATCAATTTTATCAATAATTTGATCTAATTGGGAATGGATTTCTAAAGCAAAGACATCTGTTCTTGGAATCATAACTTCGGAACAAATTTTATCATTGAATTCAAAAATGTTATTTAATAACTCTTTTTCTGTTTCTTCAATCGTTCCTTTTTCTTCTCCTTGGTCAATCATCATACGAATTTCTTCTTCTGTAACAATTTCTTCCTCTTCTTCTGTAACACCAAAAAGTTTTGAAACGATGGTGGTCGAAAAGGTAAGTAATTTTACAAAAGGAGCAGAGATTAAAGATAAGAAGCGAATCACTCCAATGGTATGATAAGAAATTTTTTCATAATGCTTCATCGCAAGGCGCTTTGGAACAAGTTCTCCAAATACTAAAGTGAAGTAGGAAAGGATTAAAGTAATAACGATAATTGAAATAGATTTCCAAATGCCAATACTTAGAGCAGGAAAATTTTGATTTAAGATTGGTGCTAAATGATCAGCAAAGGTTTCAGAAGCAAAAGCGGAGGATAAAAATCCTGCTAAGGTAATTCCAATTTGAATAGTAGCTAAAAATTTACTTGGGTTTTGTAACATTTTTAAAATTTGTTTTGATTTTTTATCACCTTGTTTGGCGAGTTTTTCGACTTTTGCATCATTAAGAGAAATAAAGGCAATTTCCGATGCTGCAAAGTATGCGTTTAACAAAATAAGAATGACTAAAAATAGAATTTGATAAAACATATTTAATGATATTCTCCTTCAATATTAATTTCCTTTTTATTATAAATTTATCCAAGAAAACTGTCAACAAATAAAATAGAAATGCTCATAAAAAATACAGTTATTGGAAATAATAAAAGAAAGAGGAAAAGGAGGAAGTTATGAAAGATTATTTAGGAATTGATTCGATTCGTGCAATCGAGGTTTTTGATTCAAGAGGAGTACCAACCGTAGAAGCAGAAGTTGTAACAGAAGGAGGATTTTGTCGGGAAAGCAATCGTTCCTTCTGGTGCTTCAACAGGAAGTTTTGAGGCAATTGAATTAAGGGATAAAGAAAAAGAACGATTAAGAGGAAAAGGGGTAAGAAAAGCAGTTGAAAATATTAATCGTAAAATTGCAAAAGAATTGCAGGGAGAAAATGTTTACGAACAAAGAAAACTAGACGAAAAAATGATTGAAATGGATGGCAGTAAAAATAAAGAAAAATTAGGAGCAAATGCTATTCTGGCTTGTTCATTAGCGATTGCCAAAGCTGCCGCCAATTCTTTAGGAATGCCACTTTATCGATATATCGGTGGAATTGATAAAGACCAGTTACCGTCTCCAATGATGAATGTACTAAATGGAGGAAAACATGCGGATAATAACTTAAGTATACAAGAGTTTATGATTGTTCCAACTGGAGGAAAAACATTTCGAGAAAAAATGGAAATGGGGGCGAATACGTATTATCAGTTAAAAGAATTATTAAAAGAATCCAAACATTCTACTGCAGTAGGAGATGAAGGCGGTTTTGCTCCTGATTTACAAAATGAAGAACAAGCCATTATATATTTAACAAGAGCAATTGAAATGGCCGGATATCAACCAGGAAAAGATATTTGGATTTCTCTTGATGTAGCGGCTTCTGAAATGTTTGCTGCCGCGAAAAAGATCGGAAAAACTGGTTACTATTTTTGGAAACAAAATGAATTCAAAACGAAAGACGAGATGATTCAATATTTAGTTGACTTGAGCGAGAAATATCCGATTCTTTCCATTGAAGATGGATTAGATGAAGAAGATTGGAACTCTTGGAAACGTCTTGAAAATCAGATTGGTAAGAAAATTAAATTAATTGGAGATGATTTGTTTGTGACCAATCAAGAGCGATTAAAAAAGGGAATTCATATGGGAGTGGCCAATAGCATTCTGATCAAACCAAATCAAATTGGTACTTTAACAGAAACTTTGGATACAATTGAAGAAGCCAAGAAGAATGGATATACCTATGTCATTTCACATCGATCAGGAGAAACCGAAGATACGACGATTGCAGATTTAGCGGTGGCAACAGGAGCAGAATATATCAAATCTGGGGCTCCAACCAGAACGGATCGAGTAGCAAAATATAACCGATTATTAGAAATTGAAGAAGGTTTTTAGAAAGAAGAGGTGAAAATCTCTTCTTTTCGATTGTTACAATTCTGTTACAAATATATGAAATTTTGAAGAAAAAATTGCTTTCACCAATTGGAAAATATATACTATGCTTATCGGAAAATATAAAGGAGGAGTGCAAAAGATGAGAACAAGAGGACCAAAGAAAACAAGTACCGTTATCATTACTTTAACGATAACCGTAATTATCGTAACTGCATTGATTATTGGAATTATGATGCTCATAACGAAAAAAGAGCCTGTTAACATAGCTGATAACAATCAAGGCAGTGTTACACAAGAAGTTGCAACAGGAAAAT
Source organism: uncultured Clostridia bacterium (assembly GCA_944393505.1). Taxonomy (GTDB): domain Bacteria; phylum Bacillota; class Clostridia; order TANB77; family CAG-508; genus CALYAK01. The sequence continues at coordinate 6,989 of CALYAK010000035.1, read as the reverse complement.
TCTATGAAAATGGTTGGGATAGTAGCGTTGTTGCAGAAATTAGAGATGGCGTTCCTGTACCAACTGGATATTCCTATGTTTCAGGAGAAAAAGAAACAGGGTTAATCATCCAAAATGAAGAAAATGGAAAACAATATGTATGGATTCCATATGATGAAGAAGTTGTAAGCGATGAAGCTTTATTAACAGAGGAAGAAAAATCACAAGAAATTAACAGCTATTTTACAGAGAAGGAAAATACATCAATAAATCCAGATAAATTAGCAGAAATTCAAAAGTATGGAGGATTTTATGCTGGAATCGAATATCTAGATTTAGGAGTAGAAGACGATGAAAATACGCCAGAAGAACCAGATACAGAGATTACGACTTATTCAATTGCTACAATGAGTATGAGCGAGTATGAAGCAGCAGAAGAACAAGTTGCAGAAACAGCAGGTAATGAAGTTTCTGTTAATGGTTCAGTTTTGGGAAAAGAAGAGTTAAGCATGATTTTGAATTTCAACGAAAATCTAATCATGAATGATGAAGGTACACAAATTTCAACATCTTTATTAGGAGCAACAGTGTCGAACCCATTTGGAGCTGCAATTATTGGTAAAAAAGTATATGCAAAAGAAGGAACCTATGGTTATCCTAATGTACCACCACTTGAGAAACCAGCAGAAGGTTCTCCATATGCTAGAACAAAATTTAATGCAGGAGATCCATTTGTTGTAATGGAAGTAAGAGAAATAAGAAGTGGGCTAAGATTTACGTATTGTTTTAAATGTAAAGCATATGACGATAATATTTATTATGTTTATGCAAGTGATATATCTACTTCAGTTATTTCATCTAGTTGGACATTCTATATGGGAGGACTTACACGTTATACAACAGTAAATACAGGAATATATAAAAGTACATCAAAAGGAAGTAACAATCTTGTAAAATCTGTTGCGATCGGAACAAGAGTTTATTTATATAAAAAGGCAACGATTAATGGAACAGAATGGGCTTATATAAAAGTTGGTAACGACTATGGATATATTGAAGCGAAAGAATTAGGAACAAAAAATATTTGGACGTCCCTACCAACTAATACCATTCGATATACAAATGCAGCAGCATATGTGTATGTATCTCCGAGAACAAGAGTAAGAGATAGAACAGCAGTAACTCAAGTAGCAAAAGCAACAGAAGTAAGAGTATATAAAAAGGCAACGATTGATAATATAGAATGGGCTTATGTAAAAGCGAATGGCAAGACCGGATATATGCTAACAAGTTACTTAACGACACAAAAACCAACAACAAATACGACCAATAATAGTAATAATAACAATAATAACAAAACAAGTACACCAAGTACTCCAAATACACCAAGTACTCCAAATACACCAAGTACTCCAACGAACACAAATACAGTAACGAATACAACAACGGAAGAACCGGTAGTAGAAGAGGAAGAAGAGCAAGAACCACCAACAATACCAGCCTATACAGGAGAAGTTATTACCGTAAAGCCTGGAGACAGTAAATTAGAAGAGACAACTGTGCCAGATGAATGGAAAGGAACGGTAGCAAAGATTGTAAATGGTGTACCAATTCCAGAAGGATTTGAAGTAGCAGAATATTATGGAACAGATCCAGAAACAGGATTTGTTATTAAACAAACATCAAGTAAAGAAGCAGAAAATAGCCATCGTTTATGCTATGTATGGATACCAGTCAATAAAGATTTAAACTCAATTGAGACATTAGCAGAAGCAAAGAGTGCATTAAATGATATTTATACGAAAAATGGAGCTAATACTAAGACAAGTGAGAGTGCAACAGAAAGTCTACCAGAAGAATTAGTACAAAGTATTAAAGAATACGGTGGATTCTATATGGCACAAGGAGAACTTGGATATGACAATAATGCCAAACTATACAACAGACCAAGAGGAATGAAAATGTATAGTAATGGTTGGTATGGAGTAGATATGGGAAATTATTTCCGTTATGTATCACCAGAAGCTCAACAGGATACTACAGTAAATTATGTAGCGGCAGCAGCAAGCTACAATGGAATTATCAATGGAATGACATTAGAAAAAATCAATCAAGTATGTGAAATGTTATCAACAGATTCTGTAACAAGCCATTTAACTTATGGAGCAGAATGGGATGCGGCTATGTTATGGATCTTAAAACAAGATGACGAATCATCAGAAGATCTAGCTTCGTTATTAATTAAAGATAGTTCAAGTATTGGAAAATATTCTGGAAGCTTATCCAATATTAAATTACTAAATTCAGTATGGGGATTAGCAGGAAATCTATCGGAAGTAACGCAAGAGAAAGTAGATGGAAAGATTGTAGTAAGAGGAGGAAGTTACACATCACTAGGATCAGAGCAACCAGTAGCAAGTAGAACTGCAATCGATGAAAGTGAAATTGAAAAATCAACAGAGCATGGATTTAGAAACTGCTTATACATTAATCCATCTAGTAAATCAGGACAAGGCAATAATACAACAGAAGAAAAAGATTCAACATTAAAACAATTAATTGATTCTGAAAAAGAAACAACAGCAGAAAGAACAACTGTTGAAGATGCAGATGGAAACAAAATTACCATTCCACAAGGATTTAAAGTAACCAAAGATGCTTACTATATCGAAGATGGCGTTGTAATTGAAAATGCACAAGGAAATCAATTTGTATGGATACCAGTAAAAGATATTAATGAAATGTACAACGAAGAAGCAGGAGAAGGAAAGCTATATAACATTTCAAAGAATGGAAGTAGTTTAAAAGTAATTACCAATATTCAAAACAAATACTTTGAGCCAGGAATTATAACAGGAGGAGACGGAAGAAGTTTTGATGCAAGCGAAGAGAACCTAAAAACAGTAGAAGTAACAACAGTTGATCGATTTGAGAGACAATTAAAAAATGAATTTGATCAAATGATTAATAGTGTAAAAACCTATGGTGGATTCTATATTGCAAGATATGAAACTGGAGATATGAATCAAAGTCAAACGACATCAAAGAAAGATAGCCAAAACCGTACGAATATAAGCTGGTATACAGCGTATGTTAATAATAAAAAGATAGTAGCTGGAAATTATGGAATCGTAGGAATGATCTATGGATGTCAATGGGATATGGCATTAAGATGGTTACAAGAATGTGATAACACTAACCAAAGTCTAAACCATATCGAAGACTTAAATAATGGAACAGCAGAATGGACAATGGAAGCTTATGCAAATGATGCAAGAATTGTAAGAGAAGCAGCAAATGCAAATACAGCAGTAGAAAAAGCAGGAACTCGAACAGACTATAACCCAACACAAACAAATAGCAGTATCGCTTCAAGAGCAATGATGTACGTTCGATAAAAAAAGAAGTAATTCCACAAAAAGAGTTAGGAAATTAGAAAAGATTCCTAACTCTTTTCATATATATTACAACGATGTTACAATTTGATGAATTTTGTAAGAAAAAATTGATAATCCATGAATAGAACGATATACTTAACTATGAAGGGGAATCGCTAAAATGAAAAGTTTTAAGAGAAAAAAGCATCCAAAATTGAATAAAAGATCTTTCATCATATTGGTAGCCATCTTAATACTTTTTTTAATCATGTTCTATTTTACGAAAGTAACTGCAAAAACAAATTTTGTAGTTGTTTCTGGAGTTGCATGGGAAGATAGCAACGAAAATGGAACAAAAGATGATGGAGAAGTTGTTTTAGCAGGCATAGATGTGTATTTATGTGATGCCAATGGAAATGTTATGAGGACTACTTCTGGAGATGAGGTAAAGACTCAAACAGATAGCAATGGATATTATCAATTTGAAGCAAATTTAGGATCCTATGATAAATATTCGATTAAGTTCAGTTATAGCGGATTAGATTATCAAATGGTGTCGATTGTTAAGCAAGGATTAACTTACGATATTAATAGTTTTTTAACAAAGGTTAATATTGTGTGGAATTTTCCAAAGACAAGTGCAGGGAAAGAATATACCTATCAAGCAAGAATGAATCAATTCAATATTTCGAATAAAGAAGAGATCTTGCTACAATATGATAATTCAGCGATTTATCGCGATAATACGAATATTTCACAAGGAAATTTAATCTATACCGATATGACAGAAGTTGGTAGTTTAAATTTAATTAATCAGAAATCGATTTTCTTTATCTATTTGGATAATACGAATCCTCCAGCAAGAGATGATTTCTTGAATAAACTAAAACAAATTCAAAATACAATCGATGACAACGAATATAAAATTATCATTGGCTTTTCAACTGATTATACCGATGAAAGCTTTAAAAACGAAGTAAAAAATACACAATCGAGTCGTATCAAAGTAATTGAAAATGAGCAACAATTTGAAACGGCCGTTGTTGAATATTTAGCTGGTCGTGCAAAAGAAGAATTAGAAAATCCATTTGGAACAGAAGATGAGAGTAAGCGAGAATGGCTACAAAACACTTATCCAGCATTATCTGCATCAGAAAGACAAACTTATCGTCAAAATGGAACAACCAATATCACAGCGACAAGTTATCCAATCGAAACGGATGGAAAGTTAACCTACATTAGCATTGGATTAAAACATTTAGTTAATTCCGAGGGAGAAAGAAATGGAAATGATGTAACCGCGAATGATACTGGTGATAAATTAGTTGTTGGATCGGTATATTGGCAAGAAGATGGTAGCAAAGTAACGAATGCACCAATTAAAGTAGAATTGTTTAAACAAGTTCAAACAAAAGAAGAGTACGATCAAAGAGTAGCAAATGGTGCATATGGTGAGATCAACCAAAATCCAAATGAAGGATATTATGGAAAAGTTTTAGTTGGTAATCCGAGTCAAAATAAAGTAGTAGATGATAACGGCAACTATTCGATTGCTTATAGCGAAATGGGAACCTATATGGTACGTTTTACCTATGGTCATAACAGTGCAACACAAGCACAAGATGTAAATGGGGAAAAATGCATGGTGCCAGAAGGTTCTGTCGGTGTAACAAGAAATCAGGACAGTCGACAGAATAATGCAACGGAAAATATTGAACGCCGCAATGAAATTAATCAATATTTCTTAAGTGATGAAGATGGTGATGGATTTGCAGGTATCAATAACTATAAAACACGTTTAAAGCAATTAAACATGAATGAGCTAATTGAAAAAACACAAATGGTAGCAACAACAGATTGGTTCCAAATCTACTGGTATATCGACGATGATGGAATTGATCCAGATGAAAGTGAACCACCTCCAACGATGTATGCTAATTTAGTGCTAAAAAGAAGAGAGCAAGTAGATTTTAAAATAACAAATGAAGTAGAAGCGTTACAATTAACATTATCCGATGGTAGTATTGAAAAAGATATGCGAAAATCCAAAGATAAAAATCTTTCGCTTGATCCAGTCTATATGCAACTAGATGATGAATATTTACATGGTGCTACTCTAAAAGTACAATATGTGATCACCATAAAAAACACAGGAGATCTTCCGATTACTTCGATGCGAATTATGGACTATTTAGATCATGAATACAAGCATTTACAGTATTCACCAGATGAAGTAATGTTAACGGAAAATAAAAAGAATCGAGATTATGGATGGAATTATTTAACGAATTTCGAAATAGCGGAAGGAGCGAATGACCATAATTTCCAAAATGCAATGCAAAAAGATCAAATTTATCTAGAATATGTACAAAAAGAAACATTAAATCCAGGAGAAGAAAAGGTATTAAGATTAGTTGCTTCTGTTGCAATTTCTAAAAGAGATCCAGAATATAATTATGGAAATGCGGTTGAAGTAATTAGTTATACCAATGATAAAGGAAGAGTTCACGAAAACTCACTACAAAGACAATCCGTTTTTACAGTAGGTAATTTAAAACCGACAGAAAGTGCAAGTAATGCCAGTGAATCTGATCAAGCTTTTGCACAAGAGATCGTTATTACAAAACCAACTGGCATAAAAGAAGAATAAAAAGAAAAGGGAGGCAAGAAAAATCTTGTCTCCCTTTTGATAATTAAGGACTAATTTGCACCATTAGTAACAATTGTCGTGCTTGTTATCCTAGCAGGAATCACTCTAAATGCAGTTATCGGAGAAGATGGAATTATCTTTCAAGCAAAAGATACGAAGAATATGATAACGAGTGAAACAACTTATGATAATGAACAACTTGCGTCACTCCAAAATGAATTAAAAGATAACCAGCTCTATACCGGAATTGGAATCATCCCAGGAACCGATACTGGAGGAAGCTCTGAAGGAGGAGAATCTGGTTCAGGTGGAAGTGGAAACCAAGGAGGATCAAACAGCGGAGGAACCAATACGAACACTGGTGGAAGCGATGGAAGTATGATTGGAGGAGATGCAGTACCTCCAACGATCACCGTACTAGAAGGAGAAGAAATCGCAGCAAGTTTTTTCCGAAGTGATGTAACGATTCAAATTGCAACAACGGATAAAACATTGAAGATTAAATATATCTTAACGACAACGGTAGATGAAATTAATAACGAACTATATCCAAGTGGATTAATTAAAGAGATTGATATTGAAAATGGTGGAACCTTAACATTTACCAAAGATGGAGAATATACCATTACAGCATATAGTTATGACTTAGAAGGAAAAAAATCAAATTCAAGTATTATGTGGTTAAAAAGAGAAACAGGCTCAACAGCGGGAAATGGAGTAACAGTAAGTGTAGCCAGTGGAAATATGGGACAAAATGAATGGTATACAAGTAATATAACCTTACGTGTATTAGGAACCGATACAGGATCCTCCAGAGTAACATACCGAGTAAGAGGAACAGCATATAGTAACGGAACGATTGGAAATACGGAATATCAAGCAGGAGAAGTCGATACCGGAGAAGTAGATATCGCAAATGGAACAACCTTTAGAATTGCAATCGATGGAAGTTTTGCAATTGTAGCATATACCTACGATAGTGG
>CALYAK010000034.1 GCA_944393505.1 uncultured Clostridia bacterium | reverse complement strand
AAATTGTAATTTATCTTTTCACTTTGTATTTTAACTGAATATAAGAATTATCTAATTGTTTACATTCAAGAAGTTCCAATGCTTTTAATTTATTTAATTCTTCTGAATAACTAATTGCCTCTCCATCAATTAGAGTTGATACATCTTTACCTCCTACTAATAACGGAGCAATTACTATATTTACATAGTCAATTAAGTTGTTTCTCAAAAATAGCCCATTAAGACTTCCTCCAGATTGAATTGTTACTCTTTCAGCATTATACTTACTAGATAAATCTTCTAACAATTTTGTTAAGTCTAATTCTTCATAATATAAAATATCTAAATTTTCATATTTATCTGTTAAAGAATATGCAATATGGTTTTTATTTGTTGTAACTAATATTAGGCTTTCTACCCAGTTGCATATATAATCTATTCCATTTTCATTTAAATGTGGCTTATTATCAATAATAACGAATTTTACTTCGATTTTACTATGGTATTCCTTCCTGTCATTAACACCAATTTTTGCCATTACTCTACCGGTATTTAATGAAAAATAATCAGTAGTAGCTTCTATTTCATAATACTGGTGTAATCCTTCTTTAACACCCTCAATTTCACACCAATCTTTATCGGCATCTAATTCATCAGTATTTCCACTACTAATCTTACCGTCAAGAGATTCTAACATAAATAAAGTTGTTATCGGTCTTTTTTTCACTTTAAATCATCTCCTCTATAAATTACTATTTTTCAAAATGATTATACCATCTAAGTTGAAAAATAGATAGAAAATCAAAAAATAAGCCAAAAGATTTTTGATCTAATTTGACTTATTTTCTATTCTTTTATTGTTATTCCTTTTTCTTTTTTACATATAAAACTCTTAAGGCATTTAATATTGCAATTACTGAGACACCTACATCAGCAAAAACAGCTTCCCACATCGTGGATAGTCCAAAAGCACTTAAGATTAAAACAAGGATTTTAACCGAGATTGCGAAAATAATATTCTCTTTTACAATCTTCATTGTTTTCTTCGATAATTGGATGGCATCCATAATTTTCGATGGTTCGTCTGTCATGAGTACAATATCTGCTGCTTCAATAGCTGCATCCGATCCTAAGCCTCCCATTGCAATTCCAATATCAGCTAAAGCTAATACTGGTGCATCATTAATTCCATCCCCTACAAAGGCAAGTTTTCCTTTTTCGCTTTTTTCCTTCAATAGAGTTTCTACCTTTTCTACTTTCCCATCTGGCAATAATTCTGTGTATACTTGATCTAACCCTAATTCTTTTGCAACCTTTTCTCCTACGTCTTTTCGATCTCCGGTTAACATAACGGTTTGTTTCATATGGTTCTTCTTTAAGTTTTTAATCGTATTGCTTGCATCTGGTTTAATTTTGTCTGCTATAACAATACATCCTGCATATTTTCCATTAACTGCTACATAGAGAATCGTACCAATCTCATTACATGTTTCAAAATCAATTTGTTTTTCCTTCATTAATTTTTCATTTCCGACTAAAATATTTTGCTCTCCAATTTTGGCAACCATTCCACGTCCAGATAATTCTTGTGTTTCGAGAATTTGTTTTTCATCAATTTCTTTATGATATGCTTTTTTTACAGATAATGAAATTGGATGATTCGAATAATATTCTGCATAAGCTGTCAATTTTAATAATTCTTCCTCACTTCGATCAACCGCTTTTACTTTTTGTACTTCAAAAACTCCCTCTGTTAAAGTTCCCGTTTTATCAAATACCATAATTTCTGTATTTGCCAAAGCTTCTAAATAGTTACTTCCTTTGATCAAAATTCCCATTTTCGAAGCTCCTCCAATTCCTCCAAAGAAACTTAGTGGAATTGAAATCACTAACGCACAAGGACAAGATACTACTAGAAATGATAATGCTCGATAAATCCAATCTGAAAATGTAGCACCTGGTATCATCAGTGGTGGAATCACTGCAAGTATAAGAGCAATGAAAACAACAATTGGCGTATAATATTGTGCAAACTTGGTAATAAAGTTTTCTGATTTTGCTTTTTTACTACTTGCATTTTCAACTAAGTTTAATATTTTACTTACCGTTGATTCTCCATACTCTTTTGTTACTTCGATTTTTATGACACCATTTAAGTTGATGCAACCACTAATAACCTGCAATCCTTCTTGTACATCTTGTGGTAAAGCTTCTCCAGTAAGTGCTTTTGTATCCAAACTTGAGGTTCCTTCTACCACAATTCCGTCTAACGGAACTTTCTCTCCCGGTTTTACAATAATAATTTCTCCGATTTTTATATCGCTTGGATTAACTTTTTGAACGTTTCCTTCTCTTTCCACATTAGCAAAATCTGGTCGAATATCCATTAGGCTAGCAATTGATTTTCTTGATTTGTCAACAGCATAATGTTGAAATAGCTCGCCCACTTGATAGAATAGCATAACTGCAACTGCTTCCGGAAATTCTCCAATTCCAAAAGCTCCAATTGTTGCGACCGTCATTAAAAAGTTCTCATCAAAGACTTTTCCTCTCGTTATATTTCGGAATGCTTTTTTTACAATTTCCCATCCAACAATGACATATGCTACAAGATAAATGAGTTGATTAATCCATTCCAATGGAAAGTGAATCATCAAAGCTACTAAATACAAGGCAAATGCAAGAATAATTCGAATTCCTTTTTTCTTCATCGCATGCGCCCCCTTTAAATCTCTTCCATTGTTACATCTGGTTCTTCTTTTTTGATTACTTTTCTTACCTTTTCGATGATTTCTTCTTGATTAGCTTCCTCATATTCTAGTTCCATAAGTAATGTCATAAAACTAATACTAACACTTTCAATTCCTTCTATTTTTTGAATCGCTCTTTCCAATTCTGCTGCACAATTTGCACAATCTAATCCTTCTAAACGAAATTTACTTTTCATTTCATTTCCTCCTTTTATTTCTTATGTTCAATATGTTCTTTTCCGATTTCAAATACTTCTTTGACATGCTCATCATCTAATTGATAGAAAACTTCTTTCCCAGATTTTCTACATTTGATAATTCCACTTCTTCTTAATGTTCCTAATTGGTGTGAGATGGATGATTTACTCATTCCTAGCACATTTGCAATATCACATACACACATTTCATTTTGATCTAAAGCAAATAAAATTTTTGCTCTGGTTGTATCTCCAATAATTTTAAAAAATTCTGCTAATTTATTAAAAGTATCAGCATCTGGCATATTTTTCATCGTTTGGTCTACCACATCTTGATGAATTACATTACAATCACAAATAAATTCATTTTTTGACATCGATATCCTCCTTACTTTATCTTTTCGTATAAAAGTTGAATAAATACTCAACCTTTATTTTATTATATGTGAATGAGTACTCAACTGTCAATCTTTTTTTGAAAAAAGAATAAAAAAATAAACAAGAATAATCTTGTTTATTTTTTTATTAGTATTTATTTCTTTCTAATTTTTTTAAATTTATTTTTTCCAAACTGTATGACGAATCCGTCATTGATTGAAATTTCTTGATTGATATCGGTTTCTAATACACCATTTATCTTTATTCCATTACCTGCAATTTGTCTTTTAGCTTCACTTTTTGAAGTGGCAAATCCAATCTTCACGAGTAATTCACAAATATTGAGACTCGAATCTGGTAAATTTATTTCTTCGATATCTTCTGGAACATCTCCTCTTGCAATTTTCAAATATTTTTCTTTGATCGCTTCAAATTCTTGAACATCATCATACATTTTTAGCAATTCTTTGGCAAAAGCCATATGAGCTTCTCGGATGTCTCCTTTCATAATTTCATTGATTTCATCCATCGATAAATCGGTTGCTAATTCGAAGTATTGTTTTAGAACTTGATCTGGTATTTTCATACTTTTTTCAAATTTAACAAATGGTGAATCGGTTAATCCAATATAGTTATCCAAAGATTTACTCATTTTTTCTTTTCCATCTAATCCGACTAATAGAGGAAATGTCATTACGACTTGACTTTCTTGTCCATAATCTTTTTGTAGCTCTCTACCAACAAGCAAATTAAATGTTTGATCTGTTCCTCCTATTTCGATATCTGCTTTTAATTCAACAGAATCATAGCCTTGCATTAATGGATAGAATAACTCATGCAAGGAAAGTGGTAAATTGTTTTCAAATCGATTTTTGAAATCATCTCTTTCTAGCATTCTTGCAACCGTATACTTACTCGCTAATTGGATAACATCAGCAAAATTCATTTTGGACAACCATTCCGAATTAAACGCAATTCTTGTTTTTGTTTTATCCAATATTTTCGTTGCTTGTTCAAAATATGTTTCTGCTGATTTTCTTGTTTCTTCAAATGTTAAAGCTGGTCTTGTCTTGTTTTTTCCAGATGGATCTCCAATCATCCCCGTAAAGTCACCAATTACAAAAACAACCTCATGTCCCATGTCTTGAAATTGTTTTAAGACTCTTAACACCACACTATGTCCAATGTGCAAATCTGGTCTCGATGGATCAGCTCCTAACTTTATAATTAATTTCTTTCCACTTTTCATTTTTTTCTCAAAATCTTCTTCTGAGAAGATTTGTACTGCTTTTCTTTTTATAACTTCTAACGAATTATTTAAATCATTCATTTTCTTACTCTCCTTTTCTAGTTTTTGGTTTGTATTTCCATGAATGATCGTAGAAGAACCCATCAATTATCGTTTTCATGCGAAATGATTGGGTCATAGCATCACCCCCCTAAAATTCAAAAAAGCCAATTCATCCTTTGAAAGGACGAATTGACTCCGTTGTACCACCTTTTTTCACAATACCAAACTGTATTGCCTCATTTCCGCTTATTCGTAGCTACCCGTTAGTTATTCTAAGAATTGTAATTCAAGTTTTCTATTCGGATAATTTCCACCAACCATTATCTCTCTATTCGTTACTAAAAAACTCTACTAGGTTTCTTTTTAAAACACAACTAAATTTCTAATAAAAAATATTTTAACATATTCTCATTCTTTTCGCAAGTCTCATTCTTTTTTTACAAGCATTTTATTTTAAATTTTCTTGAAAGAATGTTTCGATTTTATCAAATGGAATAATATCTACTTGATCATATAGATCGGTATGAACTGCATTTGGAATGATCAGTAATTCTTTATTATCTGCATATTGACTATTCTCTGTCATGTTTTTAAATGCATCTTTACTCATATAGCAGGAATGTGCTTTTTCTCCATGAATTATTAAAACACTACTACGAATTTCATTGGTATAGGTTAAAATTGGCATATTCATAAATGACATTGTTCCTGTTACATTCCATCCATCATTTGAGTTTAAAGATCTTTTATGATATCCACGCTTTGTTTTGTAATAATCATAATAATCTTTTACAAAGAATGGTGCATCTTCTGGAAGTGGATCTACTACTCCACCAGCTCTTTTATAGGTTCCTGCTTTATAATCTTCTGTTCTTTGTGTATTATAATTTACACGAAGGCTATGTCTTTCTTCTTCACTATCATTTGCATCAAAATATCCTTTTGCTCCAATTCTGGACATATCATACATGGTGGAGGCAACAGTTGCTTTTATTCTTGTATCAATTGCTGCTGCATTTAAAGCTAATCCTCCCCATCCACAAATTCCAATAATTCCGATTTTTTCTGGATCAACATTTTCTTGTACAGATAAAAAGTCTACTGCTGCTTGAAAATCTTCTGTGTTGATATCTGGAGAAGCCATATAACGTGGAGTTCCTGAACTTTCTCCTGTATAGGATGGATCAAATGCAATTGTCAAAAATCCTCTTTCTGCCATTGTTTGTGCATACAAACCTGATGCTTGTTCCTTTACTGCTCCAAAAGGACCTGAAACAGCAATTGCAGGAAGTTTTCCTTCATATTTTTTGGGTTCATATAGATCTGCTACTAAAGTTATTCCGTATCGATTATGAAATGTTACCTTTTTATGATTTACTTTTTCACTCTTTGGGAATGTTTTGTCCCATTTTTCCACTAATTTTAATTCTTCTTTCATATGACTTCCTCACTTTCTTATTTGATTCTTATTTTTTGGGAATTTGATCAATATCTAGAGTTGCTTTTGGAGAAGATACACTTTCTACTTCTTTTTCTGTTCCTCTTTCAATTGCAGTTTCATAATACCACTCTTTATACTCGATCTCTTTTAAGTAATAGTTTAATTGCTCAATTTGTGCTAAAATATTTGCTTTTTGTTCTTTGATGAGTTGATACCTTTCGTTAAGTGTAGAATCTCCTTTTTGCGCAAGATCCACATATTCCTTTATTTTTTTAATTGGCATATTAGTATTTTTTAGACAATTTAATACCCTTGACCATTTAAAATCTTTATCTTCAAATACTCTGATCCCGTTTTTTCTTTCTACATCGGGAAGCAATCCTTCTTTATCATAATATCGCAACGTAGATGTGGTAACTCCCATCATATCAGCTACATCTTTAATTGAATATGACATATATTCCTCCTTTTCTTTTTCATTTGTTGTCATTATATAAGTTAAAGTAAACTTTAAGTCAAGGCTTTTCTTGAAAATTTTTATTCTAGTATTCCCCTAAAAAAAGTAAGTAATCTTAGAAGAATCCCAAAATTACTTACTTTTTTATCAATTTCATTTTTCCAATATTTTTTTGGCATAGGAACATTCTGCGATCACTTTTTTACCATTTTGTTTTGCTTTTTCGATAACCGCTTCTACCAGTTTCCTTGCAATGCCTCTACCTTGATAAGTAGAATCTACTTCTGTATGAATAATATTCCAATATTCCTCTGTTTCCAGAAAATCACACTCTCCTATTTGAATTCCGTCGTCATAGGCAATTGACTTTTTTTCTTTTTGATCTAATTTAATTTCAATCATATCTTTCTCCTTTTTTATAGTTGCTTTCTTCGATAAAGTTCTCGATACTCTATATATCCGTGTTTCGTATAAAAAGAATGACTTTCTAAATAGTCTATTCCCAAATGGACATGAATTTCTTGATAACCATTTTCTCTCGCAAAATCTTCTGCGGTTTTTAGTAGCTTACTTCCAATTCCTTTCCTTTTTAAATCAAAGCGGACATAAAGTCTAGATAAAAACAGCTGATTTTCTTCATCTATTTTCGTTCCGATACATCCGATTACTCGATCAAATTCGTCGATTGCAATCCAAAACGATTGTTTTTGATCCAAATAGTTTGCTTGGATATCTAATAAGTCTTCATTCAATTTTGGAATTCGCCCTAAAGCATTTTTTGCACTTAAAACCATGTAAATCATATCATCACGATATTTCTCTTCGAATTTTATAATTTTCATTTCTTTTTCCTCTAATTCATAAAATTTCGTTTCTTTCCAAAACCTGGATTGTCAGTATTGTAATTTTTATATTGTTCTCCTGATCATCCTATTTTCGGGTTATATTTCTTTCTCATAATCGCTGTCATATCTTTTCTTGGAATGATCCTATTAATTTTTGTCATATTATTTTGATCAAATTCATATCCAAATGTCCTCCTAACAAACTCTCTGCTTTCTTCATCAGCAGCAAATACAATAATATATCCATTTAAAATATCAATACAATTGATAAAAATATAATTCACTTGCTTTTCTTTTTTTACACTTTGCATAATCTTTAAAATCTGCTGTTTTTTGTCTTTTAAAAACTCTTCTAGATTTGCAACTTCTAACAATGCAATTATCACCTTAAAATCAGGAAAGATATTGGGAACTTCACATTCCATTTCATAACGCAAATTGCAATCTTCAATACGAGATTTTTTAATAAATATCTCCTTTATTTTCTCCTCTGATATATCTTGACAAATACTTTTCAACCATTGACAAGCCTCCTTGTCTCTTGTTTTGGTAAGGCTGGATTTCAAATTAATACTGTTTGAAATGATCCCATAAAACAACAAAATTGCAGCTTCTCTTGATGGTATGAGTCCAGATTCTTTGTATCTTTCTGTAACAATGGTAGCAGCTGCTCCAACTTTATCAATTTGGAGTCTCTGAATGGATGTATAGCTTTGAAGCCATCTGCTTAATCCATGATGATCAATAATTTCTACTACTTTATCTTCTTTTACGATATCATGTAATTGATCTTTACCATTTAAATCGACAACAACAAATTCACTATTTTCTAAAATTTCATCTTCTTTTAAAGAACTTAATGTTATTCCAAACATATCACAAACAATCGTTACCTCTTGTTTTGGTTTGTCCCAGATAAAATATTCTGTTTCTTCCCCTTGTCTATTTAAAAGCTCTGAATAAGCATACATACATGCTACTCCATCAATATCTGGTTTTTGATAAGATGTTACTATCTTCATTCTTCTCTCCCATTTTTATTTTTCTGATATCGATCTTCCAATCCTACAAGCTAATTTAATTTGCCCATTTTCTAAACTGTACTGCTCTTTCATTATTAACTTTAAAACCAACAGCTATTATCATTTGTAAATTATAATGAGCAACATTCCTCGAAACTTCTCTGTTGCCTTCTTTTTGAACTATTAGGAAATTCCTAATAGTTGAATTTTTTTCAAGTTCATTATCTTTATATATATTTGAAATGTGTTCATTTATTGTTGCCACATTTACTCCATATAAAGTTGCAAGCATTTTTTGAGTTAGCCATATATTTTCATCTTCATATCTAACTTCAATCGATTCTGGATTGTCTCCTATTGCTGCCACATAAGTTAAATATTCAGCTGCACTGGAACGAATTGTAATTTCATTTTTCTTTTTATTCATTCAATATCACTCCATTCCTTTTAATTTTTATAAATTATATATCTAATGACGAGACAATTTATTTTTTATTTAAACTTATCTACATAACTTGTAAGTTGTTATTCGCTATCAATCATATAACGAGTTTTTAATTCCTTAAATCCAAATGATTTGTAAAAATTGTTTGCTGGCATACCGTACCAACATTCTAATTCAATTCTATTATTTAACTTTTTTAATTCATTTAAAACCTCTCTACCCAATCCTTTACCTCTAAACTCTTTCTTTATGTAAATATCTTTTAAATATAAAATTTCTTTATTGTCTATTTCTGAGTTTTCAATCTTATATTCTACCATTCCTATACTTTGTTTATTATCTATAATTAAAAATTGATAATAATTTTTTTGGTCAATATGTCTTAAAGCATCATTAATATTATATTTATCCACCACCTTATCATATAAACCTAAATTATTAGCATAATATTGATGTTCCTTAATTAACTCTACTTTATACCTACCAAATTCATTAATTTCTTCTTGATTTTCTAACTTTTTTAACATTTTACTTTCTCCTACAACTTACTTTTTTTGTAATTCTTTTGAATAGTAGTACATATCAACACATTGCATATTTCCATCTTTTATTTCTTCATCATAGTTATCAACAAAATAATTCTTTATTGTCTTTTCATATTTATCAAACCCTTGCTTTACATAGAATGGAATGTTATTTTCTGTTGTTCCTACAAGTATTTTATCATATTTCTGTTTGTAATTTCCACATAAGTGTTTTAGCAATCTTTTTGCATAACCTTTATTCCTATATTCTTTTTTTGTAACTAAATTTTTTAATTCTAGTGTGTTATTATCAATGTGCAAAATAACAGCAATTGAAACTATTTCTTCATCTACTTTTAGTCCATACACATCGGAATCTTTCAAATACTTCATAATACTAGTTTTTGATGGATCTGCTTCTAAAAGTATATTCATATAATCTTCTTTATTTTCTATTCTTTTTACCTGTAGTTTTTCATCTTTTTCAATCTTTGAATCCGTTGTTATGTCTAGTTTTACTTGATTTGGGTTATAATATCTATCTTCTTCTGAACTCATCCTATTTAACTGTCAAAATTTGCGTACCCTGACATTACTCCTTAAATTGCTTGATAATACTGCATTTAGCGCCTATTGTAGGTGTCAAAGTCGCATATTTGAGCATATTTCAAAAGTTCATGTTTTCCTTTATATATAAAAGTTTCCTTGTTTTTGCGGTTATAATATATAACCTCTTATTGTTTATTTTCTCTTTTGTTTAGCTTTTTAGTATTTAATAAAAGTTCATCAAAATCTGATACATAAATTCTATCTTGTATTATTCTATATTTTTCGAATTCTGTTTCTGCATGAAGTTTTGCCATCTCTGCTGAAATTTTTCCGTTGTCTTTTAAAACTTCATGATCCCATAATTTTAAAAATCCATTTAATCTTTCTTCCCAATCTGCCATTGTCATTGGAATATGTCTCATTGCTTGCATTTCTGCTAAATCTAAATACGCAGATACCATTCTTTCTAATTGACCTATTTCAGTTTCTGATAAATAATTTTTAGCAATAACAACATCATATTTATGTATTTTACTATCAGGAGCGCCTTCCCATGACGTTAATCCCATATGTTCTTTTTTATGGTCTGCTCTATTGTATATGATTTCTGCTGCTGTATTTCCGCGATACTGCATAATGAAGTTTATTTTGAACACTAGTAAAAAATCTAATTGTTGCTTTTGCAGTTTTATCATAATCTATTGAAGTTGCATATATATCAGTAATTTTTTGATAGAATTTTCTTTCTGACATTCTTATTTCTCTTATTCGTTCTAATTGCTCTTCAAAATATTTTTCTGTTAGGATGGAACCTCCATTTTCCAAACGTTCATCATCCATTACCCAACCTTTTATAGTGTAATCTTTTACGATTTGATTTGCCCACTTTCTAAATTGCACTGCCCTTTCATTATTAACTTTAAAACCAACGGCTATTATCATTTGTAAATTATAATGAGCAACATTCCTCGAAACTTCTCTGTTGCCTTCTTTTTGAACTATTAGGAA
>CALYAK010000033.1 GCA_944393505.1 uncultured Clostridia bacterium | reverse complement strand
TTTAACATAGTTTTTTCTATATATTAAGACAAAATCAATCTTGATTACTTAAGACATTATCATATTTGAATCAGAGATTTTAGAAAAGAGAATGAAAAATCATTGACAAAAGCCACTTTTTTGAGTATACTAATATTATGTTGATAGAAAAAAACAAAAATGAGACAAAGTAAAATCAAGGTTATCGAAAGAGAGAATTAGTCACCGGCTGAAAGCTAATTTAGAAAAACGGATTTGAAAAACTACCTCATTGTTGCTAGTGATCAAGCTAGACGAATCGCTGTGCGTTAAACAGCTAATGAAGTGAAAAATTAGGGTGGAACCGTGTCATAGGCACCCCTAGGTAGAAGATACTTAGGGGTGCTTTTTTGTATCCTTAAGGGAAAAGGAGGAAAAAGAAATGATTCATGTTGAATTAAAAGATGGAAAAGTGCTAGAAGTAGAAAGCGGAATTTCTGTTTTGGATTTAGCCAAACAAATTAGTGAAGGACTAGCAAGAATGGCAACTGCAGGAAAAGTTGATGAAAAAGTGGTTGACTTACGCTATGTACTAGAAAAAGATTGTAAGGTAGAAATCTTAACTTTTGAAAACGATTTAGATGGAAAGAAGGCATATTGGCATACAACATCTCATATTATGGCACAAGCTGTAAAAAGAGTTGTACCAAGTGCAAAACTTGCGATCGGACCATCCATTGATGAAGGTTTCTATTATGATTTTGATGTGGAACAACCATTTACAGAAGAAGATAAACAAAAAATTGAAGAGGAAATGAAAAAGATCATCAAGGAAGATTTACCGATTGAACGCTTTGTTTTACCAAGAGATGAGGCTATTGCTTTGATGAAAAAAATGGAAGAGCCATACAAAGTGGAACTAATTGAAGATTTACCAGAAGGAGAAGAGATTTCTTTCTATCATCAAGGAGATTTCACGGATCTTTGTGCAGGTCCTCACTTAACAAGTACAGGAAAAGTAAAATGCATCAAATTGCTTTCTTCCTCGGGTGCTTATTGGAGAGGAAGCGAGAAAAATAAAATGCTACAAAGAATTTATGGTGTTTCTTTCCCAAAAGCAAGTCAATTAGAAGAACATTTAGCTTTATTAGAGGAAGCAAAAAATCGTGATCACCGTAAAATTGGAAAAGAATTAGACTTATTTATGACACATGAATTAGTTGGATCTGGACTTCCAATGTATCTTCCAAATGGAGCAACGGTTCGTCGTATTTTAGAAAACTATATTTTACAAAAAGAGATAGCCTTAAATTACAAACATGTTTATACACCATCTCTTGCTAATGTAGAACTATACAAAACAAGTGGCCACTGGGATCATTATAAAGAGGACATGTTTCCGGTAATGAAAATGGATCATGAGGAAATGGTTTTAAGACCAATGAACTGTCCACACCATATGCTAATCTATAAAAATGCACTTCGTTCGTATAAAGATCTACCAATTCGTATTGGAGAATTAGCACACGATTTCCGTTACGAAGCAAGTGGAAGTGTTTGTGGACTAGAAAGAGTACGTGAGATGTGTCAAAATGATGCACATATTTTTGCAACGCCGGATCAAATTAAAGAAGTGATTGAAGAAGTTGTTCGTTTAATTTTATCCGTATATGAAGATTTTGGATTCCAAGATTACACCTTCCGTTTATCTTTAAGAGATAAAGAAGATAAAGAAAAATATTTTGATGATGATCAAATGTGGGATCGTGCAGAATCGGAATTAAGACAAATTTTACAAGAATTAAACTTAAACTTCTATGAAGCAAAAGGAGAAGCAGCATTCTATGGACCAAAATTAGACGTACAAATTAAAACAGCGATTGGCCATGACATTACGATCTCGACTTGTCAGTTAGATTTCCTATTACCAGAAAGATTCCAATTAACCTATATTGGTGAGGATGGAAAAGAACATCGTCCAGTTGTTATTCACCGTGCGATATTAGGTACTTTTGATCGTTTCTTAGCTTTCTTAATTGAAGAAACGAAAGGAGCTTTCCCAGTATGGCTTGCTCCAGTTCAAGTAAAAATCTTACCAATTTCAGATGCTCATGTAGATTATGCAAAGAAAGTAGAAGAAAAATTAAGAAAACAAGGCATTCGAGTTGTCGTTGATTCACGTAATGAAAAGATTGGCTACAAAATTCGAGAAGCACAACTAGAAAAGGTTCCATATATGTTAGCAGTAGGCGATAAGGAAATTGGGGCAGAAGCTGTTAGCGTTCGATCCAGAAAAGAAGGCGAAATGGGACAAATGCCAGTCGAAGAATTTGTTCAAAAAGTAAAACAGAAAGTAGATACATTTGCAAAATAGGGTAAGAAACAGAAAAAAGACGGAAAAAGACGAAAAGATACGAATTTTTGAAAAATTCGTATCTTTTTTGCGTTTATCCAATACAAAACTTGAAAAGGTCGTATATTTTAGTATATAATAATGGGCATAAGAGGTGAAAAAAATGCCTAGAAAAGTAAATGATGAAAAAGAAAATTTAAAAACAAATTTAGAATATATTGGCTTAAAATTAGAAAGAATACCAAAATTTTTAAAAGAATTTGAAGCACCAAAATTTCGAGCTCCAAAAGCATATAACGCAGAAAAATATCGAGTTTATCGATACATTGATATGAGTGAAATTGAAATTATGATTTCTCCTGTGGAAAGACTAGCAGAAAT
This sequence comes from uncultured Clostridia bacterium, assembly GCA_944393505.1. Lineage (GTDB taxonomy): Bacteria > Bacillota > Clostridia > TANB77 > CAG-508 > CALYAK01. The sequence goes on along the minus strand of CALYAK010000033.1, from coordinate 10,087 downwards.
TCAAAAACGATATAAAATGGCAAGTCCCATTTGCGAGTACTTGGATGATACATCTGAGGAAAATCTAGAAAAACATGCTACTTTCTTAAAAATGATAATGAATATTAATATTGCCCGTATTCAAGAAATCGAAAAAGAGCAAGAAAAATTTAATCAAGAAGTTCCAACAAAAGTAAAATATACGGACAATTTTGCTTGGCAAATCTTTTATTCGAACGCAATTCAAAAATATTTTATGATTGTTTCTTCAAAGGAATTGGACAACTCTGCTATGTGGTATGTAATCAAAAAACAAATCGAAATCAACAAAACAAAAAAGAAACAATACCTATATGCACCAGTTAATTATGAAGAATATTCTGGAGAATTATTAACCAATGATCAAATTGCTGATTTAGAAAACTATTATTGGTATTTTACCAAAGAATGGCCTGAGATCTTCGAAGTATATGATCGAAAGAAAAAAAGAACGATTCGAATTGTAGGAGAAGCAAATGTTTATGAAAAGGTAAAGAGTACTTATGTAATTGTTCTAGATACCCAAAAAGAAGCGCAAGAACAATATAAATTAATGAAAGCACTGTTTATCATTGGAAGTGAACTTCCAGAAGATTATCAATTTTCTTTTCAAATTAAAGAGGACGGAATGCTTCAATTTTATTGGAAGGAAGAAGAGATTAATTATCATACTTTACCTAAATTCATTAACAATCAAATTTTAAGTGTGAATGGAATGATTCATCGCGTTCATTTAGAATCTGAAGAATTGAAAAAAGAATTGGATCGTGAAAAAGAAGAAGTGACAAAACGAAATGAAGAGTACACTGCAAAGGAACAACAAATTTTAGCATTTATCGAGTGTAAAAAAACTTTTTTTGGAAAGGTAAAATATTTCTTCAAGAGCAAGAGTAGCAAAAAGAAAATGAATCAAGTTTTAGATCAGAAAAAACAAGATAAAAAACAGGAAGAAAGATTAGAGGAAGAAGAAAAGAAACAAGAAGAAATCATGCCAAAAATCGAAGATAAAAATTATACGATCGAAGATTTGATCTATTTTTGCTCGATTTTAGACAAAAAGAGAAACGAATTTAAAAACAGAAAATTAGATTTGAAAGCATTGAAAAATCGAAAAGAAATTTTAGAACAAAAAATAAAGAATGCAACGACCTATTTAGATGAAATTGAGAGTCACCGTAAAAGTCTGTTGGAATTTTGGAAGTATACGAATAAAGATGTGGCTTTAGGTTTAAATGAAGGAGAAGACCACCAAGAAGAAGAGGAAAAAAGAGAAAAAATTAAAAAATATTTTGATTATGAATCTGACTTAGAAGAACTTGGAGTTCAAATGGATGAAATCCAAAGAAGAAAGTTTTCCAAAGAAGAAACTGATGCCATTTATATTGCAAGACTTTGTGAAAATTCGATCAATGCAGTGAATCGAAAAAGAATGCTAAAGGCAGATAAAGCAAAACTAGAAGAAGAACTAGAAAGTTTGAAAAAAGCATATAAGGAAAATGAAAAAGATATCATCGTGGCAGATTTTGATATCTTTGGAGGAGTTTTTCAAGATAAAACGAAAATTCAAACAATTCGAAATACACAACATCGAGAAACCAAGAAAAATCAATTTAAGATTTTAAATATTCGACCAGAAATTGAACTAGATTCATATAAAGAAAAACTAAAAGAATTTGCTAATTTAATTCATGAATCTTTTCAAAAAGTTTCTTTACCGGTCGATTTATCGGTATATATGCCTGTTCGAACAGAAGAAGAGCCGAATGGGATTCATGTATGTTTCTTAAATCCACAAGATGCGATTAATCTGTGCATCAAGAAAGAGGAAAACTTTAAACTATGCCGAATTGATTTAAAAGAAAAAATGCCTGCCATTTTTTATACGAACATTCTCTTTTATGATAATACCAATAGTACATTGCCAAAGGGAATGGATTTATCAACGGAAGTTTTAGTCGATTTTGATAAATTTGACTTATTCGAGCAAGATCGAAAAGAAGTGGGGTATTCCTATGAGAATGCGCAAAAAGATTTGATTTTCTCAAAGATTGAGATTATCGAATATGAAGCAGATGAGAAAAGATAAAAATAATCTGAAAAAGAGTTGTGATAAAAAGCAACTCTTTTTTGGATGGAATAAAAAAATCTTTGAAAGAAAACTTGCTCTTCTTTCAATTTTGTGCTATGATAAGAAAGTAAATTTTATGCCGGAGTGGCGGAACTGGCAGACGCACATGACTCAAAATCATGCGGGAAACCATGTGGGTTCGAGTCCCACCTTCGGTACCAAAAAAACAGCATATCCTTTTGAAAGCCAAAGGGATATGCTGTTTTTTGATTGGATCTGCTTTTTCGTCAGCCGATTTATACAATGAAAGTTGATAGAAATTGTCCTAGCTTTTTTATATCAGTTTGTGAACTAAGTTCAAACCTGATGGTGCCTAAGCCACTAATGGTAACATCCAGCTCAGAATCTAAATCGAAAGTTCCAGAAGTTTCGATGGAAAACACCTGAATTTTAGAATATGGGATAGAAGTATAATCTACCTTCTTTCCAGTGATTCCTTGTGTGTTAACAGCAATAATTCTTTTATTCGTAAAAACGAGTTTATCTCTCATCGATGAAAATGCGAAACCTATTTCTTCATTTGGAATTAAAAGATTACTTACAGTGGACATACCATCCTTAAGATCAGTTGGTTTTAGTTTGATTAATGTTTTGTTTGTAAAATCGATCATTTTTTTCTCCTTTCACTTCTCTTTTTTATGAATATGATTCATAGAACAAAGTAACAACCATATTGTATAATACATTTTGTAATAAAACAATCGAAAATAAAAAGAAGAGTTTAAAAAAGAGAAAAGGATTGGTAAATACCAATTAGCTAGTAAGCAATTTGGTATAAAAAATGAGATAATTGAAATTATGTAAAGCTTATGATATAATATTATGCATAATTGCCCCTACAATACTAGGAGGTAAAAAGTATGTTGGAAAATCACTTCAATGGTAACTACTAGGGAGGGAAAAAAATGGATTTGAAAACTTTATGGAGGCGGAAAGACCAAGAACCAAGCAAAGAATTTAGTGAGCGTATCTTGGTCGAAGACCAAGACCTGCAAAAAGAATTAAAAACCTGGTTAGAACACGAAAATTGGAGGCCAAAGGACCTCGAGAAAATGTTCGTGGAAGCAAAAGTATCTCTACCCATCCAACTGGCAAATTTTCAATCTAGAGATTTGAGCTTTGAAGGAAAAAGCCAAAAAGGAGATGCATATCAGTTTCGGATGCGGTATGGAGATATGATTGATTTCTGTACAGAGCTAGAAGTAACGAACCGAGGAACGACGAAACGTTATCTTGTATCCAGCAATGCGATAGAGTATCGCCCCAAAAGGAAACTTACTTTGCAAGAGAAAATCATACAAAGAGGGGAGCGAAAGCTTACCGGCTATTATTGCCGTTTTTTCTGCAGCTGGAAAATGGAACTTCCAAATGGAGAGCAATTAACAGTTGAGATTGATGAGCCGCAACCCTATCAGGAGGATGAAGAAAAACTTTGGATTGTGCCGAAAGGAGAGGAAATCGAATCCTATCTATTCAGCTTGTATCAGCCAGAAAGAGTTGAAAATCTCTATGAGGCATTTGTTCAGCTTCTTCATCTTACCCCGCAGATGATTGCTACGATGGACAAGATTCATTTTGTTTATAGCATTAACCAAAAGGTACAAAATGAAATCCTGTTGAGTAATGGAAAGATGCAGCGTTATGCCGTGACAGAAAACGGAAAAACGTATCAAGTGGCAAGGGATTCGTCCTGGAGCTACCGAGATGAGGTAACGCAAATCACATATTCTTGGGGCAAGCAAGAAGATAAATCTAACGCAAAGATCCAGTACACGCTAATAGGAGAAAGCGCTATTTTAGTGAATGACCCAAAGAAAACCCTAGAGGAGGTAAAAGCTAGGATTAGTGAGCTGCAAAACAAAGTAACTGATTGAAAAAAGTTTGCAGGATCAAGTCCAGAAGCGGAGAGACAGTTGCCTCTCCGCTTTTGCAACTTGACATAAAATAAAAATTAGATTATACTGAAATCGTGAATAAAGGAGGAAAAAGAGATGGGACTTGCATCACTAATATTAGGAATCATTGGATTAATTTTAGCATTTATTCCGGGATGTGGTATGTTCTTAGCAATCATCCCAATTAATCTTGGCATTATTTTTGGTATTATCGGAGTAATAACAGAAAAAGGAAAAAGAGGAAAAGCAATTATCGGACTTTCCTTATCGGGGATTGCCATTTTTGTGATGATTTTATCTACGTTATTTTTCGTTATTTTAGTGGAAGCAGAAGAGAACAGAACAGAAACAACACAAATAACAACAGAGCAAAAAGCCACAACGCGAACTTATCAAATGAAAGAATATGCTAAATTAGGAGATCGCGTGATTCGCGTGACAAAGGCAGAGAAATCAGAAGGAACAGAAACGATCAAGCCAAAAGAAGGAAAAGAATTTATAACGGTTTCGGTAACGATTCAAAATACTGGAACTGATACGATTGCATATAGTCCATATTATTTTAAAATAAAAAATGAACAGAAACAATTAAAAAGTATTAGTTTAAGTGGTTTGAATGAAGCAACGGAAATAGAAGCAGGAGAGTTGTTACCAGGAGGAACTGTTTCTGGAACATTAACATTTGAGCAAAGCAAAGAAGATGAGGAACTTACCTTAATATGCTATGACGATTTGTGGGAGAGCGAAGATACTGTACAAATCCGATTAAAATTTGATTAACAAGATTGAGTTTTATGTAAATCTGTGATATAATACGAAAAGTTTCTTAGTTGAAAACCGATTTTTATCTTATAACTATAGGAGGCTTTTCAAATGGAGGGAAAATTTGGGGAGATCATAAGGATTCCTAAAAGAACTTTTGAATCCTTATCCCTAGAAGCTAGGACTTTAGTCCGGTTAGCGGAACCTCTGTTGGGAGGTACGCCGATGAACTTAGCAATTTGGGTATTTACGTTGATGCAGTTAGTGGAAACTGATTTGGATCATGGAACCGCTTTGACAAAACAACTTTATCCAGAATTACAAGAGCTCGATTTTTCAAAATTATTGAGTAAAACGGAAGAATTTTCCCATATGCTCATCAGAGTGAGAGGAAGGGATTTCTTTCAAGCATACCAAAATCATTATCAGACAATAACGGAAAGTAACAAAATTCGAAAAGAAAAGGTAAAACAGACTTATCCTCAATACGTTGAAATTGCAGCCAAATGGTGGAAAGAAAGAAATCTAGAAACGTTTACCAAAATGGAAGAAGAACAATTTATGAATCGCTTAAGACGGAAGATTGATGAACAAATTCGAGAGGAAACAATTTCACTGATTTGCGTAAAAGATTACCAAAATGGTTTAGGAAAGCGTATTACCTTAAATCTAGGTGGATATGAGCAAAGAGTAATTTATCAAAATTATATGGCAATGATTGCTTCTAGCAAAGAAATTAGCGTACAAATTGGCAGAGCATCCGCTTGGAAAACTATTTGGAAAGAAGAATCGTAAAGAAACGAAAAGAGTGACAAAGATGGAAACATCGATGTTGCTCTTTTTGTAGTTCTGGGAAAATCATCTTGTAATAAAAGTTTTTTTTATGCTATACTAAACAAAGAGAGAAAAGAGAAAAACAGAAGAAAAAGGAGAATGAGAATGGAGTTTATGAGTAATTTCAATTGTCCGATCCGAGGAATTGTTTTAAATGATCAACAGATTCGATTATTTCAGTTATTAAAAGAAGAACCAAAAGAAGCAAAGGAAAAAATAACTCAGTTTTTAGAAGATTATCGTTTGGCTCGGAATACGTTTTGATGCAGGAAAGACAGAAAAAATGGAAACAACAATCAAGCGAATAATCAATGAGGAAATTGAAATGCCAGAAAAAGAGAAAAAAGGATTCGGTGACTTTTTCTTGCAATACCAATACATTCTTCGAGAATGCTGGAATAAAGAAGAACAATTAGAAGATTTTTTGAAGAAAAAAGAAAAAACTTCTTGGCAAAAACCAATTCTAGAATTAAAAAGTTATCTTGATTTACCGTATAAAGATCTTTTAAGATTCTGTGTCAATCAAAAAGGAAATAAAATTGATCCAAATCGAATTTCGCAAAAAATTGATCCAGAAGAAACTTATCGAAAAGTAAAAGCTGGATATGAATTTGTAACAGGAAAGATGATTGATGGAAGAAAACGATTTAATTTATTAATTTTCGAAGAGCAAGTGGGACCAATTACAGTAGCAGGAGCTAATCAAGAAAAAGAATACCAATTGGAACCTTTAAAAAGAGCAATTGCCTTTGCAAAAGAAAATCAAATGCAAGTAAAATTAAATTCGATGTGTTTCTTTCGCGATTTCCCGAATCGTTTAGTAGGGAAAAAGAAAGAGGAATTGATCAGAGAAATTGAAAACTACGGAAAAATGCTGGGAAAATGGATGCAAAAGGAAAAGGATTGCCCAATCATATCGATGAATCTATGGAAGCAATTTGTTTATGCAGATGAACCATATGATCTTCGAAAAAATGCTTGGCATAGCCGATTATCCATCCAAGATTTCTGTGATATAGCGCTATATCTAAAAAGCCAAATGCCAAATGTGAGATTTAGTTATTCAGATTTTGACTTTGAAGTACCAGAAAAAAGAAACCAAATTTTTGAAGTACTTGATCAAATGCAAGCTTATGAAAAAGAACATGGTGTAAAAGGGAAATTATTAGAAGCAATTGAAATAGAGATGAACTTAGACTTTCAAAAAGACCCAGAAGCAATTGAAACAGGGATTAAAGAAACGAAAAAGCGATATTCACTTCCAATCGAAGTTCTGCTTTATCAGAAGGATAAGGAAGAAGAGCTTAAAAAGAGCTTAGGAAAGGAAGAAAAACAAGTTATTGAAAAAATAAAGAGGTGGAAAAACGATAACTTTTATCAAGTAATCATACATCAAGCAGAAAAGAAAAAGATTGAGCAATTGACGATTGGAAATCTATTGGACGAATCTTTCGAAGAAACAGAGGAAAGAGAAATACCGACGAAAGAAGAACTAAAAATCTGGGAAGAAATTCAGAAAAACAAAGAAGACGAAAAAAACAAGATCAGAACGACTAGACAAGATTTTAATTATCATACCCATACGAGAAGATGTGGACATGCAGAAGATACCAGTGATGAGAATTTTGTAAAACATGCCATTCAAGCAGGGTTAAAAGCAATTGCATTTACAGATCATGTTCCTTTTAATCCGAAGACTAGACATCAAATCCGACCGAAAATACGTATGGATTATGAAGAAGTCGAGGAATATTTACACTCAATCGAATATTTAAAGAAAAAGTATGAAGGAAGGATTGAAATTCAATCTGGTTTTGAGTTTGAATATGCAAGGAAAGATAAAGAATATTTCCAGATGCTTCGAAAAAGAGTCGATAAAATGGTTTTAGGACAACATTTTGTGATCGATGAACAAGGAAGAGATTGTCGTGTGAAACTTCATCCGACAGACGAAATTTTAGATCGATATGCGGATTCAGTGATAGAAGCTATGGAACTAGGTCTTGCGGATATTGTTGTTCATCCGGATTATTTTTTGAGTAGAAGAGATGGTTTCTTTGAAAAAGAAGAGATGATCACGAGAAGATTATGCTTTGCTGCCCAGAAATATGGAGTTCCTTTTGAAATTAATTTAGGACAAATTGGTTTTCAGAAAAGGAAAGAAAAGATTGGGTATCCAAATCGAGAATTTTGGCGAATTGTTTCCGAATATGATATTGGGGTGATCTACGGAAAAGATGCACATTGGACAGAACAAATTACAGATGAATCTGTTTTTGAGATAGCAGATCAAATAATTGGAAAAGAAACGATTCAAAAATTAAAATTTTTAGAAAGTGATTTAAAAACACCAAAATCCAAAAAGAAAAAAACAAGGAAATCTTTCGAAGAGCAATTACAAGAATTAGATCAAGAAGTACCAGAAAAAGAAAGAAACAAAGTCATGAAAGACTTATTAAAAATGGAAGAGCGAGAAAAAAAGAAACAGAATAGATAAAAGAAAAAGCCAAAAGATGGTAAAAAATCTTTTGACTTTTTTATTGTTTAAAATTTTAAAACTGGTATGGTAGAAATATCAATATGGTAAATTTGACGAAAAATATTTTCAACATCAAGTGTTATGAGGTCTTCTTTCGAAAAACCAAGTTTTTCGGCGGTAAGGATAACTTCTTCTTCGGAACTTCCTTCGATTTCAACATAGGGAGGAATTCGTGGCCAAGAATCAATATCAATTTCTACGCCATTAAGATGATAACGAGTTCGTTTATTTTCTTGATAACATTCTGGTTCGTAACCTAAATCTTTTAGAATTTCATTTGTCATATCGAAATCCGAAACAACAACTTCCTTTTCTTTCGTCCCACCAATCGAATGATCTTTCAATTCCTTAATGGTAAGTGTTGTCTTTTTCCCATTGGTACGAAGGCGAATCCATTTTTCATAAACCTTTGGATGAAAACTATAAACATAACGACGGTATTGATAATCATCTTCTTTGGTAGCTCCAAGAGATTCTAGCTTAGCGATAAAATCATTTGGATTAATCTTTAAAATTCTTGCTTCGTATTCTGTTTTTTCCATAATAGAACCTCCATTTTTTCTTTATTATAAAAAAATGGAAAGAAAAAATCCACAAAAAATGAAATATTTGTGAATAAATGTTAGAAAATGTGTACGAATAAAAAGGTTTATGATATAATCGAAAGCAGATTCGGAAAGGAGGACCTATGAAAAGATTATTACCGGTTCTATTTATTGTAATTTTAGCCATCGCTTTGTCGATTGCAGTAAATTATTTAGATCAAAATACACAAAAAAATGAAATACAAACATCTCAAATGGAAATCGTTGATCGTATTATTTTGACATATAATTATTATACACCAGAATCAACAACAGAAAGTGCAAGCAATCTAACAATTGAGATAACCAATTCAGAAGAAGTACAAGCACTAACCAAATCCTTAGAGAATTTAGATACAACGAATTATTCGGATAAAGTGGGCCTTTTGATTTCTGGAATCTACCAAGTGGATTTCCAAAATGGAACAAGAATCTTATTTGACACCAATTCTGATGAATATGCTACTTTAATCAATAATGAAAAGAAAAGTCTCATCAAGGTTCCAACAGAATTTAAAGATTCTATTATCAAAAAGGTAGACGAACAGTTAACGGAAAAAGCAAAACAATATCAAACCGAAAACATTACCGTTACGCAAGAGGGAATTGAACCAATTCAAATCAATGACCAATATGCTTTAGAAAGAATTTTAGAAAATTCGAAAAATATTGCAGTGAACAAAAATATCGATACCAAGAATTTTGAAAAAAATTATGAAATTAATTTTAACAATGGGATTCGAATTGAAGTATATACCAAAGAATATATCGGAAAGCAATATAACGAAGGGCAAGAGGGAGAGCAATTAGTAAAATTACCAGTAGAACTAGTAGATTTAATTGATAACCGTATTAATAATGAAAAAAATGGAAAGATCGAATTATTCCAAACAGACCATGTTACGATCGAACATGCAGGTGTTTCCACAGAGATCAACGAACCAGAAAGAGTAGAAGCAATTACCAAACGTTTAATGTATAGCAAGATTAGCCATTTAAACTATTTAGACGCAGAAACATTTAAGATTGAAACAACAGCAGATGACTATATCTTAAATGTAAACGGAAATCAAATTATCATTTATGGAGGTACCACTTATGCAAGTAGACAAATTGTTTATCAAGATGGAACCTATGATGATATTACTTTCATGAAAGGCTTAGAAGAATATATCAAAAGTTTAGTAACTCAGTAAAAATAGCCAAAAGAAAAGGAAAAGTAAAAAGAAATAAGAAAGCAAAAAAATAAGGGCTGATTGTCAAATGTTGGGGTAGAAAACTCTAAAAGTTTTCTGCCTCAATATTTTTATGCTCTAAAAAATAAAAA
>CALYAK010000032.1 GCA_944393505.1 uncultured Clostridia bacterium | reverse complement strand
GAAGGAGCAAGAAAATATTGTAGTACGGATGTGGATGTAAGTTTAACAGGACAAGATGAGAATAACGTAGATATCTCAAGAGTAACGTATCAGATCTTAGGAACAACAACAGGAGCAGGAAATATGGATGGAACGTATTATGATCGAGGAGTATCGTTACCAGAAGATGAGATCGAGATGGCAAATGAGAAAACAATTCAAATACGAGCAGATGGAAACTGGACAATCAAAGTACATACATATAACAAAGAAAATGTAAGAGTAACAACAAATACATTAGAAGTAACAAGAGATACAGTAACCCCAGAACCACCAGTAATCGAAGTAGTAAGTGGAACAATGGGAGAAGAGACATATTATAGAAGTGATATAACGGTAAAACTAAGTAGTCAAGATGATACCTGTTACAAGAAAACAACGTATACAGTAACGGGAACAGCAACAGGAAATGGAACAATAGGAGGAGTAAGTATCACAAGTGGACAACAAGTAAACGTTACTGAAACAGATATCGCCAACAATGGAACATTTGTAATCGCAGCAGATGGAAGGTGGACAGTAAAAGGATATACGTATGATAAAGCAGGAAGAAAATCAGAGATAGCAGAAGGAATCGTTGTAACAAGGGATATGGTAAACCCAACAGCAAATGCACCTACTGTATCGAGTGGAACACAAGGAGAAGCAAGTTATTATAGAAGTAATGTAACAGTACGAATTAGTGGAAGTGATGTAACATCCTTCCAAAAGATAACCTACACCATAACAGGAACAGCAAAAGGAAATGGAACAGTAGCAGGACAGAGTGTAACAACAAACCAAGCAGTAAACATAGGAGAAACAGAGATAGCAAACAACGGAACATTTACAATAGAAGCAGATGGAACATGGACAGTTACAGCATATGCCTATGACAAATCAGGAAGAAAAACAACAAGTAGTACACTAGTGTTTACAAGAGATACAGTAGGACCAACGATATCTAGTTTTACAAGTACATCTACAGGAGGAACGAAGGTAAGTGTAAGTGTCAGTGCAAGTGATGCATTTAGCGGATTAGCAACAAGTGGAAGGTACCAATATTATCGAGGAAGTACAAGTGTAAGTACAGGAACAACAAATACATATCAATATACAGGATTAAGTGCTTCAACTAGCTATACATTAAAAGTTGTTGTAAAAGATAAAGCAGGAAATACAAGTGAAAAGACATTAAGTATAACAACAAAAGCAACGGTGACAAATTTTGCCTATACAGGAACAGCACAAACATTCACAGTACCAGAAACAGGAAAATACAAGCTAGAAGTATGGGGTGCTCAAGGTGGAGGAAGCAGAGCTGGTAAAGGTGCATATGCTACTTCTACGGTTAGTATTTCTTCTGGAAGAGTCATAAATGTTATCGTAGGACAGCAAGGAGGGCTTTCTTCACAAAGTGCAAATTCTTGTGGTGGAGGTCGGAGGAGGATCATATATTTATTATAATGCGACTGATTCTACCCCGTTAGTAGTAGCTGGTGGTGGAGGTGGACAATCGGAACATGGATCAGGAGGACCAGGATCACGAAATAATAATGCAACAAATTCATCTGGTGGTTCTGGAAATGGAGCACTAGCCTCTGTTAGATATGGTGGTAAAGGTGGAGTGAATGTAGGACAATATTCGTCAGGTGGAGGAGGAGCTGGATGGCTTTCAAATGGAGCAGATGGACTACAATTAAGAAATCCAAAAGGTGTAGGTGGTAAAGCACCTAGAAATGGTGCAAGTGGAGGAATATCTTCTCATCCTTCCTATACTGGATTTTATGGAGGTTTTGGTGGAGGTGGATCCAACTCAGACAACACAGGAGCTGGAGGAGGTGGTGGTGGTTATACTGGAGGATCTGGAGGCAATAATTACGCAGCTCGGGCGGTTGGGGAGCCGGAGGAGGTGGTGGTTCTTATGGAACTACAATGATTGCTGGAAATGCTTCTATGCCATCAACCTCTGGTGGAACAGAAACTGGTCATAGTGGTAATGGTTATGCAAGAATAACTTTAGTTGAATAAAACTCTTAAGAACTTCATTGGTGGGATGGAGTTCTTTTTCTTGTTCTCGAATGATTAGTCAATTGGTTGACTTCGTATTGAAAAAACGATAATCTAGTATAGAAAACTACGAAGGAGGAAGAATATGGAAGGAATAACAATTGGAAATAAGAAGTCAAAATACCCAATTATACAAGGGGGAATGGGTGTAGGAGTATCCATGCATAACTTAGCTGGTAATGTAAGTAAAGAAGGTGGAATTGGTATTATTTCTACGGCAGATATTGGATATCAAGAAGAAGATTTTGATCGTAACCCACAAGAAGCGAATTTAAGAGCAATTGGAAAAGAAATAAAAAAGGCAAGAGAAATTGCAGGAGAAGATAAAATACTAGGTGTTAACATTATGGTTGCATTAAGGAACTATGCGGAAATTGTAAAAGAATGTGTAAAACAAAAGATTGATTTAATTGTTTCCGGAGCAGGAATTCCAAAGGAATTACCAGAGTATGTAATCGGAAGCAATACGAAAATTGCACCAATTGTATCTTCACTAAGATGTTGCCAGTTGATTGTAAAGCACTGGATTAAAAAATATCAATATGTTCCAGATATGATTGTTATTGAAGGACCAGAAGCAGGAGGACATTTAGGTTTTAAAAGAGAAGAATTAGAAGGTGATCAACAACAAAATTTAGAAGAAATTACAAAAGAAGTAGTAGCATATATCCGAGAAGTAGAAAAAGAATATCAGAAAAAAATACCAGTTATTGCAGCAGGAGGAATTTGGGATAAATCCGATATTCAGAAATTTTTAGCATTAGGAGCAGATGGGGTACAAATGGCAACTCGATTTGTTACCACTTATGAATGCGATGCTTCCGATGAATTTAAGAATGCATATATCCAAAGTAAAAAAGAAGATATCAAAATTATTAATAGTCCAGTTGGAATGCCAGGAAGAGCAATTTACAACAAATTTATCCAACAAACTGAAAAAGTAAAGTGCAAGATTGAGCATTGCTATGGTTGTATTAAAACCTGTAATGTTGCAGATACACCATATTGTATTACCAAAGCATTGGTAAACAGCGTAAAGGGGAATATCGAAGAAGGGTTAGTGTTTTGTGGCAGCAATGTATATCGAGCAGATAAAATTGTTTCGGTACATGATTTAATGCAAGAATTAACTTGTTAAAAAGCTTTTTAAAAATGAAAAATAGGTTCTATTTTTCATTTTTTTATGGAATTTCATAAAAGTTATGATAGAATGAAGCAAAGCAAAGATAGAAAAGAGGAACAAGAATGAAAGTATTGATGGCAAGTAAAAATCCGGCAAAGATAAAAGGAGTAACCGAAGCTTTTAAAGCTTTTCCAGAAGAATTTGAAAACATAGAAGTAGAAGGAATAGGAGTACCTTCTGATGTGCCAGATGAGCCAGTAAATGATCAAATTATACAAGGAGCGATCAATCGAGTTGAAAATTTGAAGAAATACGCATTGGATAAGAAAATGGCATTTGATTATTTAGTATCGATCGAATCTGGTATTACGAATCAATTGGGTTCTTGGTTCATTATAAATATTGCTTGCATAGAGGATAAGAATGGAAAAAGAAGTTTTGGGACAAGTCCTGGTTTTCCAGTACCAGAAAAATATGTAGATGAGATTATTGCAAGTGATTTAAGTGTTTTAATGGATCGAATTTTTCAACAAGAAGATTTACGCTCTCGAAAAGGTGGCATTCACTTTTTAACCCATGGAGTGATATCAAGAATTGATTTAACCAAAGATGCTTTTTGCATGGCTCTTACCCAATCGATTAATGGAGAGATTTGGCAATGAAACCTCAAAAAATACAAACAATTAAAGAATTAGATCCAATTTATGACCAAATGCAATTACAATATGGAGCAAAAGAATTACATGCAATTACAAATGGAGGGTGTATTGATAATCCAAGAGTTTGTTTTGTTTTTATGAATCCAACTGGAAGAAATGTAGCATCTTTATCAGATTGGAAGGGGATTCATTCGCCCTGGATTGGTACCAAAAATGTTTGGAAACTATTTTATCGATTAGGAATGATGGAGGAAAGAATTTATACCAAGATTCAATCCTTAAAAGCCAATCAGTGGGATGAAAAATTTGCAGAAGAAGTGTATCAAGATGTAAAAGATAAAAGAATGTATCTTACCAATTTAGGAAAATGTACGCAAATGGATGCAAGACCTTTATCCAATCGGGGTGTATCAACAATATTTAGATTTATTATATCAAGAGATTGCATTAATTCATCCAGAAAAGATTGTGACTTTTGGCAATCAAGTAAGTAGTATTGTTTTAAAACAGAATATTTGTGTTTCAAAATGTAGAGGAAAAGAATTTAGATTAGAAATTGCAGGAAAAGTATATGCTGTATATCCTACGTATTATCCAGTTGGAAATGGAATGAGAAATATGGATTTGGCAGTAGAAGATTTGAAAAAGATTCTTTCTTGAGAATTACTTGAAAAGAATGCATTTTTTTGATAAACTTTGAAAAAAGGAAACAAAGGAAAAGGAAGAGAGGAGTTTTTATGAAAAGTGGACAAAAAGGAGAAGCAAAAGTTGTTTTAATTGTTATTATCTGTATTTTGGTTGTGGCACTATTAATTCTTTTTGGCGTAATTGCTTGGCAAATCTTTCACGAAGATACAACTGAACCACAATATGTTCAAACACAAACGAATCAAATACAAAACGATACATCTGGTGATGAGTTAATGGTTTTAGAAAAACTAGCAAAACCTTTTGTGTATTGTACAGATCCAGATTGTAAAATTAACGAGGAAGATCATTTACATTTTGGTGACAAATTAGCTTATGATCCAACCAAATTAAAAGAAGGGGCTTTAGAAAGTTCTTTATCTTACACGACTCTAGAAATCAATACAGGAGAAGGAACAGGTTCTGTTACATTTAATGCTGCTACCACAGATCCGATTACGGAATGGTATGTAATCGGAGAAGAAAATGGTCAGCTTTTACTACTTGCTGGAAATACAACAACGACAAACTTATCGCTAAAAGGAGCAAAAGGAGTTATTAACTCTGCTTATGAAATGGATAAAATTTGTGCCATTTATGGGAATGGAGCTGGAGCAGAAAGTGCTTCTTGCTTGACTTTAGAGAAATTAAATGAATTGACAGGAGTAACAGCAAATTTAGAAACTGGTACAGTAACTTACAAAGATGGAAGTTCAGTTGAATATTTATTTAATTATGGAACCTCGATGAAATATAGTACATCTAGTCGAAACCAACAGCAACAAGTGGATCCTTGGACTCAACAAGGACAAGCGATTCCAACCTATATCACACAATATATTACTTCAAGAAGTCCTTTAGAAGTTAAATCCGGTTATTATGGATACTTATTGAGTAATACAAAAATAGCAAGTACAAATGAAAGATTAGCAAGAGTAAATTTGGCATTAAATAAAGATATGTGGCTAGCTACAATTGGGATGAATGCAGAAGAAAGCATTGTAAGATATGGACCAGGAGGAGTATCGGCTGATAATATTGTGGTTTCTGCAATTGATCTATTTAGTTCAGATGGAACGGAAAATATAGGAAGTTTTCCAGTAAGACCAATTGTACGATTGAGTAGTAATGTGAATACAGGAATTGTTGAAAAAGTAATGGAATAAAAGAAAAACACCTTTTCTGATGGAAAAGGTGTTTTTGTATGAATCATATTAATAATTTTGTTTATAGTACTTTGAAATTTTGCTATTTTACTAAGATCTTTTGGAATACTTTCTTTCCTTTTCTTAAGATGGCATAGCCTTGTTTGAAATCATCTTTGGAAAGAACATAAGTGGTATCTTCTACTTTCTGATCATTTAGTGTAATTCCGCCTTGTTGAATTAGAGTACGAGCTTGTCCTTTGGAAGGAGCAAGTCCTGCGGAAATCATAACATCTAAAATTGGTGTTTCTACTTGGTCAATTGTAGTTGTTGGCATATTGTCTAAATTTCCAGAGCCTTCAAATAAAGCTTGAGAAGCTTCTTCGGCTTTTCTTGCTTCATCTTCACCATGAATTAATTTGGTAATCTCAAAAGCTGCAACTTTCTTTGCTTCATTGATTTGTTCATCTTTTAGAGAAGATAAACGATTAATCTCATCCATTGGTAAGAAAGTAAGAAGGCATAGGACATTACGAACATCGGCATCATCAATATTTCTCCAATATTGGTAAAATTCATAAGGTGAAGTTTTGTTAGCATCTAACCATAGAGCACCTTTTTCGGTTTTTCCCATTTTCTTTCCTTCTTTTGTGGTAAGAAGTTTGAAGGTTAAACCGTAAGAATCTGAATGCCCAACTCGACGAATTAAATCAACACCGCCTAAGATATTGGACCATTGATCATTTCCACCCATTTGTAATTTACATCCATAGGTATCATGTAAGTGTAAAAAGTCGTAGGATTGCATTAACATATATCCTAATTCAAAGAAAGTTAAGCCACTTTCCATTCTTTGTTTGTAACATTCTGCTGCAAGCATTTTGTTAACGGAAAATAGGGAACCAATTTCACGCATAAAATCAACAAAATTTAAATCTAGAAGCCAATCTGCATTATTGACAATAATGGCTGCATTTTCTCCCTCAAAACTTAAAAATTTTGATAATTGAACCTTAAAGCATTCTACGTTATGATTGATCTCTTCACGTGACATCATTCTTCTCATGTCTGTTTTTCCGGAAGGATCGCCAATCGTTGCGGTTCCTCCACCTACTAGAATAATGGGTTTATGTCCAGCTCTTTGCATTTGAGATGCTACCATCATCGAAACAAAGTGACCTACGTGAAGACTGTCTGCAGTAGGATCAAAACCGATATAGAAAGGAACACTCTCTTTTGCGAATAAATCTTTAATTTCTTGTTCATGTGTCATTTGCTCAATGTAACCACGTTCCTCTAAAATATCAAAAACGTTTGCCATAAATATCCCTCCTAAAATAGATTTTTTATACGCGCTAGATTCTATCACAAAATTTTGTAAAATTCAAACAAAATGTTTACAAAAAAGGGGATTTATGAAATAATATGAGCAGTTTAAGCATAGGAGAAAGAAGGAAAAATCATGATGAGTACTTCCAATTTTTTAATTGAAAATATTAACAAAGCGATTACAAGAAAAGAAGAAAAAGAAAAAGTAGCGAGAAAAATCTTAGAAAAAGTAAAAGACGGTGATGTTATTAGTGCTGGTTCTGGATCTACTTCATGGATTGCAATCCACTTGATTGCACAAAAAATGAAACAAAAAGGTCTTACCATTCAAATGATTCCTACCTCTTATGAAATCAAATTACTATGCGATTGTTTAGAGATTCCAACGACAACATTGGGAGCTCATAAACCGACTTGGGGATTTGATGGAGCAGATGAAGTAAGTTCAGAAAACTGGTTGATCAAAGGAAGAGGCGGTGCTTTCTTTCGAGAAAAAATCAATATGACAAATTCGCCGATTACCTATATCTTAATTGATTCGAGTAAAAAAGTAGAAGAATTTGGGAAAGCTAATAAAGTACCGGTTGAATGCTCAATTGAAAATTTGGACTATATAACAAAAGAACTAGAAAAGCTTGGTGGACAAGAAATTGAACTTCGCAAGGCTATTTCAAAAGATGGGCCAGTTATTACCGAAAATGGTAATGTGATTTTAGATGTGAAATTTGAAAAAATAACAAAAGAACTAGAGAAAGAAATTAAAATGATTACAGGCGTAATCGAAAGTGGGTTATTTATCGATTATCCAGTTGAGATTTTATCGGAATAAAAGGAAGGTTTGAAAATTATGTGGGGCGATATTGCAATAGCATTTTTGCTAGCATTTATTACAACATTTGCAGTGGTACCATATACTATGGTACTCGCAAAAAAAGTAGGTGCAATTGATGTACCAAATGAAAGAAGAGTAAACAAAAAACCGATGCCGAGACTTGGAGGAGTAGCAGTTATTACTGGCTTTTTTGTATCGGTTATTTATTTAATTATAACAATGACTGTTGAAAAAACCATTAATTTACCAGAAGACGGTTATTTAAAGAAATTAATTGGTTACTTTATGCGGAATTGTTATTTTGGCAATCGCGTGCTTTATCGATGACTCAAAGGGAATTCCACCACTTTGTAAATTAGGAGCACAAATTTTAGCTGCAGTATGTGTGGCACTATCTGGTGTACATATTGGAAATATTAATATTCCAATCTTTGATACGGTAATTCGTTTAAATGAGACTTGGACATTTATTTTAACAATTGGCTGGATTATTGGTGTTACAAATGCGATTAACTTAATCGATGGATTAGACGGTTTATCTTCTGGTGTCACATTAATTGCTTGTTTATCCTTATTAATTATTTTCTCATTAAATGGAGCACCAATTATATCCATTATTTTAATTACGGCACTATCCGGAGCTCTTGTTGGGTTCTTGCCATATAACTTTAATCCAGCAAGAACTTTTATAGGAGATACAGGATCGAACTTTCTCGGATTTTCCTTAGCGGTTATCTCCATTATGGGAGTTGCCAAAACCTATACAGCAATTGTCATCATTGCACCAATCATCGTATTAGCCTTACCAATCTTTGATACGCTATTTGCAATTGTTCGACGTATTATCAAAGGAAAGTCTTTTAAAGCAGTATTGATGCCAGATAAAGGACATTTACATCATCGTTTAATTGCAAAAGGATATACACAAAAACAAGCTGTACTGATTTTGTATGGGGTGAGTGCAACACTTGGTATGTTTGCAGTTATCTTACTAGAAAGTGGATGGTGGAAAGCAATTTCCTTTGCACTACTTGTAATAGCGATTGTAACGTTAGGATATAAAGAAGCTTTTGGCATAAAAAAGATCGAAGATATGGAAATAGCGACTGAAACAAAGGAAGAAAAAGAAAAGAAGGAAACAGATAAAGGGGAGAAATAGAAAAAATGGCAATACCAAAAATCATCCATTATATCCAATTTGATGGACAAATGAATCCTAAGAAAGCACAGAAAATTGAAAAATGTATTCAAACTTGGAAAGAAAAATTAAAAGGTTACCAATTGGTAAAATGGGATCAAACCAATTTTGATTTAATGGCTCATCCATATACCAATGGATGTATGCAGATTAATCGTTGGGATTTGATCGAAAATTATGTGAAAGCATATGCCTTAGAAAATCAAGGTGGAATATTTTTAGACAATGAAATGATTGTATTAGAAAACTTTGACGATTTATTAAACTTTCATATGTTTTTCGGATTTGAGCACAACAATCATATAACAAATGCAATTGTGGGAGCAGAACCAAATAGTGATTTCTTTCAAGTATTTTTAAGACATCTAGATGAATTAGTAGAATCGAGAGAAGGAATTCAATTAGATTATGAAGGATATTTATCTGGATTGTTAAAAGAAAAGTATCATGTATTATTTAATAATCAAGAACAGCTGTTAGAAGATAATATAAAGGTGTATGCAAGTAAGGTCTTTATTAATCCTTCTATTGATTCAAAAACGATTTGGGTAAAAGCAGAAAATTGCAAAGGAGCACCAAATAGTTTTACCAATCAAATGGATCAAAAAAAGAGAATGAAGATTCATACAAGACAACAAGCAGAACTTTATCGAAAAAAACAAGAAAATAAAGTTTCTTTTCTATAATAGATGGATGAATTGCTTAGAAGAGTGACCAACAATAAAGGAGAAAAGAATGGATTTAGATGAAAATAGATTAATCAGTCCGGAATTGGAAGACATTGGAGAAGAACGCTTAGAAAATTCACTAAGACCAAAAACTTTAGATGAATATATCGGACAAAATAAAGTAAAAGAGAATATGAAGGTATATATTGAAGCTGCTAAAAAAAGAGGAGAACCACTGGATCATATTCTTCTTTATGGCCCTCCGGGACTTGGTAAAACAACTCTTGCCAATATTATTTCCAATGAAATGAATTCGAATATTAAAATTACTTCTGGACCAGCGATTGAAAAACCAGGAGATTTAGCAGCATTACTTACGAATTTAGCAGAATTTGACGTTTTGTTTATAGACGAAATTCATCGTTTAAACAAAAGTGTAGAGGAAATTTTATATCCGGCGTTAGAAGACTATACCTTAGATATTATGATTGGAAAAGGGCCAAGTGCTCGATCAATTCGATTAGATTTACCCAAATTTACTTTGATCGGAGCAACAACGAAAGCAGGATCTTTGGCAACACCACTAAGAGATCGTTTTGGAATTGTTCATCGATTAGAACTCTATAATACAGAAGATTTAACTACGATAGTAAAACGATCTGCTAACATTTTAGATATAACAATTGACGAAACTTCTGCACAAGAAATTGCCAGAAGATCCAGAGGAACTCCTAGAATTGCAAACCGTTTATTAAAAAGAGTAAGAGATTATGCGTTAGTATTAGGAGATGGTAATATCAACCTAAAAATTACAAAACACGCATTAAATAAATTAGAAATTGACGAAATGGGATTAGACGAAATTGATCGTAAACTTTTGGAAACAATGATTGTTAAATATGGAGGTAGGCCAGTCGGAATTGAGACTTTGGCAACAACAATTGGAGAAGAAGCTGAAACAATCGAAGATGTCTATGAACCATATTTGGTACAGATTGGATTTTTATCAAGAACATTAAGAGGGAGAATTCCATTACAACCAGCCTATCAACACCTTGGATTTGAGTGGAAAGAATAATAGAAAGGAATAGAAAAATGGATAAAAAAACTGTTGTAATCATAGGTGCTGGACCAGCAGGATTAACAGCTGCTTATGAATTATTAGAAAATGATGGAGCAAAAGAATATGAAGTAATTGTATTAGAAGAAAGCCAAGATATTGGTGGAATTTCAAAAACAGTCAAATACAAAGGAAACCGAATGGATATTGGTGGACATCGATTCTTTTCGAAAGATGATCGTGTTATGAAATTTTGGAGCGATTTAATGCCAATTCAAGGTGTGAAATCTTTTGATGACGAAATTCTAGGAAGAGAACGTGAGCTTGCTCCTGGTGGACCAAATCCAAATACAGAAGATGAGGTTATGCTAATTCGTACGAGAGTTTCGCGTATCTATTATTTAAAAAAATTCTTCGATTATCCAATTAGCATGAAATGGCAAACTTTCTCAAATATGGGATTTTTCCGTACAATGAAAGCAGGATTTAGCTATTTAAAAACAATTTTTGTAAAAAAACCAGAAACATCTTTAGAAAACTTCTACATCAATCGTTTTGGAAAAGTGCTATACAGTATGTTTTTTGAAAAATATACGGAAAAATTATGGGGAAGAGCGCCATCTGAGATATCAGCTGACTGGGGGGCTCAACGAGTAAAAGGTATTTCCATTAAAGCAGTTGTCAAAGATATGTTTAAAAAAGTATTTGGAAAGAAGAATGCAGCCAATACGGAAACATCTTTAATTGAACAATTCTGGTACCCAAAATATGGACCAGGTCATCTTTGGGAGACTCTTGCTAAAAGAGTAGAAGAAAAAGGTGGAAAAATTGTAAAAGGTTATCGTGTAACCAATGTAGTTGTAGAAGGAAATCGAGTAAAATCGGTACTTTGCCAAGTTGGCGAAAATCAAGTAAAGGTTGATGCGGATATTGTTATTTCTTCCATGCCACTTAGTGAATTAACCACTGGTATTGTAGGAACGGAAGTACCAGAAAAGGTTCTTGAAATTGCAAAAGGATTACCTTTCCGTGACTTTATTACGGTTGGAGTTTTAGTAGATAAATTAAAACTTGAGAATAAAACAAAAATGAAAACATTGGGCAATATTGTGCCAGATTGTTGGATTTATGTACAAGAGCCGGAAGTAAAAATGTGCCGTATTCAGATCTTTAATAACTGGTCTCCATATTTAGTGCAAGACCCAGAACATCAAGTTTGGATTGGGCTAGAATATACCTGTAACGAGGGAGATGAATACTGGAACTTATCCGAAGAAGCTTATCAAGAATTTGCAATTGGCGAATTAATGAAAATGAATTTAGTGAATAAAGAAGATATTAAAGATATGCATGTGGAGAAAATCAAAAAAGCTTATCCAGCATATTTTGATACATACAAAGATATTCAAGAGTTGATTGACTATATTAATACTTATGAAAATCTATATTGTGTCGGAAGAAATGGACAACATCGATATAACAATATGGATCATTCAATGGTAACTGCAATGGAAGCTGTAAAAGCAATCAAAGAAAACAATCCATCCAAAGATGCCATTTGGAATGTCAATACGGAAAAAGAATATCATGAAGTAAAAGATGTAAAAGAAGAAAAACAAGAAGAAGGAAAGAAATAAGATGAAATTATTAATGCATACTTGTTGCGCTCCTTGTAGTGTATATTGTATTGATTCTTTAAGAAATGAGGGGATTGAACCAGTCGTGTACTGGTTCAATCCTAATATTCACCCCTATACAGAATACAAAATGAGGAGAGATACCTTAAAAGAATATACGAAAAGTATTGGTGTAGAAGCAATTTTTCAAGAAAATTATGGATTACGTGAATTTTGTAAAAATGTAATTGGAGATCTGGAAAATCGTTGTACGCAGTATTGTTATCGAGCTCGCTTAGAAGAAACTGCCCAATATGCCAAAGAACACGGATTTGATGCAATTACCACAACACTTCTTGTAAGTCCTTATCAAAAACATGAGGAGTTGAAAAAGTTGGGAGAAGAAATTGCAAAAAAATATCAATTAGAGTTTGTTTATCGTGATTTTCGTGTCGGTTTTCGTGAAGGTCAAGCAAAAGCAAGAGAATTAGGGTTATACATGCAAAAATATTGTGGTTGCATTTTTTCAGAGGAGATTAGATATTATAACCGCAATCAAGCAAAGCCAGATATACCAATGGATTTGAAGACTGTTAAAGAAGAAAAACCTCAGGTAAAAAAGATAGAAAACAAAGAAGCTTATATGGATATGTTATTAGAGGCAGATCCATCAAAAGCTAGTATTATGAAGTATTTGAACGATTCTGATGTGTATGGATTACAATTAAATGATGAGATTATTTCTTTGGCAGTAATTTTGCACATTGATAATAAAACATTAGAATTAAAAAATTTAGTAACGAAAAAAGAATATAGAAATAAAGGATATGCAAAAAGATTATTAAGGCACTTAT
The DNA here is from genome assembly GCA_944393505.1 of uncultured Clostridia bacterium. Lineage (GTDB taxonomy): Bacteria > Bacillota > Clostridia > TANB77 > CAG-508 > CALYAK01. Next base: position 344 of record CALYAK010000032.1, on the reverse strand, counting down.
GTGGTAATTATAAGCAAAAATATGATAAGATGATAGTTGGAACGACAGAAAATAATATTCCATTCTATGTAAAACAAGGTTTTGATAAATATGAAAAGACATTAAAGAATTACTTTATAGATAATTATGATGAAGAAATTAAAGATGGAAATCTAATTAGTACTGATATGATATATTATGCAAAAGATCTGAAAAAGAAAATGTAGTTATTGAAATAATATCTAACATATAGAAGTTAATTTAGAAATAAGTTAGCTTCTTTTTTACTGCCTCAAAAATAATTTTAAGGAGGTAAAAGTAGATGAAAAAAACAATTTATGATTTTGAAAGAAAATACGAAGTTC
>CALYAK010000031.1 GCA_944393505.1 uncultured Clostridia bacterium | reverse complement strand
GTAGTAAGTGGAACAATGGGAGAAGAGACATATTATAGAAGTGATATAACGGTAAAACTAAGTAGTCAAGATGATACGTGTTACAAGAAAACAACGTATACAGTAACGGGAACAGCAACAGGAAATGGAACAATAGGAGGAGTAAGTATCACAAGTGGACAACAAGTAAATATTACTGAAACAGATATTGCAAATAATGGAACATTTGTCATCGCAGCAGATGGAAGGTGGACAGTAAAAGGATATACGTATGATAAAGCAGGAAGAAAATCGGTAGTAGCAGAAGGAATCATCGTAACAAGGGATATGGTAAATCCAACAGCAAATACACCAACGGTATCGAGTGGAACACAGGGAGAAGCAAGTTATTACAGAAGTAATGTAACAGTAAGAATGAATGGTGGAAGTGATGTGACAAGTCCAATGGAAACAAAAATGACTTATCGAGTAACAGGAACAGCAAAAGGAAATGGAACAGTAGCAGGACAAAGTGTAACAACAAATCAAAGTGTAGATACGGGAGAATTAGAAACAACAACAAGTGGAACATTCACAGTAGAAGCAGATGGAACATGGACAGTTACAGCATATAGCTATGACTATTCAGGAAGAAAGTCTGCAGCAAGTACTGGGCTAGTCTTTACGAGAGATACCGTAGGACCAACAATATCAAGCTTTACAAGTACATCTGCAGGAGCAACGAAGGTAAGTGTAAGTGTGAGTGCAAGTGATGGAACGAGTGGATTAGCAACAAGTGGAAGGTACCAATACTATCGAGGAAGTACAAGTGTAAGTACAGGAACAACAAATACGTATCAATATACAGGATTAAGTGCATCAACTGGTTATACATTAAAAGTAATTGTAAAAGATAAAGCAGGAAATACAAGTGAAAAGACATTAAGTTTAACAACAATAGCAAACGTATATAACTTTGCCTATACAGGATCATCACAAACATTTAAAGTACCGATAACAGGAACATATAAGCTAGAAGTATGGGGTGCTGCTGGTGGTAGATATGGTGGAGGAAATGGAGGATTGGGAGGTTATTCTGTAGGAAATATATCGTTAACATCAGGAACTACACTTTATGTGTATGTGGGTGGACAAGGAAGCTATTCTAACTCTTCGTCTCAAGTGAATGGTGGCTGGAATGGAGGAGGTTATGCTTGGGGCTATACCTCAGGAGCATATGCTGCTTCAGGTGGAGGAGCTACGGATATAAGAAGAAATGGAACGGCGTTAACAAATCGTATTATAGTAGCTGGTGGAGGTGGCGGAACAGGGTATTGGAATAACTACTATAATGGAGGAAATGGTCGGAGGTACATCAGGGGGAAATGGAACGACTGCTTATAGTGGACAGAATTATACTGGAGGAGGTGGAGGAACACAGTCAAGTGGAGGAAGTGCAGGTTCACCAACTAATAATACCCAAGCAGGAAGTTTAGGGCAGGGTGGAAATCAAACTGCAACAAGTGGTAATTGGAATGGTTCTGGAGGTGGAGGGGGATACTATGGAGGTGGATCTGGCTCTGCTCTTGGTGCAGGTGGTGGTCGGAGGTTCAGGTTATATTGGAGGTGTAACTAGTGGAACAATGCAGTCCGGCGTGAGATCCGGTCATGGCTATGCTACAATCACACTAGTTGAATAAAAGAAAAAGAGCTTCATTCGATAGACTGGAATGAAGTTCTTTTTGTTAACTTCAAGGGTAAACCACGGGTTATACCCGTGGTAACGGAAAGCTTTTAGCGTTGAGGAAAGTAACAAAAATACCCACTCCAAACATGATATAATATTAAAAGTTTGACGGCTTAAAATATTAATTATGAGAGGAGTGGGACGTATGAAAAGTCCATACACAGATAGTTTAGCACACACAACATGGGAATGCAAGTACCATATAGTGTTTGCGCCAAAGTACAGAAGAAAGGAAATATATGGAAAACTAAGACAGGAAATAGGATTGATATTGAGAGAATTATGCAGAAGAAAAGAAGTAGAAATAATAAATGCAGAGGCGTGTCCAGACCATATACATATGTATGTGAGTATACCACCAAAACTATGTATATCATCGTTCATGGGATATTTAAAAGGAAAAAGCACATTAATAATATTTGAGAGACATGCAAATTTAAAGTATAAATATGGAAACAGAGCATTTTGGTGTACAGGATATTATGTTAGTACGGTAGGAAATAACAAGACAGCAGTATACCGATATGTAGAAAATCAACTCAAAGAAGATTTGATGACAGATCAGATAACAATAAAAGAATATAAGGACCCTTTTAAGGGTGGTAAGTAATAAAGACGCAAGCGACCGGGCGTAAAGCCGTCAAACGATACCGCTTAAGCGGTTGCTTGTAACAAGGCCTTATAGGCCGATATGAAAATCCACGGGTTCTACCCGTGGATTGTTATTGGGGCTAAGGAAAACCCCGCGTTATACGCGGGGTTCTAAAAGCTTCTAGCTATGAGTAAAATAAATCTCCTCCTTTGATATAATATTGTTGGTTTGGTCAACCGCAAAAATAAAAATCAAAGGAGGAGATTTATCTATGAAAATAGACAAAAACAGTTTAGCACACAGTGCTTGGAATTGCAAATATCATTTAGTATTTGCACCAAAATATAGGAGAATGGAAATATACGGAAAAATAAGAAAGGATATAGGAGTAATATTAAGGCGATTATGTGAGCAAAAAGATGTAGAAATAATAGAAGCAGAGTTATGTCCAGACCATGTGCATATGCTAGTTAGTATACCGCCCAAATATAGTGTAGCAAGTATAATGGGATATCTAAAAGGAAAGAGTAGTTTGATGATATTCGATAGACATGCAAATTTAAAGTACAGATATGGGAATAGGCATTTTTGGTGTACAGGCTATTATGTGGATACAGTAGGCAAAAATAAAAAAGCAATAGAAGAATACATAAGGAAGCAATTACAAGAAGATATAGCAACAGACCAAATAAGTATTAAAGAATATGTAGACCCATTTGAAAAAGAGCAGAAAGAAAAAGAGAGAAAAATAAAAAAAGGATTAGGACCACTTCAGTGGTAGCCTGAGAAAGAAATGCGGTTGACAAATCATTCAGAAGGGCTTAAGCCCAGAAGTGCCAGAACAAAAGCCTTCTAGGCGCAGAGCAAACCACCCGTTTTACGGGTGGTTATGATTTTGTCTTTTTTTGTCTATTGATTTTAACATTTCTTTTAAATATCTCTAGCTTTTTTGTATTTGTTTTGATAAAATGAAGGAAATTCAGGAAGCATAACTATGGCTCCTGTTGCCAAACTTTTTAGGAGGCAGTATTATGAAAAAATTATGGGGGAATTACAAATCCACAATCATTCTGTTAGTTGCTATGATTGTTGGTGCTATTATTGGGTTAATAGCTGGAGAAAAAGCAACTGTTTTAAGTCCGTTAGGGGACTTGTACATTAATTTGTTAATGGTGATTATTGTACCGTTAGTATTTTTAACCATTACCACATCCATTGCTAAGATGAGACAGCCAAAACGATTAGGAAAAGTAATTACAACGATTTTTGTTGTGATTATCATAACTTCCTTAATAGCAGTTTTAGTTGGATTACTTAGTACATATTTTGTAAAACTTGTGGATACAGAAGATGGAGAACAAATCAAAGCATCTTTAGAATTAGAAGATGAAACAAATGGAGAAACACAAATAGAAGAAACAGAAGAAATATCCATTCCAGATCAACTAGTAAGTACCGTTACGGTAAATGATTTTTACAAGTTGTTATCAAGAGATAATATTATTGCAATTTTAGTTTTCGCAATCCTATTTGGTATTTCCATTAATATGGCAAAGGAAAAAGGAGAGCCAGTCTTAAAATTTTTAGAGTCTGCTAACGAAGTTGTCTTAAATTTAATTAAGATTACATCATATTATGCACCAATTGGATTAGGTTGTTATTTAGCAGCTTTAGTAGGAACTTTTGGAGCATCGATTGCAATCGGTTATGCAACTACCTTTATCTATTACAATATTATTGCAATTGTATTCTTTGTAGTAGCATATACACTTTATGCTTTTATCGCTGGAAAGAAAAAAGGTGTCATAGCTTTTTGGAAAAACATTTTACCACCATCTGCAACAGCGCTTGCAACTTGTTCAAGTGGAGCAAGTATTCCATCGAGTATGGAGGCAGCAAAGAAAATGGGAGTTTCTGATGATATTGCAGCAACAACTGTTTCGATTGGAACCAACTTCCATAAAGATGGATCGATTATCGGATCCGTATTTAAAATTATGTTTTTAGTTTGCCTATTTGGAGGAAGTGTTTCGGGAGGAGCAGGTGTCCTATCGATATTAGGAATTGCCCTACTTGCCACGTTATTAGTAACAGCAGTTCCAATTGGAGGAGGAACCATATCGGAAATGCTAATTATTACAATGCTTGGCTATCCAGTTGCAGCTCTACCAATCCTAACAATGGTAGCAACCATTATTGACCCATTAGCTACTTTGTTAAATGTAACAGGAAACACAGTAAACTCGATGTTGGTTGCAAGATTTGTTGATGGCAAAGAGTGGATGGAAGAGAAAAAATAGATTTATTCAGAAGAAGAGATAAGATTCTCTTCTTCTTTTTTGCTTTCTTTTACAAAAAAGGAAAGGGGATCTAAGTATTGGTTGTTTTTTCGAATACCAAGATGGAGATGTGGTCCAGTTGTTGCTCCATTGGTAGGCTTTCCGTGTCGCATCATGGTATGGGTTATTTTTCACCCCAGTTACATATTTGGGGCCTACCAAAGCGATAACTTGTCCTTGCTTGACTTCTTCTCCTAGGGATACTAGAAAATTGGGATCAATATGGCAATAGGTGATTTTGAAATCCTCGTGCGTTAAAGTAATGGTATAGCCACCGCCACCGAAAAAATCGGCAAAAGAAATACTTCCATCAGCAATTGCAACAAGCTTAGCTCCTTGTGGTGCACCGATATCAATCCCTTTGTGATAACTTGAAGCGCCAGCGGTTGGCGAAGTTCTCTTTCCGAAATAGGAATTAATTCGTGTGTAACCTGGTGCAGGCCAAATAAAGCCAGAATCATAAAGCTCGTAGAAATTTGTTTCGAAAGAGGCGGATGATTGTGGTAGAAAAGGAAAAAAGAAAATCGTGATCAAAAGAGTAAGTAGAACAAAAGCAATGAGAAAGAAACGATAAAAAGAATCTAGCATAAAATCTCCTAACTGATCGTCCTCAAGTCCTATTAATATATCGAATTATCGAGAAAAAAACAAGATGAAATTTTCGATTTCATCTTGAAAAATGAAAAAGAATATGCTAGTATATTAAATGTCGTAAGTAGAAATAGGGGTATAGTGTCAACGGTTAGCACGATGGTCTCCAAAACCACAAGTCTGAGTTCGAATCTTAGTACCCCTGCCAAAAGAAGAAACTTGATATCAGAAGAAATGGATATCAAGTTTTTTTAGATAAATGGGAGGAAGCAAAAATGGAACAAATCAAAAAAGTAGTTGGAACCATGTTTTTTCAAAATGGTAAGCTATTAATTGATAAACCAAGAAAAAGGCCCACTTTTCAAATGATTGGCGGAAGCGTAGAAGAAGGAGAAACGGTGCGAGAAGCAGCGATTCGTGAATGCCATGAAGAACTAGGACCTAAGGCAAAATTTGATGAATCTAAAATTGAATTTGTTATGGATTTTCAAGAAATTGCAACCAGTGATCCAAATTTAAAGATTCATATGCATATTTTTATCTATCGTGGCAACTTAGAAGGAGAACTAACGACTTCAGATGAAATTGAGCAATTTGCCTGGTTTGGAAAAGGCGATGATCCATCGATTTTATCCAATACGTTAAAGAATGAGATTATTCCATATTGTTTAGAAAATGGACTAATTCATTAAAATGTATTTACAAAATTGTAAATTTATGTTAATATATGGTCATGAAAAAGACGAGGAAAAAGAGGAGTATGTTTTAAAGTCCTGCCAGAGAGAAGAAGAGTATGCTGAGATCTTCTTTCAGAGAAAACAAAACAGAAGGTAGCTTTGGAGTCGATTTGCTGAAAAGAGAGTAAGCAGATTCGTGTCACTTACGTTAAAGAGTGCAAGAGATATTTTCGAAAAAGAAAATAATTAAGGTGGTACCGTGAGAATGAAAGCTCGCCCTTAGCAAGAGGGCAGAGCTTTTTTTGATGGGAAAAGGAGGTTTTTTATGAAAAAACTAAATGACAAGTACAATCCAAAAGATTATGAGGAACGATTGTATCAATCTTGGGAAGAAAAAGGATATTTTAAACCAAGTATGGATAAAACCAAAGAAAGCTATTGTATTATGATGCCTCCACCAAATGTAACTGGAAAATTACATATGGGGCATGCTTTGGATGGAACCATTCAAGATATTTTAATTCGTTTTAAGAGAATGCAAGGATACAACACATTATGGCTTCCTGGTTCAGATCATGCATCCATTTCAACGGAAATGAAAGTGGTTCAAAAATTAAAAGCAGAAGGAAAAACGAAACAAGAAGTGGGAAGAGAAAAATTCTTAGAAGAAACATGGGCTTGGACACGTCTTTATGGAGATACCATTCAAAAGCAACAACGTAAGCTAGGTTGTTCTTGTGATTGGGATCGAAGAAGATTTACTTTAGATGATGGAATGTCTGACGCAGTATTAGAACAATTTGTTCGACTATATCAAGATGGAAAAATCTATAAAGGAAAAAGAATGGTAAACTGGTGTCCAAATTGCCATACTGCGATTTCAGATGCAGAGGTAGAATACAAAGAAGAAGCTTCTCATTTATGGCATTTAAAATATCCAGTCAAAGATTCGGACCGATTTGTGATTGTTGCAACAACAAGACCAGAGACCATGCTTGGTGATACTGCAGTAGCCGTTCATCCAGAGGATGAAAGATACCAAGATTTGATTGGAAAAACGGTTATCCTACCAATTATGAATAAAGAAATTCCAATTATTGCAGATCCTTTTGTTGAAAAAGAATTTGGAACCGGTTGTGTAAAAGTAACGCCAGCACATGATCCAAATGATTATCAAGCAGGACTTGACCATAACTTAGAAATTGTAGAAGTGTTTGATGATCATGCGATTATGAAGGATTTAATGCCAGAAGTAGCTGGAAAAACAACTATGGAAGCAAGACCAATCATTGTAAAGAAATTAGAAGAATTAGGTGCTTTGGTAAAAGTAGAAGACTATACCCATAGTGTAGCAAAATGTGAAAGATGTAAATCGACGATTGAGCCAAGAATTTCAGAGCAATGGTTTGTTCGAATGAAAGAATTAACCGAACCTGCAATTCAAATTGTAAAAGAAGAAGGCGTAAAATTTATTCCAAAAAAATATGAAAAAACCTATTTTGCTTGGACAGAAAACATTCGTGATTGGTGTATTTCAAGACAATTATGGTGGGGTCATCGTATTCCAGCCTACTATTGCCAAGATTGTGGGCACATTACGGTAACCAAAGAAGATCAAAAAGTTTGCGAAAATTGTGGTTCTCAAAATATTAAACGAGATGAAGATACATTAGACACCTGGTTTAGTTCAGCTCTATGGCCATTTTCAACACTTGGATGGCCTGATGAAAATGCAGAAGATTTCAAAACCTTCTTCCCAACGAATGTTTTAGTAACCGCTTACGATATCATTACTTTCTGGGTTTCCCGTATGGTTACCTCTAGTTTGTATTTAACCAAACAAAAACCATTTCAAGATGTTTTAATTCATGGAATTGTTCGTGATTCACAAGGAAGAAAAATGTCAAAGACATTAGGAAATGGAGTAGATCCACTTGAAGTCATTGAAGAATATGGTGCAGATGCATTACGTTTCTCCTTAGTTTCTGGAACGACCATGGGAAATGATATTAAATACATGCCAGAAAAATTAGATCAAGCTGCTAACTTTGCAAACAAAATTTGGAATGCTGCCAAATTTGTAACTAGCAATATGGTAGAAGCAGAGGAAGTAAAAGCATTTGCAAAAAAAGGAAACAAAGATTTAAGAATCGAAGATAAATGGATTTTAACAAAACTAAATAAATTAGTAGCGACAGTAACTCAAAACATGGAAGAATACGATTTAGGAATTGCTTTAGATAATATTTATGCTTTTATCTGGAATGAGTTCTGTGATTGGTATATTGAAATGGCAAAAACAAGGCTATATAGCCAAGAAAAAGAAGAAAAAGTAAAAGCTTGCTATGTATTAAATCAAGTTTTAATGACATCTTTAAAATTGCTACATCCATTTATGCCATTTGTTTCTTCTGAAATTTATGCTTGCTTAGTAACGGATGAAAAAGAGTTGATGATTTCAGATTGGCCAATTTGTGATGAGAAACAAATGGATGAAAAAGCACATGAAATGGTAGAGAACTTAAAAGAAATGATTACACAAATTCGTAATGTTCGTGCCAATATGAATGTACATCCTTCGAAAAAAGCAAAATTAATCTTTGTAACAACGGACGAGACAGAAGAAATTTTAAGCTGTCAAGAATTCTTAAAGAAGCTAGCTTTTGGAAGTGAAGTGATTTGTCAACCAACAGAAGAGTCGATTCCAAAGAATGCTGTTTCCATTGTAAGTCAAGGAAGAAAAGTATTCATACCATTTGAAGAATTGGTAGATTTGGAAGAGGAAAAACAAAGATTACAAACAGAAGAGAAGAAATTGCAAGCAGAAGTAGAAAGAGCAAGTAAAATGTTAGCAAATCCTGGATTTGTAGCAAAAGCACCACAAGAAAAGATCGAAGAGGAAAAGAAAAAATTAGAAAAATATCAAGAAATGTTACAGGCTGTAAAAGAGCGTTTAGCAAATTTCTAAAATATAAAGACAAGTTCGAAAAGAGCTTGTCTTTTTTTGTCGAAAACTTATCAAAAAACGACAAAACTTCCTATTTTTTGCTATAGGAAAATTCTGGAAAATGCGTTATAGTATAGTCATGAATTTTAAAGGAGGAGGAAAATGAAAAGTAGATATGTAGAAGAAGATGGTCTACTCTTCATCAAATTAACAGAAGACATTGATCATCATGAAACTGAGATACTAAGGAGGATGATAGATAATGAAGTGGAAAGATATATGCCTAGAAAAGTTATACTTGATTTTAGTCGTGTACTTTTTATGGATAGTGCCGGGATCGGACTTATTTTAGGAAGATATAAGTTCTGTAAAATGGTAGGAACACAGATCGAAATTACCAATGTAAAACCATCCGTAAAGAAAATTCTAGAGATGAGTGGTCTTTTAAAGATTATTCCGATTACAGCCGGATATCAAAATGATTTCTTATGGAATGCTTGTCAGCCATAGAAGGGAGAAGAAAAGTGATAAGACGATATGAAAATGAAATGAAATTAGAATTTATGAGTAAATCCAATAATGAAGCTTTTGCTCGAATAACGGTAGCGGCTTTTGCCTCGCAATTAGATCCAACGATTGAGGAATTAGCGGATATCAAAACAGCAGTTTCAGAAGCGGTTACCAACTGTATTATTCATGGATATGAGAAAGCAGAGGGAATGGTTCAAATTGTTGCAAGGCTTTATGACCACACATTGGAAATTGAGATTTCAGATCATGGAAAAGGAATTGAGGATATTGAACTTGCTCGTAAGCCACTCTATACTTCCAAACCGAATTTAGAACGATCAGGAATGGGATTTACCATCATGGAAAACTTTATGGATGAAATGCAAATCGAATCGGTTGTTGGAATGGGAACAAAAATAACCATGAGAAAGAAAATTAGTTCTTCGGAAGAAGAAGAAAATAAACAAGAAACCAATCGTATCTTAGCATAAGAGAGGAAAGCCAAATATGTATGAGAATAACATCAAAAATATTGGTGATGCTCAAAATGGCGACAAACAAGCATTAGAAGATTTAATTAATGACAATTCTGGCTTAATCTATAGCATTGTAAAACGTTTTAAAGATCGAGGCTATGAGTTAGAAGATCTTTATCAAATTGCCGTAATTGGATTTATTAAATCGATCAAAAGATTTGATACAAGTTTTGATGTAAAACTATCTACTTATGCAGTACCATATATATTAGGAGAAATTAAACGTTTTATCCGCGATGACGGACTTGTAAAAGTAAGTCGCAGTATGAAAGAATTAGGAATTCGAATTAAAGAAGTACAAAAACAAGAATTACAAAAGACAGGAAGGGATCTAAGAGTAGAAGAAATTGCAAAAAAGTTAGGGGTGTCAGCAGAAGAAGTGGCAGCAGCAATGGATGCATTTCTTCCCGTAGAATCGATTTATCAAAGCAGTTATACCAATGAAGAAGGAGCAATTAATATTATTGATACTTTGTCGACACAAGTAGATGAATCTAATACGATTACGAATCGATTATCCATTCGTGCGTTAATTGACGAACTAGAGGAAAAAGAGAAAGAATTGATTGTTCTTCGCTATTACCAGGGAAAGACACAAATGCAAGTTGCCGAAATTTTGGGGATTACCCAAGTACAAGTTTCGCGAATCGAAAAAAGAATTTTAAGTTCGATGAGAATGAAATTAGTAACATAGCATAGGAGAAGACATGAAAAAACTGTTAGGAGGAATCATAGCAGTTACCGTAATTGCTTTTTTAATTCCAATTCTATTAACCAGAAAATTTCAAACCTTGGAAGTTTCAAAAAATGATCCGGTCGAAGTGCCAAAAGAAGAAAAAGAATATACCTATCCAGAATACGGAACGATTCGACTTCTTCACACAAGTACCGGAGAAATCGAAGAATTACCAATGGATGAATATCTCTATGGAGTGGTATCAGCGGAAATGCCAGCAAGTTATGAGAAGGAAGCGTTAAAAGCACAGGCAGTAGTTGCTAGGACTTATACAATCTATAAAATAGCGAGCCAATCTTCCAAACATGAAAATGCGGATATTTGTGATGACTCAACTTGTTGCCAAGCATGGATATCCAAAGAAGATAGGCAAGAAAGATGGGAGGAGGATAAAAGGGAAGAATATTGGAACAAGATCGTAGCCTGCGTTAATGAAACAACAGGTGAGATCATAACGTATGAAGGGGAGCCAATCAATGCTTTCTTTCATGCGAATAGTGGAGGGAGTACAGAAACGCCGTTAAATGTATGGGGAGGTAGTGGTTATCCGTATTTACAAACGGTAACAACGGCGGGAGAAGATGCGTATTCGCAATATCAATCTGAAGCAGAATTTACGTTGGATCAGTTTGAGGGCCTGATTCGTGAAATACATCCAGATTTTGAGATTGATTTTGCACGGAAGCGATTGCATTCAAATTTTAGAGAGGACAGAAGGCAATCGAGTAAAAGAAATTAAAATCGGTAACAAAACTCTTACAGGAACGGAAGTACGCAATATTTTTAAATTAAGATCCGCAAACTTTGAAGTAAGCTTGAATGGGGAACAAGTGAAATTTCAAGTGATCGGATATGGACATGGCGTTGGCATGAGTCAAACAGGAGCGGATAGTTTGGCAAAAGAGGGGAAAAACTATTCGGAAATCATTCATCATTTTTATACCGGCATTGAAATAAAACAACTATGATTTTGTATAATAAAACCAAAAAAGGAAATAATGAATAACAGAAAACAAGTCAAGATAGGGAGGTATAAAAAGATGAGGAGAGAAAATCGAAACAGAAGCGAAAAGAAAGCAGACGATTCTAATCATATTATCTACATTTCAGTTAGTATTTTAGTGGTAGCAATTGTTGCTTTTATCGCAAGTTTCATATTTTATGGAAATTATGCAGACGACAATTTTGAAGTAGGAAGATCTAGCTATAACAATTTGAATTCGATCGGAAATCAATTAGACGAAAGGATAGAGTTGCAAACTGCAGAAGCTAGTTCTTCCATGGGAAAAAGTGTAAATGAGATGGTTGAGAACGATGTAGAAGAGGAAAATAACAAAGAAGAGGGAACAAAAATCGCGGTTAATACAAGCGCGACAGAAAACAAAAAAGTGCAAGAAGAGGAACAGAATACAACTTCGAAAAATGAGGAAACAAAAACTTCTACCAATACAACTACAAGTGAGGCTGAAATAGAAACAACAAAGGTAGAAGAAAAAGTGGAAAATCCAACTTTCGAAAAACCGGTTGAGGGAACGGTTGTAAAGGAATTTGCAAAAGATAATTTAGTTTATTCAAATACATTAAAAGAATGGACAACACATAATGGAGTAGATATTGAAGCTGAGAAAACAACTGTTGTTAAAACAGCAGCAGAAGGAAAAGTAAAAGCAATTAAGAATGACCCACGTTATGGATTAACGGTTGTTGTTGATCACGCAAATGGATTCCAAACCATTTATGCAAATCTACTTTCGACAGAATTTGTTGTTGAGGGGGAAGAATTAGAAAGAGGACAAGCGATCGGTACAGTAGGAAATACTGCTACTTTTGAGATCGCAGATAATGCGCATCTTCATTTCGAGATCCTAAAAGATGGGGAATATTTGGATCCCGAATTATATATTGAGGAATAAAAAATAAAAATAAAGAAAAATTAACAAAACGGAAGAACTTAGGAAAACCTAAGTTCTTTTTTACTTTGGAAAGAAAAATGAAAAATTTTTTGAAAGCTTTTCGGGAAAGTGGGCGAAAATTTCTACTTGACAGTTTACAATAATACATATAAAATAGAATTGTAAATAAGTATCTATAAGAACGAAATGATATATATTTATGTACATTGAAAATTGAATAGAAAGAGGTGGATGATTATGGATATAATAATCAATATCGCCGTTTTTCTAATTTCAGCAGTGATCTTTACTTTTGTAGGATTTTTCTTACGAAAGAAAATTGCTGAATCTAAGCTTGAAAGTGCAGAAAATGAAGCAAAAAGAATATTGGACTTAGCAGCAAAAGATGCAGAAAACAAAAAGAAAGAAGAAATTATTAAGGCAAAAGAAGAAATTATGCTTGCTCGAAAAGACTTAGATGAAGAAATTAGAGAAAGAAGAGGCGAGGTACAACAACAAGAAAGAAGAATCGTTCAAAAAGAAGAAAATTTGGATCGTAAAACAGAGACGTTAGAGAGAAAAGAAAAAGAAATTGAAGAAAGAAAAGCAGAATTAAACACCAAGAAACAAGAATTAGAAAATACGATTAAAAAGCAGTTAGAAGAACTTCAAAAGATCTCTGGATTATCAAAAGACGAAGCCAAAAAACAATTGTTGAATGAAATGGAGAAACAACTTGTATCTGAAAAGGCAGCTTTATTAAGAGAAATTGAAACAAAGACGAAAGAAGAAGCTGAGAAGAATGCAAAACAAGTTATTGGATATGCGATCCAAAAATGTGCTGCAGATCATACTTCAGAAACAACTGTATCCATTGTCGCTCTTCCAAATGACGAAATGAAAGGTAGAATCATTGGTAGAGAAGGTAGAAATATAAAGGCACTCGAAACTTTAACAGGTATTGACTTAATCATCGATGACACACCAGAAGCTGTAGTCATTTCAGGATTTGATCCTTTAAGAAGAGAAGTTGCTAAAATAGCTCTTGAAAAATTAATTGAAGATGGAAGAATCCATCCAGCAAAAATCGAAGAAATGGTTGAAAAAGCAAAAGAAGAAGTGGAAGCAACCATTAAAGAAGAAGGTGAAAGAGCTGTTATGGAAACTGGTGTAGTAGGACTACATCCAGATTTAGTACGTTTAATTGGTAAATTAAAATACAGGACAAGTTATGGTCAAAATGTATTAAATCACTCAATTGAAGTATCGAACCTTGCTAGAATTATGGCAGATGAATTAGGTCTAGATCCTAAACTTGCTCGTAGAGCTGGATTATTACATGATATTGGAAAAGCACTTGATCACGATATGGAAGGAACCCATGTTGAGATTGGTGTCGATATATTGAAAAAATATAAAGAGAATCCATTCGTAATTAATGCTGTGCAAGCACACCATGGCGATGTAGAGCCACAAACAATTGAAGCTGTACTTGTACAAGCTGCAGATGCAATTTCTGCATCAAGACCTGGAGCAAGAAGAGAAACATTAGAAGCCTATATTAAGAGACTAGAAACTCTTGAGAATATTGCAGATTCTTTTGATGGTGTAGAAAAATCATTTGCAATCCAAGCTGGTAGAGAAGTGCGTATTATCGTAAAACCAGAAAAGATTTCAGATGATCAAATGACCATTATGGCTAGAGATGTTGCAAAGAAAGTAGAAGAAGAAATGGAATATCCTGGACAGATAAAAGTAAATATTGTAAGAGAAACAAGAGTTGTAGACTATGCAAAATAAAAACAAAAAAGCACTTGAAAAAAACAAGTGCTTTTTTTGTGCATAAAAATCAAGAAAAAGCAGACATTAGCACTATTAGTAACAATTGTGGTGCTTGTGATCTTAGCGGGAATCACTCTAAATGCAGTTATCGGAGAAGATGGAATTATCTTTCAAGCAAAAGATACGAAAAATATGATAACGAACGAAACAGAATATGATAATCAACAATTAGCAGCTCTACAAAATGAATTAAGAGATAACCAGCTATATACTGGAATCGGAATTATTCCAGGAACAGATACCGGAGGAAGCTCTGAGGGCGGCGAAAATGGATCAAGTGGAGGAGGCAACCAAGGAGGATCAAACAGTGGAGGAACGAATACGAACACCGGTGGAAGTGATGGAAGTATGATCGGAGGAGATGCTGTACCACCAACCATTACCGTACTAGAAGGAGAAGAAATCGCAGCAAGTTTCTTCCGAAGTGATGTAACCATCCAAATTGCAACAACAGATAAAACATTAAGAATTAAATATATCTTAACGACAACCGTAGATGAAATAAATAACGAACTTTATCCAAGTGGATTAATTAAAGAAATTGATATTGAAAATGGTGGAACATTAACCTTTACAAAAGATGGAGAGTATACCATTACAGCATATAGTTATGATTTAGAAGGGAAAAAATCAAACTCAAGTGTGATGTGGTTAAAAAGAGAAACAGGAACAACAGCAGGAAATGGAGTAACAGTTAGTGTAGCCAGTGGAAATATGGGACAAAATGAATGGTATACGAGTAATATAACATTACGTGTATTAGGAACCGATACAGGATCCTCAAGAGTAACGTATCGAGTAAGAGGAACAGCATATAGTAATGGAACAATCGGAAATACGGAATATCAAGCAGGAGAGGTGGATACAGGAGAAGTAGATATCGCAAATGGAACAACTTTCCGAATCGCCATTGATGGAAGTTTTGCAATTGTAGCATATACGTATGATAGTGGAGGAATGAGATTATCAACAGCACCAACATTAAATGTGAGAAGAGATGCATCCAGACCAATTGTAACGTTGTATAAAGGAGAGCAAGTAATCGGAGAAGGATTCCGAATTAGTATGGCAGCAGATGATTATGCATCAGGATTAGCAACAGAAGGAAGATATACATATCGCCATAAATTAGCACCAAGCATGACTTATACAGATAATCAATCCCAAGATACAAGTTATACTTATACGGGATTAGAAGCAGATAAAACGTATGATATGTATATGATTGTAAAAGATGAAGCAGGAAATATGACAGCAAGTGATGTAATTTCAAGACCAGCAGTATGGGTAAGTAATAATGCAACAGCAGGAGATAAAGGAACAGAAGGAGCAAGAGAATATTATCAAAGTGATGTAGATGTAAGTCTAACAGGACAAGATGAGAATAACGTAGATATCTCAAGAGTAACGTATCAGATCTTAGGAACAACAACAGGAGCAGGAAACATGGATGGAACGTATTATGATCGAGGAGTATCGTTACCAGAAGATGAGATAGAGATGGCAAATGAGAAAACAATCCAAATACGAGCAGATGGAAACTGGACAATCAAGATCCATACATACAATAAAGAAAATGTAAGAGTAACAACAAATACATT
>CALYAK010000030.1 GCA_944393505.1 uncultured Clostridia bacterium | reverse complement strand
AGTTTAACATAGTTTTTTCTATATATTAAGACAAAATCAATCTTGATTACTTAAGACATTATCATATTTGAATCAGAAAGAAAAATACAAAAAGTGGAAAAATCTTGACGGTTTTGAAAAAAGGTGTTACAATCATATTCATAGGGTGCGATGAAAAAGAAAAAATACGAGTAAAGTGAATAGAGAGTTAACGGTTGGTGAAAGTTAATCACGATGAATCGTATGGGGAGCTTTGGAGCACAATGAAGAAAGAGAATAACAAGCGAAACCTTGTTGTTAATTAGGGTGGAACCGCGGAATGTCAACTTTCGTCCCTAGCGCTATCGCTAGGAATGAAAGTTTTTTTGTTTTCCTAGCAAGCGAGAAAAGGAGGTAAAATATGGTAGAATCCATGGAAAAAATCGTAAACTTATGCAAAAACAGAGGTTATGTTTATCCAGGCTCTGAAATTTATGGAGGATTAGCAAACACTTGGGATTATGGACCTCTAGGCGTAGAGTTTAAAAATAACATCAAAGATGCTTGGCGTAAAAAATTTATTCAAGAAAGTCCATATAATGTAGGATTGGATTCAGCAATTTTAATGAACCCTACCACATGGGTTGCTTCTGGACACGTAGGAGGATTTTCCGATCCTTTAATTGATTGTAAGGAATGTAAAACAAGGCATCGTGCTGATAAATTAATTGAAGAATGGATGCACGAGCATCATTGTGAAGAGATTGTCGATGGTTGGCCAGATGAAAAAATGATTCAATATATGGATGAACATCAAATTAATTGTCCAAATTGTGGAGCTCACAATTTTACGGATATTCGTAAATTTAATTTAATGTTTAAAACATTTCAAGGTGTAACTGAAGATGCAAAATCAGAAATCTATTTAAGACCAGAAACCGCTCAAGGTATTTTTGTTAACTTTAAAAATGTAATGCGTACCACAAGAAGAAAAATACCAATGGGAATTGGTCAAATCGGTAAATCTTTCCGTAATGAAATTACACCAGGAAACTTTACTTTCCGAACCAGAGAATTTGAGCAAATGGAATTAGAGTTTTTCTGCAAACCAGGAACAGATTTAGAATGGCATGCTTACTGGAAACAATTCTGTAAAGATTGGCTATTGTCTTTAGGAATGAAGGAAGAGAATATTCGTTTAAGAGACCATTCACCAGAAGAATTATCCCATTATAGTAATGGAACAACCGATATTGAGTTTGCATTCCCATTCGGATGGGGAGAATTATGGGGAATTGCCGATCGTACGGATTTTGACTTAAGAAGTCATATGGAAGTATCGAAACAAGATCTATCCTATACAGATCCAGAAACAAACGAAAAATATATTCCATATTGTATTGAACCATCTTTGGGAGCAGATCGTGTAGCACTTGCTTTCTTATGCAATGCTTATGAAGAAGAAACGATTGCAGAAGGTGATACCAGAGTGGTATTACATTTACATCCCGTTTTAGCACCATATAAAGTAGCAGTTTTACCTTTATCCAAAAAATTAGGAGAAAAAGCAACAGAAGTGTATCAAATGCTTTCCAAACATTTTATGTGCGATTATGATGAAGCAGGAAGTATTGGAAAACGCTATCGTCGTGAAGATGAAATTGGTACACCATATTGTGTAACCATTGATTTTGATACATTAGAAGATGGCTGTGTAACTATTCGTGACCGTGATACGATGGAACAAGAACGAGTAAAGATCGAAGATTTGAAAAATTGGGTAGAAGAAAAATTAATTTTTTAATCCAAAAAGAAAAAAAGCAAAAAAAGAAGGAACCAAGAGGAGAGCAAACAAACTTTGCTCTCTTTTTCATGTTTGGAATTAAGAAGAGAAAAATGGTAAGGTATTTTGTTTGAGATTGATTTGTGATAGAATGAACCTAGATTAAAGAGTGAAGGGAGAAACAGATGGAGAAGAAGGAAAGAAAACAAAAATCAAATTTTGATGGATTAGCGTTATCCATTCTTTCTATGGTACCAGATGGAGCAATCAAAGGAATTGTTCAAATTTCTCATGGAATGTCTGAGCATAAAGAACGATATCTAGGATTTATGGAGTTTCTAGCGAAAAATGGATATGCAAGTGTCATTCATGATCATCGTGGACATGGAGAAAGCGTAAAAAGCAAAGATGATTTTGGTTATTTCTATGATACAAAGGCAGAAGGAATCGTAGAAGATTTAAAACAAATAACAGATGAAATCAGGAAACAATATCCGGATAAACCAATCATTCTGTTTGGACATAGTATGGGATCTATGGTTGTTCGTAAGTATATCAAAAAATATGATGATGCGATTGATCAACTCATCGTTTGTGGATCACCAAGTAGGAATCGATTCGTAGGACTTGCGATTGGGCTTGTCAAGTTCCAAACTCTTTGGAAAGGAGATCATTATCGTAGTCAATGGATTCAAAATTTGATTTTTTCAAGCAATCCGCATGATAAATCAAAGCTTTCTTCTTCCAATGATTGGATTTGTAGTGATGAAAAAACGGTTGAACAATATGAGTCTTGTGAAAAATGCGGATTCTTGTTTACGCTAAATGGGTTTCAAAATCTTTTTACCTTATTAAAAGAGATTTATTCGCGAAAAGGATGGGAAGGAAAAAACAAAGATCTCCCAATTTTCTTTATTGCAGGAGCAGATGATCCAATCATATTGAGTAAACAAGCATGGTTGGATTCCCAAGAGTTCTTAAGAAAGCGTGGTTACCCAAACATTCAAAATAAGCTATATCCTAATATGAAACATGAAATTCTAAATGAAAATGGAAAAGAGCAAGTTTATCAAGATATCTTAGATTGGATGGAAAAGAATCAAATGAAAAAATAGGAAGTAGATTGAAAGAATGAAAAAACGAGAACCTTACAAAATTGTAAGGTTTTTTTCATCAGGAATATGGTATAATACTGGCGATAGGAGAAGAAAAAATGAAAAGAATTGTAATCATTGAAGATGATGAAAAATTAAGAAGAGAATTGAAAATTTTTTTACAAAATAATGGATATGAAGTGATCGAAATTGAAAAATTTGATCATTTGTTGGAACAGTTAAGAACAACCCATGCAAATCTTATCTTATTAGATATTAATTTACCGAATGTAGATGGAATTTATCTATTAAAAGAAATTCGAAAAGAATCGGAAATACCAGTGATTATGATCACAAGCCGTGACAGTGAAATGGATGAATTAATCTCCATGAATTATGGAGCAGATCATTATGTGACCAAACCATTTCATACACAAATCCTACTTGCGAAAATTGTTGCAATTTTAAAAAGAGCTGGGAACCAACAGGAAAGAGAAAAGATTGATTGTGGTAGTTTTTGTATTAATATCTCAAAAAGTAGAATTGAAAAACAAGATGAAACTTTAGAGTTGACAGTAAATGAGTTGAAGATCTTAACAATACTTGCTCGCAAAAAAGGAAAAATTGTTTCAAGAGAAGAAATGATAAATGAGTTATGGGATAGTGAGAATTTTATTGATGATAATACGCTAACCGTTAATATGACAAGATTAAAAAACAAATTAGAGACCTTAGGATTAAAAGATAAAATCGAAACGAAACGAGGACAAGGCTATTTGTTAAAAGAAGAATAAGCAGAGTAAGGAGAAAAAGAGAGATGATAAAATTAAGTAAATTTTTAAAAGATCGAAGAAAAACAATCCTATTACTCATTTTTTCAATCTTAACAACACAAATTTTTTTACTGATTTATGAAATACATCCACTCATTCGACTTTATACAGCTCTAATTGTTTTGTTTTGCTATTTCTTAGGGATTCTTTTGGAATATGAGAAAGAGAAGAAGTTTTATGAGGATTTACGAAATAAGTTAGAGGAATTAGAGGAGAAGTATTTAATTGTTGAAATGCTTCAAAAACCGAATTTTCTAGAAGGAGAAATTTTAAAAGAAGTTTTAGAAGATACGAACAAATCGATGCTAGAACATGTTGACGAATACAAACAACGACAAGAAGAATACAAAGAATACATTGAACTATGGATTCATGAGATTAAACTTCCCATTGCTACCAGTCATATGATTTTAGAAAATAATCCGGGACAAGTTAGCGAAAATTTGGAAGAAGAATTAATCGAAATGGAAGATTTAGTAGAACAAGTTTTATTTTATGCAAGGAGTAATACCGTAGAAAAAGATTACTATATTACCAAATGTAATTTAAAAAGTATGGTATTCGAAGTGATGAAAAGAAATAAAAAAGTATTTCTGGAATCAAAAATTCGGTATTGAAACAAAAGACCTTGATCAAGAAGTTTATACCGATCCAAAATGGTGTCAATTTATTTTTAATCAAATTATTCAAAATAGTATTAAGTATCGTAAAGAAGAAGGTGCCAAGATTTCTTTTTCTGCGCAAAAGGAAAAAGATTCTATTCTATTTACGATTCAAGATAATGGAATCGGAATCAAAGAAGCAGAAATTGAACGAGTATGGGATAAAGGGTTTACTGGAACAAATGGAAGAAGCGGGAAAAAGTCAACGGGAATAGGTCTGTATTTGTGTAAAAAACTATGTGACAAATTAGGAATTGGAATTGCGTTAGAATCGAAAGAAGGAGAAGGAACTAAAGTGGTTTTTACGTTTCCGATGAATAGTTATTTTACTTTTTAAAATGGAGCAGAATGGAACCTTACAAAATGTAAGGGAAATGTAAGCTAGATCGATGGCAACCAAAAGAGAAAAAAGCTAAAATAAAGAAAATTGGAAAGAAGGGAGAAAAAAGAATGGAACCAGTATTAGAGGTAAAAAATATTGAGAAATATTATGGGAACAAATCAAATTTAACAAAAGCCATCGATCATATCAGTTTTCAAGTTGGAAAAGGTGAATTTGTTGGCATTATGGGAGCAAGTGGTAGTCGGAAAAACAACACTTTTAAATTGTATTTCAACCATTGATCGTGTAACAGCAGGAACGATTTTAATGGATGGAATCGATATTACAAAGTTAAAAGGAAATCGATTAAATCAATTTCGAAGAGAAGAATTAGGATTTATTTTTCAAGATTTCAATTTGTTAGATACTTTAACAGCATACGAAAATATTGCTTTAGCACTTACGATCCAAAAGGTAAAAGCAAAAGAAATTGAAACACGAGTAAAAGAAATCGCTGAGAAGTTAGAAATAACGGAAATCTTAAAGAAATATCCTTATCAAATTTCAGGAGGACAAAAACAAAGAGTAGCAAGTGCAAGAGCAATTGTTACCAATCCGAAATTGATTTTAGCGGATGAACCGACAGGAGCTTTAGACTCGAAATCGGCTAGACAACTTTTAGCTACTTTTACAACATTGAATCAAAAATTAAATGCTACGATTTTAATGGTAACACATGATGCTTTTACAGCAAGTTATGCAGAGAGAATTATTTTTATTAAAGATGGAAAGATTTTTAATGAATTAAGAAAAGGAAATCATACAAGAAAAGAATTTTTTGAAAAAATTATTGAAGTTCAAACTCTATTGGGAGGTGACTTAAACGATGTTATTTAAGTTATCTTTCGAGAATATGAAAAAAAGTTTTAAAGATTATGCCATCTATTTTTTAACACTAGTTTTAGGCGTTGCGATTTTCTATATGTTTAATTCTTTGGATAGTCAGCAAGCAATGCTGGAAGTATCACAATCCCAAAGAGAGATCATTCGACTCATGATTGAACTGATTGGAATGGTATCCATTTTTGTAGCCATTATTTTAGGATTACTCATTTTATATGCAAACAACTTTCTCATTAATCGAAGAAAAAAAGAATTTGGTATTTATATGACGTTGGGAATGGGAAGAAGACAAATATCCAAAATCATCTTATTAGAAACTATTTTTGTTGGAATCATTTCCCTTGGAGTGGGATTGATTGTGGGAATATTTGCTTCTCAATTTATGTCGATTTTAGTGGCAAAACTGTTTGAAGCGGATATGAGTCATTTTCAATTTGTGTTTTCAAAAGAGGCTTGCATCAAAACTTGTATTTATTTTGCTATTATGTATTTGGTCGTTATATTTTTTAATACCTTTACGATATCGCGTTATAAATTAATCAATTTATTAAATGCGAATAAGAAAAACGAAAAGGTAAAAATGAAAAATCCAATTTTGTGCATTTTACTCTTTGTTTTAGCTTGTGTTATGCTAGGATGGGCATATTGGAAAGTGACAGCACAAGTAAATACGATCCGAATCGAAGAGGATTTGCTTTTACCAATTTTAATGGGAATTCTTGGAACGATCCTCATCTTTTGGTCTCTTTCTGCTTTGGTTTTAAGAGTAGTACAATCGATTCAAAAGATTTATTTAAAAGGTACCAACCTATTTGTATTAAGACAAATTCATAATAAAATTAATACAACCGTATTGAGTATGAGTGTCATTTGTTTAATGCTATTTCTTACCATTAGTATTTTATCATCCTTTTTGTCTCTAAGAAATACTATGCAAAGAGAATTAGCAGAAATGACACCAGTCGATTTGAATCTATATAAGACAGCAAATTTACCAGAAAGCTATCAAAGATACGGAAAAGAAGTATTTCCTACCAAGGAACAAATTGCAGATTCAAAAGTCACAATCCAAGAAACACTACAAAACAACGGGTTTGATTTAAGTTTATTAAAAGATGTGGTAGAAATACCAGTTTATGCGACGAATAACTTAACATGGAAAGATTTTTTTGGAGACCATTTTGAAGAAGTAAAGGCACAATATTCAATGCTTCAATATGATACAGCAGAACAAATTGTAAAAATTTCAGATTACAACAAAATTGCAAGACTATATGGGCTAGAAGAATATACATTAGAAGAGAATGAATACATCGTTCTTTGTGATTTTGATAACATGAAAGGATTAAGAAATCAAGTTTTAGCAAATGGGAATTCTTTAATGATTGCAGGAAAAGAATACAAGTCGAAATATAACGAGTGTAAAGAAGGATTTATTCTAATGTCGACAAGCCATGTCAATACAGGAATTATTCTAGTACCAGACTCTTGTAACCTAACCGATGATATGAAAGAACAAATGGTTCTTGTAGCTAATTATAATGTTACAGCAGAAGAAGAAAAACAGAAAATGGAAGAAATCTTTTCAAGTGAAGATTCAGAGCTCATTCAAAACTTAAATGAAAGTGGAATCGAGATAGACGGAATGACCAAAATATCGATTGTGAATGCCAGTGTTGGAATTGCAACGATTGTAACTTTTATTGCGATCTATTTAGGAATTATTTTCTTAATCGCAAGTTCAGCAATACTAGCTTTAAAACAACTAACGGAAAGTTCAGATAATAAACAGCGATATGCCATTTTGCGAAAAATAGGTTGTGACGAAAAAATGATCAATCAAGCGTTATTTCGCCAAATTGGAATCTTCTTCGGATTACCTTTAATATTAGCAATCATTCATTCCATTTTTGGAATTCAATTTGTTATGTCTATGATGACTGGATTAGCGAACAAAAAAGATTTATTACCATCCATCATCGGAACGGTTTGTATTATGGGAGGTATTTATGGAGCATATTTCCTAGCTACCTATCTGAGAAGTAAAAGTATGATTCAAGAAGAATAGAAAATAAAAAGAAAGAAATAAATAAAAAGAAAAACGAAACATTAAGAGGAGCAATTTATGAAGTTATGGAAAAGAATTTTAATTGTTTGTTTACTTGTAATTCTTAGTATCTTAAGCTTAGTAATCGGAAATGGATATACCATGTATCAAACAGCGATTCAAGAAGTTCCGCTCGAAGAAAAATTGGTTGAAATTCAAGCAAAGGAAAACTATACACCAATTGAAGAATTACCGAAGACCTATTTAAATGCCATTATTGCAGTAGAAGATCATCGATTTTATCAACATCCTGGAATCGATTGGATTGCAATAGGTAGAGCTTTTGTAAATGATATTCGAACTTTAAGCTTAAAAGAAGGTGGAAGTACGATTACGCAACAACTTGCCAAAAATATCTATTTTACACAGGAAAAAAGATTCGATCGAAAAATTGCAGAAGTTTTTATGGCTTTTGCTATGGAAAAAGCATGGAATAAAGAGTTAATTCTAGAGCTATATGTTAACACCATCTATTATGGGGATGGTTATGATACACCCAAAGAAGCTACCAATGGATATTTTGCAAAAGAACCGAGTCAAATGAATGCAAATGAAAGCATTCTTTTAGCGGGAATTCCCAATGCACCATCTGCATATGCTCCAACCAAAAATTTTCGTTTAGCAAAAGAAAGACAAAAGCAAGTCATTGCGAAAATGATTAAATATGGCTATTTAACAGAGGAAGAGGCAGAGCAAATTTTAACAGGAAAAAAAGAATAAAAGAAAAAAGAAGAGAAGTAATCGATCTTGAGTATTACTTCTCTTTATGTTATGATACAAAAAAGAAGAGAAAATGAAAGGAGTGAAAAAAGGATGAGACCAGTAATTGGCGTTCTTTCCAAACACTATCGAACCTATGAAAATCGTAAGCCAGATGTGTTTGTGCGAGATGAAATCAAACAAGCAGTTTTTGACAATGGAGGAATTGCTATCGGAATTTTTCCAACACAAGAAAAAATTGTTTATGCAGGAGATGAATGGAAAGATACTCTAACACAAAAAGAAAGAGAAGATTTAATCGCACAAATTCAATTATGCGATGGCATTTTAATTCAAGGTGGATTAGAAACAGACCTATATGAATGTATTGTAGCAAGATATTGTTATAAACAAAATATTCCAATTTTAGGAATTTGTGCTGGACAAAATATCATTGCAAGAGCTTTAGGAGGTACAACAAAAGAGGTTCAAAATCCAGAAGATCACGATCGTAGCTTTGATGAATATGTTCATTCTATTTCGATTCAAAAAGATTCGAAATTTTATCAAATTGTAGAGGTAGAAACAATGAAAGTAAACTCAAGACATCGCAGAACACTTGCTACTTGTCCGAACTTAGAGGTTGTAGCTGTTTGTGAAGATGGGTATCCAGATGTGGTCGAATCAAAGGAAAAGGATTTCTATCTAGGGGTTCGTTTTCATCCTGAAAGCTTGTATCAGAAAGATGAGAAGATGCGAAAAATTTTTGAAGCGTTTTTAAATGCTGCGAAACAAGGAAGGGAAAATAGGAAATGAAAAAGGTTTCGTTTTGGAAAAAGAGTATTCTTTTGTATACCATTTTGTATACTAGCCTTTTTCTAATTGGAAAAGTGATCTTAAATGAATGGTTTGCACTCGAGTATCGTCAATGGATCTATTTGGTATCTGGTATCCTGATTGGTCTTGGATTTATCGTTGGTATGGTTCAGCTATTTTTAAAGATCCCTAAAAAATGGTTAAAAATTACTTGTATTGTAATATTCTTTATTCTACTTGTTGGAATTTCTCCCTATCTTCTACTAATCGCAGTATTTGGAATTGTACCAGAACATGAAGTGGAAATCGAAGGAGATAAACTAGTAGGGCGTGTTTATGGATTTTTAGATACGCGTGTTGAGTATTATCAAGATGTGAATTTCTTGGTTAGAGGATTGGATTCGAAACGAGTTGAATATTATGGAAATGGCTCTTTTGATCCATTGGCTGACGGGGAACATCATTATAAACCAATTGAAAGCTACTCGGACGATGATACGAAGGATAAGACAGTAGAGGAAAGACAAGAAATTTTAGAAGAGAAAAAAGAAGAAGAGCAAGTAAATCAAACAGCAAAAGAGAAGGAGCCTGCCTATGAAAAATGGTTTACGGATCAAATCGGACTTCGCGTGATGATCGTAGACTATGCGATGGGAAAAGAAGCAATCCAAATCTTCAAGACAACGAATGCAGGAGAAACGTGGAATCTTACCTTGGAGACAGAAAATAAAGCTTTGTGGGTTCATTATGATTCTGAATTTTTCTTCTGGACAGAACAAGTTGGATTTATCTTTGATCCAGGAAGAAGCGGAAATCCAGATAGTCTTGCTAGCCTACTTGTGACAACGGATGGAGGAAAGAACTTCCAAGAAGCACAGATACTTGGAGAAGAAACCGTCTTTTTAAAAGGACTTCCATATGAAAAGGATGGGAAACTAATGCTAGATGCTGAGCAAAGAAAAGGACAAGAAGAGGTCATTGTGACCTATCAAACCAAAGACCAAGGAATTACTTGGGAAATTAACAAATAGGGGGAAAAGAAAATGAAAAAAGTAGAAGCACTGATCGGAGTTATATTTTTTATAGTTGGAATTGGAATGCTGATTGGAGGAATTGTCTTAGGAAATGCATTCAATGAAAAGAAAAATAATTGGGTGGAAACAACGGCAATCATTGAAGACATTCAATATTATGGAAGAGATGATCATCGCGTTATTGTTCAATATGAAGTAAATGGTAGAACAATGGAAGCAAGATTAGATAGCTATGATTCTAGTATGTATGAGGGAGATGAAGTTGCGATTTTCTATGATCCACAAAATCCATCCAATATTTCTGCAACTTCACAGCAAATTGCGAACTGGATTCTTTTGGGAATGGGAGTAATATTCACACTAATTGGTGGAGGATTAACCATTACAAAATTAAAAGGAAAAAGCAAAAAAGAATCGTTAATGCAAAATGGAGAATGTGTAGGAGCAGAAATCAATGAAGTCCAATTAAACCGCGGTTATCGAGTAAATGGTAGATCACCTTTTGTTATCATCTGTCGTTGGAGAGATCCTCAATCTGGAGAGTATTATTTATTCAGAAGTGAAAATCTTTGGTATGATCCTCGTCCAATTCTTGCAGAAAAACAATTAACCACTTTACCAGTGTACCTAGATCCACAGAATTACAAGAGATATTATGTATCTACGGAAGAAATTGATGTAAAAGATTTAACATAGGAGAAGAAAAAAATGAAAAAATTAAAAAATAAAATACCAATGTTACTATTGGTTATCTCGGTCTATGTATGGATCAGTTTACTTATTCAAGATAAATTTGAAGCCTTTGGCTATTTTGCAATTGTTTTGTTTGTACTATTCTTACTAAATCTCATTGCTCCTTTCTTTCAAAGAAAAGATAACAAGAATGGAAAAGAATATGCATTTCTTGCAATGATTGGAAAGATTGCTTTGATTCCAGCATTTATCTTTATTTTCTTTTGCGGATTTGCACTTGCAGTTGTTCCAGGCTTTTTTATCCTAATACCAATTTTAGTGATTGTGGATTATGCTCTTGTTTTGGCAACATCGATTTATGAAATTTTTGCTTTGGTTTCTGCTTACAAATCTAAAATGATTTCGGCTGCAACCTTTGCCATTCATATTATTTTAAGTTTACTATTCTGTTTAGATGTTTTTAGCAGTATTTATGTATTTGCTAAAATAAAAATAGAAGAAAATCGTAATGGGGAAAAGGAAGCAATGAAAGAAGGAAAAAATTAGAAAAAACTTTTAATTTATGTAAACATATGATATAATAAAAGAGATTACTCTTTTACAAGACACTCGTTAGAGTATCGAAAGGACTTGATCAAATGGGAAAAAAGAAACGGACAGTAGACTATGACAGAAAAGCTTTGGCGAATCTGTCGCAACAGATCAAATCGGGAAGAAAACCTCTAAAGGGAGGAAGTATCCCGAATCTGAAAATTGATTTGGAGGGATTGGAAAACGCGATTAAAAGCTTACCAAAGAAACAGCGCGAGGTAGCCGAAAAGTTTTGGGGATTAATTCCTGGCACGATGGACTACAGCAAGCAGATCACAACGAGAAAGAGCAGAGATATTGCCTACCAAAATATGCTTCATACTGCTCTGGATATTCTGAAAGACCTCATTCATTTTGAGTACTTGCGGTTGTACGATGTCAACATGAAGGAGATTTTTGAAGGTCTCGTTTCGAAGATTGACAAAAATGGTGCTGAAAATGTATCGGATGAAGAAGCAATTAAGTATCTTTTAATCTTCCTCATTTTCATCGCTTGCGGTCCGAGATTACTCGTTGAAGAAGAGGACTATCAGATCAACCTCAAAGAAGAGCAGGAATCTTACTTTGATGAATACGCCTTGCTTCGCACTACTTGGCAAGAAACCGGAAAAACTTTACCGAACCACAGCATTAAACTCAAGCTTCTGATGGAAACCATTTCAATGTTTGACATAAAGCAGGTTGTGGCGATGAAACACTTTGCAAGACTTCCGGTTGAGGCGGAGTTTGACGATCCGAAGGCAAAGCCTGTCCAAACTTTTGCAGAGATTCGACTTCTGAAGGAAGAGATGTTCCCTTTTGGTGCATGGGATGTTACGACATTACTCATCTATGGGGCGGAAAAAGAAGAAGATCGAATTGATGTAAGCGATTTAGCGGATCATTTTCATGAGTTTCGGAAAAATTGGGATGAAATCAAGAAGTACAAAGTTTCCGAAACTACCTTGGTTACAACCAAGGGCGAGACGAAGCTGGATCGTTATCGAATTGGATGCTTGGAATTCACAGACATCTATGAGGTAATGTTCTTGTACGTCAGCAGAAGTTTACTGTAAGTAGAAACCCAACCCCCACGGTGGCGATGTCATCATGGGGGTTCTTTTTTTCTTTTAAATTTTAAAAAGGTGGAAAACAGGATTGAATTTCAAAAAGATTATGATAGAATAAACAAAGAAAAAAGAAAGAATGAAAGAATAGGAGAAAGAAATGCAAGAAAAGAAAATTATATTTCCAGATTACAAGCATAGTATCTTAAATGTCATTAACTCAATTCTAAGGTATTATCAAGTAAAAACAGATTATTCCAGTTTACCAGAATTAGATGAAGCTTTAAAAAAACAATATAAAAATGTTGTTTTAATCATCTTAGACGGTATGGGAGAACATATTTTAAAAGGTGTTTCACCAGATGGATTTTTTCAAAGAAGCAAAAAAGCAGTGATTACATCGGTTTGTCCATCGACAACAACTGCTGCCATGACTACATATTATTCTGGAAAACCACCGATTGAAACAGGCTGGATTGCAATGTCACAATATTTCAAAGAATATGGAAGAGCAATTGAAATGTTAAGGAAGATTGATTCCTATACCAAAGAATCAATTCAGAATGTACGATATGACGTATATAATCTTGTTAAATATATGCCGGTTTATCAACAAATTGAGTTAGCCAGTCCAGACGTAAAAGGATATGAAGTAAATCCCACTTTTTGTGAGGCAAGAAGTAAAAGAAATATCAATGCTGATCATGTTGATCTCCTTTGTGATGCAATCGAAGCAATTTGCAAAAATTCAGAACGTAACTTTATTCTTGGTTATCAAGAAAATCCAGATTCCCTTTTACATAAATATGGCTGTTATTCGGAAGAAGCGAAACAATATATTTTAGACGCTCAAACAAAAATTGAAAAAATGTGTCAAACTTTAAAAGGAACGAATACACTTGTGATTGTTTGTGCAGATCATGGACATCGAGATATAAAGGCTAGTTATTCAATACTTGACTTAGAAGAGATTCAAGATTGTCTATCTATGCCAGCTAGTCTAGAATCTAGAAGTATTGCTTTCTGGGTAAAAGAAGAGAAAAAAGAAAAATTTGAAAAACTATTTCGTGAAAAATTCGAAGGAGAATACATCCTTTATACAAAGGAAGAATTTTTGAAAAAGAAATTTTTGGGAGAAGGAAAGAAACACCCGAAGATTGATGATTTTATTGGAAACTATATTGCGATCGCAATTGGAGATACCGTTATCAAATTAGAAACTTATGTAGGGGAAGAAAAGAAAAATAAAAAGGCAACGCATTGTGGTTTTACACCAAATGAGATGGAAGTTCCGCTGATTTTAGTCGATTGCAAATAGCAAAAAGAAAAAATAAATGGAAAAATAGTAAGATAATAAAAGTAATACGGCAACACTTTTTCAAATCAGAGAAAAGTGTTGCCGTATTTGGGTTTTTATGCATTAGAAAGTGGACATGAGAATTTGCGTGTTCTGCTTGATACGGTCCGGAAGGGTGTTCCAATTGGACTTTAGTGCCTGATAGATATCTGTTGTTGCCTGGATCCGGCGCTCATGGAAAGGATATTTTCTCCAATTCCACTCTTCGCCTGGAATTCCGTGCTCTTCTGCTAAGAGCTGACGAATATACTGGCGAGGAATATAGAGAGACGGATCATCATTAATTTTCCAATTTCCATCATGCTTATCCTTGAGGAGCAAATACGAGTGTTGACCATAAGCAGATAAGTCCTCAAACGAAATACTTGTCATTGGAAAACCAGAAATGCCCTGAATCTGCTTTTCGTCTAAATGACTGCAGGCTACGTGGATATGTGCGTGTACAATGGAGTCCTTGGCTTTGCCTTTACCAGAATTTCCAGTGCCGTTCTCCCAAACTAGGATATTATCCGTATGGTAGGTCAGTTTCAAAATGTAGCTGATATCGTCTAAAACATTAAGAAATTCCTGCTTACGTCTGGAATCTAATTCTGCGATGGACATGACGTGCTCTAGCGGAATAATGAGCAAATAGCCAAGAATGAACTGCCCAATGGTAGTAAAAGCAAAGAAGTCTTCGTTTTGATAGACTGTCTTTGCATATTCCCGTGTAGGGTCAGCCAAATACTGGCAATAACCACACTTTTCTATACTGGGAATACCATCCAATCCAGAGCTATTAGAGACATGATCGCCAATGTCACAGTCGAGAGCATCCGCAATTTTCTCAAATTGCTTGGCAATGTCTTGACTCACATCGATGCACGGGCGGGAATAAGGGGTAAGGAACTTTTGCGAGCCACCGCTGACTATGGTAATTTGAATCGGATTGAATTTTCTTGCCAGATCCGGAGAAATATTTGCACAGATAAGGCTTTTGTTTTGGGCGTAGGTGTTCAGTATGTCGGAAGTTGTAATTTCCTGATCAACATTTGAAACATTGATGCCTTTGAATTGCATTTCTTCAAGAGTCCGTGGAATTAGTTCTGCTGTTTCTGAGGCTAGAACAAATAGGTTCCGTGTTCGTTTCACAACTGCATAAACCTCCTTCAACAAAATTTTGACAGTTGTATGACTGCTTTCGTTGCGATTCTATCACAAAAAGAATTGGAATACAATGAAAAATACAGATAATTCGACTTTTTTTGCATACAAGTCAAAGATAATATCAAATTAGTTTGCCAATGCAAGACTTGTGGTTACAAATTCGAGGAGAAGTTAGGTAGCCAGAGCTATGGTTTGTTGCCAGGAAAAATTCCTGTTTGAAACCTAACAAGGAGAAAACACCAATGGGGATATACAATCCTTGTTAATCAAAAAATACTTGACAAACACAAACAAATGTTTTAAAATGTATCATACAGTAATATCATACAAATGGTAATAAATGTAGTAAAAAAATAATAATAAATCATCTAAATATGTTATTATGAGTTATATTACAAGAAGAGTGATAGTTATGGAAAAAGAAAATGATAATATTATACTAGTAAATAAAGAAGCAGATGTAGTAAAATCTGAAACAGATAATATTAAAAATTTAATTTACACAATTAGAGGAAAACAAGTAATGTTAGATAGTGATGTAGCTATGTTATATCACTATGAAACAAAATATATTAATTTAGCTGTAAGAAGGAATAAAGAAAGATTTCCAGAAAATTTTTGTTTTCAATTAACAGAAAATGAGACAGAAAACTTGAGGTTGCAAATTGCAACCTCAAGTTTGGAAAAAGAAAACTATGGAGGCAGAAGAACATTACCATATGTATTTACAGAACAGGGAATTGCAATGCTTTCAGGATTGTTAAGAAATCAAGTAGCGATACAAGTAAGTATTAGTATTATGAATGCTTTTGTTGAAATGCGAAGATTTATTGCAGGAAATGGACAAGTATTTGAAAGACTAACAAACGTAGAATATAAAATATTGGAACAAAACAAAATGTTAACGGAGCATGAAAAAAAGTTTGAAAAAGTTTTTGATGAACTTCAAAAAAATGAAAAATCAGAATTTAAACAAAGCATATTTTTTGATGGACAAATCTATGATGCATATAGTTTAATTATAGATATTATAAAGAAAGCAA
>CALYAK010000029.1 GCA_944393505.1 uncultured Clostridia bacterium | reverse complement strand
ACCTACACCATAACAGGAACAGCCAAAGGAAATGGAACAGTAGCAGGACAAAGTGTAACAACAAATCAGGCAGTAAACATAGGAGAAACAGAGATAGCAAACAATGGAACATTTACGATAACAGCGGATGGAAAGTGGACCGTTACAGCATATGCCTATGACAAATCAGGAAGAAAAACAACAAGTAGTAACCTAGTCTTTACAAGAGATACAGTAGGACCAACGATATCAAGTATTACAAAAACAGGAACAGGAGCAACAACACTATCTGTAAGAGTCAGTGCAAGTGATGGAACAAGTGGATTAGCAAGTAGTGGAACCTATCAATATTATTTAAATAATGCAAGTAAAACAACACAAACAGGAAATACATATACATATACAGGATTAAACTATGCAAATAAACCAAGTTATACAGCAAAAGTAGTAGTAAAAGATAAAGCAGGAAATACAAGTGAAAAATCAGTATCAGTAACCTATACAGTAAAGAACTTTGCCTATACAGGAGGAGTACAAAGTTATAAAGCGACAAGCAACTGTGCAGCTATCCTAGAAGTATGGGGCGCTCAGGGTGGAGCCGGGTATAGTGGTACAGGAGGTCTTGGTGGATATTCCTATGGAACAATTAGTTTAACATCGAATACCACGTTATATATCTATGTTGGCGGTCAAGGTTCTCAGGGGCGATCGTCTGTTGGAGCGGCACTATCGGGAGGATTTAATGGAGGAGGTAGCACGGGATACAATGGATCATCAAATTACAACCGAGGAGGAGGCAGTGGTGGTGGTGCAACACATATTGCTACCGCATCTGGTTTATTGTCAACATTATCTTCCAACAGAGCAAGTGTACTTATTGTTGCCGGAGGAGGCGGTGGCGGTGGAAGTTATTGGCAATCAAACATACCAAACGGTGGTACAGGTGGAGGCACGAGTGGTGCTTCAGGATCAGGAGGAGGAAACGGTTGGGGATATGGTGGAAGTGGAGGTACATCATCGACAGGTGGAAACGGAGGAACCGCAGGTAGCGGAGGTGTCGCTGGTGGAGCTGGGGCCTTTGGAATTGGTGGCACCAGTGGAGGAGGATCGAGTAACGCCGCTGGAGGAGGCGGTGGCGGTGGCTGGTTCGGTGGAGGAGGTGGTGCTGGTGGACACTCTGCAGGATCTGGAGGTGGTGGCCGGAGGATCTGGATATATTGGAGGAGTAACCGGAGGAAGAATGAGCAATGGACAGAGATCAGGTAATGGTTATGCAACGATTACCTTAGTTGAATAGACTTAGGAGAAAATAAAATTTGGAAAAGATTTAAGAAAAATTCTCAAAAAACCTTGCAATTCTAGGAAAAACGTAGTAAAATAATAATGCATAAAATAAAAAACAGAAGAGTGGGAACCAATCCCACTCTTCTGTAGTATTGTAGGAGGTTTCAATGGCAAATATCGAAGAACGTGTTGAAAGCGTTGTAAAAAAGCCAATTGAAGATCTAGGATACCGTCTGTATGATGTTATTTATACAAAAGAAGGAAAAGACTGGTATTTAAGAATCTTTATTGAAAACGAAG
Organism: uncultured Clostridia bacterium; assembly: GCA_944393505.1. Taxonomy (GTDB): domain Bacteria; phylum Bacillota; class Clostridia; order TANB77; family CAG-508; genus CALYAK01. Next base: position 15,873 of record CALYAK010000029.1, on the reverse strand, counting down.
TAGGAATCAGTTTAGAAGATTGCGAAAAAGTGAATAATGCAATTGATGAACTTTTAGATCAAGCGAATGTGATCAAAGATCCATACTTTTTGGAAGTTTCTTCTACTGGTGTCGAAAAAGTGTTAAGAAAAGATTGGCACCTATCCGAAACTTTAGGAGAAAAAGTAATTGTATCGCTATTTAAACCAATGAATGGTAAAAAAGAAATCATAAGTACATTAAAATCTTTTAATGAAACAGAAATTGAATTAGAAGAGTTAACAATACCAAGAAAAGATATTTCGATGATAAAAAAATATTATGATTGGGGGAATTAGGAAAAATGAAGAAGAATACGAAAACAAAGAGTGAAGCAATCAATAGTAGCGAACTAATACTAGCGATCGAAGAATTGGAAAAAGAGAATGGAATCGATAAAGATTCCTTGTTAGAATCCATTCAAGCAGCTTTAGTAACAGCATATAAAAGAAATTTTGATTCAGCAGAAAATGTAAAAGTAACCATGAATTCTGTGACTGGAGAAATCCATGTATTTGCAGAAAAAGAAGTAGTAGAAAAAAGAGAAGATGTAGAAAACGATAAATTACAAATTTGCTTAGAAGATGCAAAAAAGATTGGAAAAGGATTAGAAGTGGGAGATGTTGCAGAAATCGAGCAAGTTCCAAAGAACTTTGGTCGAATTGCAGCACAAACAGCAAAGCAAGTTATTATTCAAAAAATTCGTGAGGCATCTCGTGATTTCCTATTCAATGAATTTAGTCAAAGAAAAGGGGAAATTGTTTCCGGTATTGTTCAAAAAGCAGATGGAGGAGTTGTTGTTTTAGACTTAGGAAAACTAGAAGGAATTATGCCAGTAAAAGAACAAATACCATCTGAAAAATACAAAGTAAATGATAAAATTCGAGCATATATTGTAGACGTAGAAAGAGGAATGAAAGGTGCCCCACAAGTTATTGTATCAAGAGCACATAATGATTTTGTACGTAAGCTATTTGAATTAGAAATTCCAGAAATCTATGAGGGTGTAATTGAAATTAAGAGCGTATCAAGAGATCCAGGAAATCGTAGTAAAGTTGCAGTATATTCTCCAAATGAGAATATTGATCCAGTTGGTTCTTGTGTTGGACAAAAAGGAATTCGTATTCAAAACATTATCAATGAATTAAGTGGAGAAAAGATTGATGTCATCGAATGGAATGAAGATCCATCCATCTATATCTCAGCAGCTCTTCTTCCAGCACAAGTGTTAGCTGTTGATATTCATGAAGAGGAAAAATTTGCACAAGTCATTGTTCCAGATGATCAATTATCACTTGCAATCGGAAAAGCTGGACAAAACGCAAGACTTGCAGCTAAATTAACCAATTGGAAAATTGATATCAAGAGTGAAAGTCAATTTAGACAAATGTTAGAAGAAGCAAAAAATCAAGAAGAAATGGTAGAAGAAAATACCGAAGAGACAGAATAAGTTTTCATTACTAGAATATAGTAATAAAGGAGTGTATGATTTGAAAAAAATGCCACAAAGAAGCTGCATAGGATGCAACTTAAAAAAAGATAAAAAAGAATTAATTCGTATCGTAAAAAATAAAGAAGGTCAGATTCAAGTCGATCCTACGGGAAAAGCAGCAGGAAGAGGAGCGTATTTGTGTAATTCCGTAGACTGCTTAGAGATGGCGAAAAAGACGAAACGATTAGAAAAAGCATTGGAAACGACTATTGATGAAGAGATTTATGAAGAATTAAGGAGAGTTATTTGTGGAGAATAAACAAAAACTTTATGGAATGTTAGGTCTTTGTGCAAAAGCTGGAAAAGTGGTAGCCGGTAATCAAACAGTTTTAGAGGCAATCGAAAAAAGAAAAATTAAGCTATTAATCTTAGCAGAAGATTCTTCGAATCGAACCAAAGAAATGTTTCAAAAAATTGGAGAGGAAAAGAAAATAAAAATCGTGATTTGTTTAACAATGGAAGAATTAAGTGAAAAAATCGGAAAACAGAATAAGGCGATTGTGGGAATTAGTGATGAAAATTTTGCAAAAGCAATCCAAAAAATTTTAAACGGGGGTGAAACGATTGGGTAAGTTGAAAGTACATGAAATTGCGAAAGAATTAGGAGTATCTAGTAAAGAAGTAATTGAAAAAGCAAAAGCAATTGGAATTGAAATTACAAGTCATTTAAGTTCTGTGGAAGACGATGTTGCCAATAAAATTCGAAAAGAATTTGGTAAAAAAGCTGGAAAAACAGAAAAGAAGGAAGAACCAAAAAAAGAAGCAAAAAAAGAACCAAAGAAGGAAACAACACCGGTAATCATTCGTAGAGAGGTGATTGTTTCAGAAGAAGAGAAAAAAGAACCAAAAGAGGAAAAAGGAAGAAGACAAGATGTAGGATTTGTAGAAAGAAATCGTAACAAAGACTATAACATTGTTTATCGTAATAAACCATCGAAACCTCTTACGGTAGATGAACTATTCGGAATCAAAAAAGAAAAGAAAGAGGAACCAAAGAAGGAAGAGCCAACGAAAGTTGTAGAAAAGAAAGAAGAGACCGTAGTAAAAAAAGAGGTAGAAGAAGTGAAAGTTGAAAGGCAACAAGTTCCGGTACAGGAAAAACCTCAACCAAAGATGCAAAAACCATACGAACCAAAACAAGAGTATCGACCAGGAAACCGCAATAATAACGGATATAACAATGGTGCAAGAGACAATAATCGAGAGCAAAGAACAGGATATAATAATAACTATAACTTCCGTAATCGTGATAACCGAAACAGTGCATCCAAAGATAATCGAGATTTCCACAATAATAATCGTAATAATAATTTTAATCGAGGACAAAATAACAACAATTATCAAAGAGGAGATCGCCAAGATCGAAGACCTCTTGATAATCGAGGAATTGACAAAGACATTAAAAATATCATGTCTACCGAATTATTCGAAAAAGAGAATCAAAGAGACTATACATCAAAAGCAATTGATAAAGAAAAAGTCAATAATAAATTTGAAGAAAACAATAAAACGAGAAAAAACAATAAAGGTAGAAAAAATAATCGTTTTGCTGAAATTGATGGTGGAAAATTAAAGGATTTGAAACAAACAGATCGCTTATCCCATATGTTCTCTGAACAAGATGGTGGTATGTTAGACTATTACGATTTAACAACAGAAAGAGGAAAACGTAATAAGAGAAAAATTCAAAAAGGTGATGAAGAAAGAAATAAACAAAAAATCTTCCAATTAACTGAAATTACAATACCAGCAACGATTAGTGTAAAAGATTTAGCAGCCGAAATGAAGAAAACAACAGCAGAAGTCATTAAAAAGCTATTTGGTTTTGGTATTATGGCTACCATCAATAATAGTATTGATTTTGATACTGCTTATTTAGTAGCAAGTGAGTTTGGAATTACTGCTAATAAGAAAGAAGAAGTAAAAGAAGAAGATATCCTTTTTGATGAAACAGAAGATTCACCAGAAGAATTAGAACCAAGACCACCAGTTGTTGTTGTTATGGGACACGTTGACCATGGTAAGACCTCTTTATTAGATGCTGTACGTAGTACCAATGTAATTGAAGGAGAAGCTGGAGGAATTACACAACATATTGGTGCATATAAAGTAAATGTCAATGGAAGAGAAATTACTTTCTTAGATACGCCAGGACATGAAGCATTTACCAGCATGAGAGCAAGAGGTGCACAAATCACTGATATTGCCATTTTAGTAGTTGCAGCAGATGATGGTGTTATGCCACAAACGGTTGAGGCAATAAATCATGCAAAAGCTGCTGATATTCCAATTATTGTTGCTGTAAATAAAATTGATTTGCCAGGAGCAAATGTTGATAAGATCAAACAAGAAATGATGAATTATGAATTGGTTCCAGAAGAATGGGGTGGAGATACAATCTTTGTTCCAATTTCAGCAAAGAAAAGAATCAATATTGATAATCTATTAGAAATGGTACTTTTAGTGGCAGATATGAAAGAACTAAAAGCAAATCCAAGAAAACAAGCAAAAGGAACCGTTATTGAAGCAAGACTAGATAAAGCAAAAGGACCAATTGCAAGTGTTTTGGTACAAAGAGGAACTTTGGATACAGGAGATACGATTGTAGTAGGAACATCCATTGGTAGAATCCGTGCAATGAAGAACGATAAAGGACAAAAAGTGAAAAAAGCAGGTCCATCGACTCCAGTTGAAATTATGGGATTAACCGAAGTGCCAGAAGCAGGAGATATCTTCTACGAAGTAAAAGATGAAAAAATGGCAAAACATCTAATCGAAAAAAGAAAAGCACAAGAAAGAGAAAAACACATGAATGATCAAAATCGTGTAACATTAAGTAATTTATTCGAGAAGATGGAAAGCGAGAACTTAAAACAATTGAATATTATTGTAAAAGCGGATGTACAAGGTACAGCAGAGGCATTAAAACAATCTTTAGAGAAACTATCGAATGAAGAAGTAAGAGTTAGAGTAATTCACTCCAATGCTGGTGGTGTAAATGAATCAGATGTACAACTTGCAAAAGCTGCAAAAGCAATTATCATTGCTTTTGATGTAAGACCGGGAGCTTTAGCAAAAGATCTTGCAGAAAAAGAAGGAGTAGAGATTAAACAATATTCCGTTATCTATCAAGCAATTGAAGATGTAGAAGCTGCTATGAAAGGTATGCTAGATCCTGTCTTTGAAGAAAAAGTGATTGGAAAAGCAGAAGTAAGACAGACCTTTAAAGTTTCTGGCGTTGGAACAATTGCAGGTGCTTACGTATTAGAAGGAAAGATCGAAAGAAATGCAGGCGTACGAGTGATTCGTGATGATATCGTGATTCATAATGGAAAACTATGTTCTTTGAAGAGATTTAAAGATGATGTAAAAGAAGTAGCAAAAGGTTATGAATGTGGTGTACAACTTGAAAATTACAATGATATCAAAGAAGGCGACGTGATTGAAGTTTTTGTTATGGAACAAGTAAAATAAAGAAAGGAGAAAACAATGCCAAAAAATGAAACAAGACTAAATCGAATCAATGAAGAATTGAAAAAAGAAATTAGTCATATTATCACTTTTGAATTGAAGAATCCAAATGTTACTGGTTTGATTAGCGTAACAAGAGCAAAAATAACACCAGATTTGAAATATGCAAAAGTATATGTCAGTATATTAAATGCAAAAAATAAACAAGCGACTCTAAAAGGGCTAGAAGAGTCAGCTGGATTTATTCGTAGCCAAATTGCCAAAACAATCAATTTAAGGATTACACCGCAAATTGTATTTACCTTAGATGATTCTATGGAATATGGAGAAAAAATAGAAGGAATTTTAAAAGAACTAAAAGAAGAAAAAAAGGAAGAGAAATAGGTGATAAAAAATGACACTCGATCAAATATTAGAGGAAATTAATCAGGCAAATTCCATCGTAATTTTAACGCATGAAAACCCAGATGGAGATGCGATGGGAAGTAGCCTTGCCTTGTATCAAGCGTTAAAAAATTATGGGAAGGATGTAGATCTTGTTATTCCTGAGCATTCAAGAACTTTTGACTTTCTACCAGCAATTGATGAAATCAAAGTAGAAGGAAGAGAGCAATATGATTTAGCAATTGCTTTAGACTGTGCTACGATTAAGATGTTAAATGGATTTTCAACATATTTCGAAGAAGCGAAAATGCGTATTTCGATTGACCACCATAGTACTAATTCAATGTTTGCAGATTTAAACTTTGTCAATCCAGAAGCACCAGCTTGTGCGCAAATCTTGATTGTTGTATTGAATTATTTTAAAATGGAAATTACGAGAGAAATTGGAACTTGTATTTTAGCAGGAATTATAACGGACACAGGTGGTTTTCAATATTCTGGCGTTAATGCTGAAACCTTCGAGTTTGTTTCTTGGTTATTAGAAAAAGGAGTTAACGTATCAACAGTTTATCGCAAGGTATTACAAACCAAAACAAGATCTAGTTTTGAATTAGCAAGAATTGCTTCCAATCGATTAGAATTCTTTTATGATGGAAGAGTAACCTTTACGTATATCACAAAAGAGAATGAAGAAGAGGTTCATGCTGAAATTGGTGATCATGAAGGAATTGTTGAAACAGGAAGAGCGATTGAAGGCGTAGAAGTATCGATTTTTGTTCGTGAGACAGAAAAAGGATGCAAAGTTTCAACAAGATCGAATGATTATGTGGATGTTTCCGATATGTGTTTATTATTTGGTGGTGGTGGACACCAAAGAGCAGCAGGTTGCTTAATGCAAGGAAGCATCGAAGAAGTGAAAGAAAAATTATTAAATCGAGTAAAACAGTACTTAAAAGATTAGAAAAAAGCAAAGGATAACACTAGTTTGAGTCGTTATTCTTTTGCTATTTTTGGGAGAAAAAATGATGGATGGAATTATCGTAATGAATAAACCGAAAAACTATACTTCTCATGATATCGTAGCGATTGTAAAAAAGAAACTAGGAGAAAAAGTAGGGCATACAGGAACTTTGGATCCAAATGCAACTGGAGTTTTACCACTTTTAATTGGAAAAGGTACGAAATTATCCAAATACTTAGTACAGCATGATAAGACTTATGAAGTAACCTTAAAATTAGGAGAAAAAACGGATACTGCAGATCCAGAAGGAGAAGTGATTCAGGAAAAGCCAGTCAGAGAAGAATGCTTTGAACGAGAAAAGTTAGAAGAAGTTTTTCAACAATTTTTAGGAAAACAAGAACAAACACCTCCTATTTATTCTGCGATTAAAGTGAAAGGAAAAAAGCTTTATGAATATGCAAGAAGCGGACAAGAAGTAGAGGTTCCCAAAAGAGAAATTGAGATTTATGCGATTTCTCTTCAAGAGATTAGAAAACGAGAAAAAGAAATTGTCTTTTCTGTTCATTGTTCCAAAGGGACCTATATTCGAAGTTTGTGCGAAGATATTGCAGAAAAAATGGGGACAGTTGGTTATATGAAAGAGTTAAATCGTACAACGGTAGGATGCTTTCGAATGGAACAAGCTATTTCTATGGAAGAGTTGGAAAATTTGGATTGCAAAGAGATAGAAAAGAAAATAATCCCCATGGAACAATTTTTTTTGGATCGTCCAGCACTAAATTTGGATGAGAAGAAAATGACTTTATTTCAAAATGGAGTTTGTTTAACCGCAAGAGAATTAAATCAAGAAGTGTTGGAAGATGGTGTTTATCGTATTGAGCAAAACCATCAGTTTATAGGCTTAGGAATTGCAAAGGAAAATAAGATCAAAAGAGATATTCTATAAAAAGAAGATGCAGACGAAATTGTCTACATCTTCTTAATTATTTTACACGATAAAATGTAATTGCTGGATTTAAGATTTCTTTTACGCAATATCCATCATAAATGGATTGTTCTTCTTCTAATGGGATGGATAGATAAACATTTGCGATAAACTCTTGATTTGCTTGATTTACAATCAAAATTTTAAAAGATAGGTTTGTTTCAAGTGCTGAAGATGGAATATTTGCTTGCTTTAACAAGCGACCATCATACAAAATTGGTGTTGATAAATCATTGATGATAAAATGTTCTCTAACATTTTTTCGAACAAATTGAATGGCAATTGGATTATTAGCTCCCATATAAATTTGTGGTTTTGAATAATCTAGTGCATAGGAGTTAATGATTTCATAATTTAAAGTTCCATCAATTTTATTCTCTTCAGAAAAATCAAACCTTCCAAATTTGGATAAATCTTTAAAATACAAGGCTGCATTTTTTTCTTCGTTATTACTAATTTGAATATCATAAAGAGCCATTTTTTGAATGGTGTTTTCTTCAGTCGTTCCAGAAGATTGATCAGCTTGTAAGTAAATGGCAATATCCGTGAATTGTGAAATGTTTAAATCCCATTGTGGCTGTGTTGTTTGATTGGTTTCTGCTGAAGCGGAACTGTAGCAATAAATTTTTGATATATGAAAAATTTGTTTTTCGTTTAATTCCGCTTTTTTCAAATAGTCATTTTCAAATTGTGATTTTAGTTGCTGTTTATGGATGAGTGTATAAGATAAAAAGATAATGAGCAAACTAAGTAAAACAATCGCAATTGGCAATGGTTTCAAAAAAGCTTGAATTGAAAAATTTTTCTTTTTTTCTTTTGAATTTGTTTTCTCTTTTGGAGAAGAATCTTTTGAAAATTTTCCTTCTTTTTCCATTTTTCCTCCGTATCCTACAATATATTTAGACTAGCATAAAATAGGGAAAAAATCAAGTTTGAAAATACAGAGAAAAAGTATTCATTTAAAGGGATAAAGTGAGAAATTAAGAAAAAATGAAATTTAAATCCATTTAATCCTACTTTTCTTGCTTGAAAAGGAAAGAGAGATATGCTAAAATAAATTCAACAAATGAATAGAAGATAACAATCTTCCCTGCGTAGTGCGTAAAGACTGGAATTTTAGAACCAACAAACGTTAAACGGGAGTCCGCCTTTGGATGTGGCGTGTAAGCTTACCAACAGAATTGTAAGAAACCCAGGAGCATCCAACAAGACACCCACCTGTGAAAGCAGGTCCTTAAAATTTCTTTCACTAGAACGGCTAATGCGGGGCTTTTTGTTTGTGTTAGGATTGAAAAAAATACGAAAAAGAGGTATAATAAAAAGGATCCGATATGGGGATGTATTTGGTTTCGACAGCAATCTAGAAACACCAATAGCGAGTAGTGGATTCTCGTTGGCCACTTAAAAAAACGGGAAATTAAATATAAACGCTGATAATAGAGAATTAGCATACGCTGCTTAGTTTGCAGCGACATCTTACCTTTTGTGCCCACGCTTTAGGATAAGGTGACGAATAAGTGGGAAACGAATCTATCTGATGTCATAGGATAGAGGGTAATGATGACTACTGATTTGTAAAGTTTGTTTATTAACGATACAAAGAGGGAATGAAAAATAATAAACTGCACTCGGAGAAGTTGATGTGGAAGGGTTGTTGGACAGGAGTTCGACTCTCCTCATCTCCACCAAGAAAGATACAAAATGAACCGTTTTGTGTCTTTTTTTATTAATGTATAGAAAGGATTAGATTGTTTGTTAAAATGTGGTTATAAGATTAAATTCTTTCGACAAAAAAAGTAGATATTTGTCGAAAACTGTCGAACGAAATGTTTTGACAAACGTATAAAGAAATGCTAGTATTATCTAGTATTTTGGGGATTTCTCCATAGTACAATAAAAAACAACATATGTATTGAGTGAAATGGAGGCTATTATATGCAAAAAATTTCATTAATGAAACGGGCAATGACGTTCATTATGGCATTCGCTATCCTGATGGTTTTCAATGGAACCACAGCTCTAGCGAGTTCTGTTTCTTCTGTGCCGGAAAACGAATCGGCTGAAACCGAGTTCGGCGCAAGTATTACTTACAATGCGCAGACCGGAGAAGTGATCTATGGCATGGATCAAGAAAATGGTACAATGGAAGTTGGAAACGTTATAAATTTGGAACAAAATGAAAACAGCGGAATTTCGACACAAGGAATCATCGGAACTGACGACAGAACACTAGTGTCGAATCCAACGGGGGATCCGTATAGGAATATTTGCTATGTGAAAACAACGTGGAAAGATGGCACTGTTACTTACGGATCTGGAACATTAGTGTATTTTAATGTGATGCTGACAGCTGGGCATCTGGTCTATTCTCATGAACACGGTGGCTGGGCGAATTCTATGGAAATCATTCCTGCCAAAAATGGAGGTAGTAGACCATTTGGAACTGCTTACGCAACATATATGACATCTAATGTTTCTTTTGTCAATGATGCTGCGGCTTATGCAGATTGGGGAATTGTAGACTTGAGTAGAAGTTTTCAAACTTGGCAACACTATGGTTACTATGATTATCCTTCTTATTTAATAGGAAGGACAGTAACTACAATTGGCTATCCAACGGATCATATTAATTATATGTACACCGACACTAAACCGGTAATGGATGCTGGGGAAAACTATATTCGCCTGGCTAATGATACTTATCCGGGAGACAGTGGCGGAGCTGTAATTGATGTTGAAAAGGGATGGTTAACAGGAATCATAACCAGACAACACCAAGATGAAAACGGAAACTTTACCTATAATGAAGCCGTGAGAATTAACCAAGATTTGTTTAGCAGAATTCAGGCGCATACTGCCAGCTAATTTTATTTGAGTTAAAGAAAAATTGATACATATGTTGTTTCACCCAGAGAAGCTAATTCTCTGGGTGTTTTTTTATGTGCGTTAAATTATAAAATATATAAAAGATAAAACTAATAAAAGATAAAATATAAGAAATACGCATTGCTATTGTTGGTTGATAAAAGACATGAATCTTATAAGAATCTGAACAATCAACAATAAGGGATAAAAAACCATTTTGACTTTCGAATCCTTCTACTTTTTTATTATTAATAGTGATAACATATCCAGGATAATAGATATAAGGAAACTCTAAAATTGTTTGATTTTCTGTAACCTTAATTTCACAGTAGAAATTTTGTCCGTTTTTGCTTTGAGATTTTATTTCACCGTTTACCACTTAAAACAGAAACTGTATCTTCTCGGAAAAATAAGTAAGATCGATTTTTATTACTATTTACAGGTAGATATTCTCCTTTCCCTAATGCAGGCATTGCAACATTTTCGTAAACAGAGATACCAGTTAGGTAATGATATTTAATGTCGAGTACCTGCGAAGAAGTAGGAAGAAATTTTATTAATGTTGCTAAATAAAAAATTATGATAATGGAAAGAGCTACTAAATGGAAAAAACGGAAATTCTTTAGTAGGATTCCTAAATTAATACTACATATAATTGAAAAAAAGAAATTACTAAATACTAGTAATCTCCATGGAAATTGTATAATGTTAAAATAATTACCCAGAAATTTCCACGGAAAATATTTTGTAGACATCCAAACGCATAAAATACCAAGCGACAAGAAAAAGAAATATTCTTTTGCGTTTGTGAATTTTTTTGTAAGAAACGGTATACATAGAAAAGATAAAAGCAGAATAACGATGATAGGAATACCGATTTCAAAAATAAAGGTTGAATGTCGTGAAGTGAATAATAATTCTTTTAAACTTAGGCTAGCATTAATAAAAGAATTAGTTGTTGCCATTGAATTTTTTTGATAGACTTCATAGTCTGCAAAGTTTAAAGTTTCAAGAGCAGGAATCCAAAAGAAAGAAGTGATTCCTAATATGAAGCCAATAGTAATTAGTAAGTTTAAAAGGCATTTTTTGTTTCGTAATTGTTTTATATGGATGAGTAAATAAAGACTAGCGAAGATACCAGTAAGAAGTGTCATTAGATTATGTGTTAAGATTAATCCAGTTGCTCCAACAACTAGAAAATGATTTCCATTTTTTTGATTAAGCAATTGATCAATTCCTCGGAAAACAAGAGGAATAAAAATATAGCTTAAAAATTCACCTAAAGCATTTCGGATATACATATCGTTTAAGTGATATGGCATAGACATATATAAAACTGCAGCTAAAGTTCCAATTAACTTGTTTTTTGTTTTTTCACTCATAAATCCATACATTGTTATTCCGAGATAAGAAAAGCCCTAAAAACAATACAAGTTTATAAGCATTTAGGAAGGTTGATGTAAAAAGCTTACAAATTAAAATAAAAGTAGTAGAAAAAGAACCATAAAATAAATTCCAACTATACCCAAATCCGTTACATAATGCTGATAATACATTTACATTTTCGTTAGAATGAATAGCTAAATAAGTTAAATAAGCTCTACCAATATGTTGAATTCCATCATCGAAATAAACGTTTAGATTTTTGTATAGTAAAGGAATTGACAAAAGTAATGATATAATTAGAATAAATAATAAATATTTATATTTTGAAAATATATGATTCATTTTGACTCCTTAACTTGTATAATATAAATAAATATATCATTAATTTTTTTATTAAGCAATGAAAAGTATTAAGTAAAAATAGTGAATATGCAAGGAAGTAAAGATTTTCATTATATTTTCAAAATCAAGAGAAGCAGGTCTATCGAAAAAATAGAACACAACGAAAGAGAAAGAGTTTAATATGTTTAAGGTATGGTATGCAACTACTGAGGTTTGAAAAATTAAATGGAAAAATCGGAAAAATATTTTTTATTTGCTTTTTTCTTTTCGTAAAGTTTGATTTTCTTGGTTTAGAGCAATATTTTCTTTTTCGATTTTTGTTATCTTTTGAATTGATTGACAAGACTTAGCAAGATGCAACTTTAATTTATTAGAATATTGAACTAATTGTTGATATCGTATAATGATTAAAGCTGTATTGCGTGTTTCAACAAGCTTTATTATACCTTCCATTGGTGTTTTTTTAAATCAACGTAAAAATCCTTTTTAAAAGTAACACCTTCACTTTTTAATAAATCGATTTGTTCATGCCAACCCGGAGCAACTCTACCTTGATGATTGACAACTCGATGGCAAGGAAAATTGCCATAACGAAAAGCCATCTTCAAAGATCGACCAACTAGCCTAGCATTTTTCGGCTTTCCGATTAATCGAGCAATTTGACCATAAGTTGCAACACATCCGAGCAGGTATTTCTTCTACGATAGAATAGATTAAATAAGATAAATCATCATCTAAAACGGTTTTCATACAAACACCTCTTGTCTATTATAAAATGAATGGATGAAAAATTCAAATAAAAAAATGATATGTCTGTAAATAGATCTGATCTATGATATAATACAAAAAACATGGGAAAAGAAGTGGGAATAAGGAGGAAACAAAAATGATCGATACGGCTACTTATCAATCTCCGATTGGTCAGTTATTCATTGCTGCAAAAGACAATCAATTAATTGGATTATGGCTGGAAGGACAGAAATATTATTTATCGAATTTTAAAGAAGAAATGATAGAAAATGATCGACTTGAAATATTCATAAAAGTAAAACAATGGTTAGATCGATATTTTAATGGAGAAAGGCCAGACATAAACGAATTACCGATGAATCTCATAGGAAGTGAGTTTAGAAAAAGTGTATGGGAAATTTTAAAACAGATTCCTTATGGAGAAGTAATGACCTATAACGAGATTGCAAAAAAATTAGCTCAACAAAAAGGTATAAAAAGAATGTCAGCTCAAGCAGTTGGTGGAGCAGTTGCTCATAATCCGATTTCAATTATCATTCCATGCCATAGAGTAGTCGGAACAGATGGAAGTTTAACAGGATATGCAGGAGGGATAAAAAAGAAAGTATATTTATTAACACTTGAAAAAAATGATATGAGCAAATTCTTTATTCCGAAAAGAGGGACTGCGCGATGAAAAGATGTAAGTGGTGTAATTTAAAAAATGAATTATATATAAAATATCATGATGAAGAATGGTGTCAACCAAATTTTCAGGAGCAATACTTGTTTGAGATGTTAATATTGGAGTCTTTTCAAGCAGGTCTTTCTTGGGAATGTGTTTTAAATAAAAGGGAAAACTTCAGAAAAGCATTTGATAATTTCAATATCGATAAAATCAGTCAATATGGAAATGAAAAAATAGAAGAACTACTAAAAAATAAGGACATTATAAGAAATAAATTAAAAATAAAGGCTACGATCAATAATAGTAAAATATTTAAGAAAATACAAAATGAATATGGAGCATTTTACAATTATTTAAAAGGATTTACAAAAGATTCCATTATTTATGAAACCGATAAAACGACAAATGAATTGTCTGATCAATTATCAAAGGATTTGCAAAAGAAAGGGATGAAGTTCGTAGGAAGTACCATCATTTATTCTTATTTGCAAGCGATAGGAGTCATCTATTCACATGATCAAGAATGTTTTTTGTATCAGGATAATAAGAATGACAAATTAAAGCCGATAAGTTAAATGAGCAAGAAAGAACTCTAAATTGAGTTCTTTCTTGTAATACTTTACTGGAATGGGTGAGAAAAATAATGTGATCGATGAATAAAAGAAAAATCGATTTAATTATTTAGCTTAATCAATTTGTTCTAAAATTATCTTTTATATTTTTCTATCATAATTCATTTTCATATCGTATTTGTTGTTTTTCCACTAAAGGAAAAATCGATAACTCCTTTTTCTTTTTTTCTTGCTCTGTCATTCGGATGGCTGTAATTTGGTTATTCGAATAGGTTTTGTAGTAATAAATTCCTTTGGTTGCATTGATACAACAAGAATAGGTGGTAATGTCATACTGATTTTCTTTGGTAATCGTTGAACCTTGTATCATAGAAACCGAATCTAATAAGTGAAAAAATTGTGTAATGGAACTTTCTTCATCACTTTTACAAACGGAATTTAATTTATGAAAAGCGATACGAACAAAGCGAGAAGCGGGAGAATTGTCGCCAGGCAATCCAATCGCTCCCATTCCTTGCCCATATTGTTGCAAAGAGATTTGGTCAGAAAACCTACTTTCGGAGAACGAAGGAGTTAAATTGCTGTAATTACTTAGATTAAGTAAATGATAATAAAAAGGAGGATTGTTCGTAAGAACACCAATTGGATTATCATAGATTTTAAGTCCATATTTGGTTTGTTCCAAAACAATACATTCTTTTTCATCACTGATCATCCAATGTAAATCAGTTAGTGGCAATTGATCAGAAAAGGGCAAGTTGGTAAGATTAAGTTGTGACAAACTATCTTTTATTTCATTAATGGAAGAATATTGTCCTAAAAAATATGGAATTAATTCATAAGGAGTTAAATTAAGTTTTGTGGGATCAGGAGGAAAATAATAAGCTGTACCAGGAAAATAGAGACCAGCAATGGATAATCCTTTTTCATTACTAGCTTCTGCATAGAAAGGATAATTTTCAGAAACCATTGCCATACCAATTATAGAATATTTCGTATGAAAAACAGTTCCGTTTTTTAAGGAAAATTCATAATTACGAGGAGTAATCACGACTTTTTCATGAAAACGAGATGCTAAATCTAAAGTTCTACCAAAATAAAGATCTTTTGTTTTAAAATGAATACAAGTGCACATAGAGATTCCTTTCAAAAAATAATAGATTTATTTCTATTTTTTCTAAAATCATCAAAATTATACGATAAAAACCGACTATGAGATTAATTCCATAGTCGGTTCAGTTGTTTTAAGGACTAATTTGCACCATTAGTAACAATCGTGGTGCTTGTGATCTTAGCAGGAATCACTCTAAACGCAGTCATCGGAGAAGATGGAATTATCTTTCAAGCAAAAGATACGAAGAATATGATCACCAATGAAACCGAATATGATAACGAGCAACTAGCAGATCTTCAAGATGAACTAAGAGATAATGAGTTATATACCGGAATTGGTATTATCCCAGGTACCGATACAGGAGGAAGCTCTGAAGGTGGAGAGAATGGATCCAGTGGAGGAGGTAACCAAGGAGGATCAAACAGCGGGGGAACCAATACGAACACCGGTGGAAGTGATGGAAGTATGATCGGAGGAGATGCTGTACCTCCAACTATTACTGTACTAGAAGGAGAAGAAATTGCAGCAAGCTTTTTCCGAAGTGATGTAACGATACAAATTGCAACAACGGATAAAACATTAAGGATTAAATATATTTTAACGACAACCGTAGATGAAATTAATAACGAACTGTATCCAAGTGGATTAATTAAAGAAATTGATATTGAAAATGGTGGAACCTTAACCTTTACCAAAGATGGAGAGTATACGATCACAGCATATAGTTATGACTTAGAAGGAAAAAAATCAAACTCAAGTATTATGTGGTTAAAGAGAGAAACAGGATCCACAGCAGGAAATGGAGTAACAGTTAGTGTAGCCAGTGGAAATATGGGACAAAATGAATGGTATACGAGTAATATAAC
>CALYAK010000028.1 GCA_944393505.1 uncultured Clostridia bacterium | reverse complement strand
ATTGTTACTAATTGTGCAAAAAAAGAAAGAAGTTAGAGTTTGTTATCTCTAAATTCTTTCTTTTTTGCTTCTAATCCATTAAATAGAATCCCATATGTTTTTGTAGCTCTGGTGTAATCGTTTTACTTACCGAAAGATGATTCGCTTTGCAATATGCTTTTACCGCTTCTTCTAAACTTCCTTCAAATTTTCCATTTACCTCTCCGTGAAAAAATCCTAGCTCTTTTAATCGTTCTTGAATTTGTTTAACATCCGCCCCATACATTCCAGATTTTAAATAACGAAACCCTTTCCCAAAGTCTCCATAAACGCCATCTACAATGGTTACTTTTGTTCCAATTGGAACAATACGATATAGTTCTGCTACTTCTTCATTTTTCATACGAATGCATCCATGGGAACTATTCCATCCGATCGAATATGGTTCAATCGTTCCATGAATTCCAAATTTGCCCCATGGTACGTTAATACCTAACCAACTTCCACCAAATCCTTCTCCCCATTTTCCTTTCGAAATGATCTTCCATGTACCAATGGGAGAAGGCGTTGTTTCTTTTCCTCCAGAACATCGATATCCCTTTTCCAACTCTTTATTTTTGAATAGCCATAATTTCGATTCTTCAACATCTACTAAAATCTCATAGGTATTCTCATTTTCTGCATAGGTTTTAATCATAAATACTAAGGCTAATACCAGAATGAATAAAAAGATGATGATATTTCTTGTTGTTTTTTTCTTTCTATATTTTCTTTTTTTCAAAAAACTCACCAATACATCTATATTCAAATTTTTTCCAACCTATTCGGAAATCTTTTTCTCAGATTGCTTGAAATTATTTTATTTTTAAGATAGTATATAAATACAGAATTTGATAAAAAATTACGTTTTTTTTAATACAAAGGAGAAGAACATGAAAAATCCGAAAGGTTATGTAAGTTTCGTCTTGCATGCACATCTTCCTTTCATTCATCACCCAGAAGATGATACTTATCTAGAAGAACAGTGGCTATATGAAGCAATTTCCGAAACTTATTTACCATTATTAACAAATTTTACAAAATTAGTGGAAGAAAAGGTAGACTTCCGTATCACGATGTCCCTTACTCCACCACTTTTAAATATGTTTGATAACCAATTACTCCAAGAACGCTATATTGCTTATTTAAAAAAACATATTGAGCTTTGTGAAAAAGAAGTAAAACGTACCGTTTATGATGAACGTTTAAATCGTCTTTCTCATTATTATTTGGATCGATACTCCAATGATCTTCATTTATTTGAAGATGTCTACCATTGCAATTTAATTGAAGCTTTTAAACATTTTCAGGATATTGGCGTCTTGGAAATTATTACTTGTGGTGCAACTCATGGCTATTTTCCAATTCTTTATTTAACCGAACAAACCGTAAAAGCTCAAATTGCAGTTGGTGTTCAAACATATGAAAAATATTTTGGAAAGAAACCTCGTGGAATTTGGCTACCAGAATGTGGTTATGTTCCAGAGGCAGATCAATATTTAAAAGAGTTTGGAATTGATTATATTATTACCGAATCCCATGGTATTTTATATGCTGAACCTACTCCTATTTATGGTACATTTGCACCAATTGTCTCGCCAAAAGGCGTCATTGCTTTTGGTCGAGATATGGAATCTTCTCGTCAAGTTTGGAGTTCCATTAATGGTTATCCCGGAGATTACAACTATCGTGAATTCTACCGTGATATCGGTTATGACGTAGATTACGACTATATTAAACCATATATTGCTGCTAATGGTGCTCGTGTTCATACCGGAATCAAGTATTATCGTATCACAGGAAAAGATTGTCCAAAAGATTATTATGATATTCAATGGGCTCGTGATTCAGCAGAAAGACAATCTGGACACTTTTTAGATTGCCGAACCAAGCAAATTGAGGAGCTTGCTCCTTTGATGGATAAACCTCCAATCATTTTATGTCCTTATGATGCAGAACTTTATGGACATTGGTGGTATGAAGGACCATATTGGCTTTATATCCTATTTAAGAAAATCTATTATGATCAATGTAATTTTCAATTAATTACGCCAAGCGAATACATTGACCGTTATCCGGAAATGCAACAATCCTCCCCTTGTCGTTCCAGTTGGGGTGCAAATGGATATAGCGAAGTATGGTTAAATCAAACCAATGACTATGTACATCGTCACTTACACAAAGCTGGAGATCGTATGGTAGAACTTGCTCACCTTTTTGAACACGAAACCGATCCTTTGAAGATTCGTGCTTTAAATCAATGTGCAAGAGAGCTTCTTCTTGCACAAAGTAGTGACTGGCTATTTATCATCACCAACGGTACAATGGTTGATTATGCAAAAAAACGAATCAAGGATCACATTGGTCGATTTACCAAACTATATTTCCAATTAAAAAATGATCATGTGGATGAACGTTTCTTAAAAGATATCGAAGAAAAAGATTGTATTTTTCCAGAGATTGATTACAAAATTTATTTTTAATTTTTTTATTTTGAAAGATGACTTTGGTCTTCTTTCTTTTTTTCTGCTGACAAATCACCAATTCTAGAAAACCGAATAAAATATGAATAGATCCAATCTTTTCGTAGATAATATTTTTGAAGGGAGTTTTTTTGATGAAATCATTATGCATAAAAACAAATAATTCAGAGATAATCCATTATCTACTTGAAAAGTTTGCTAAGTATAACATGGAAAATGTCTATTTTTCAGAAAATCAATTCCGTATTTATCGAAATGTCATCATTCATTATACCGGAAATCAAGAAGACGAATTTACTTATCGCTTATCGGAATATTTAACTGAATGCATCCTTCACTTCTATGAAGAAGAAATCCTCCGTCGTATTTTGCGATATAACTATTTCTATTTTGATGAAGAAGAACAAGAAAGTATTTTAACCCTAATCCATTCGATGATCTTAGAGCAAGATCTTTATCTTTCTCGTGATTCTCTCATCTGGCCAGAAATTTTAAAATATATCTTAGAACATCACAATTTGGTTTTAGCTGGTTTTGTTAATTTTCGCTTAAAAAATTATGAAAAACAATTAGATCAAATTGTAGATGAAGCTGTTAGCAAGTTCATCATTGAAAAAGAATATTCAGAATTTATTCATCTGCTAAAAATGTATATCTCTTCTCAGCCTCCTATGGTTCCTTTTTTACATTTAATTTATGTAAATGGTGAGTCCATCCTATTGGATGAAAATCATAAGCCAATTCCACTTACCAATCATTCAATTAAGGCAAAATATTTATCCGATATCACTTTTTCTTCAAATGATTATGCCTTAAACACACTTCTTAATTTACTTCCTAGTCGATTAGAGGTTCATTTAATTGACCCAGAAGATGAATTCATTCGTACTTTGGAATCGGTTTTCGAAGATCGTGTTCATCTATGCCGTGATTGTTCGATTTGTACGACCTACAAACGCTTTCAACATGTTACGATTTAGGCTATTTACTATCTTTCCAATTTGTGATATAGTTATGCTATCAAAAATTGGAGGTTTTACATAAAAATGGAACAAAAAAAGTTAGTTACAATTTTAACACCAGCGTATAACGAAGAAGATGTTTTACCACTTCTTTATGATCGCTTAGTCAAACTAATGAATGAACAAGTAAATTATGATTTTGAAGTTTTAATTGTGAATGATGGAAGTAAAGACCATACATTAGAATTATTAGAAGAATTTCGTAAAAAAGATTCTCGTTTTAATTATTTAAATTTATCCCGTAATTATGGAAAAGAAATTGCTATGATTGCTGGACTTGATTATTGTAAAGGAGATGCTACCATTATTATTGATGCAGATTTGCAAGATCCTCCAGAATTAATTCCAGAAATGCTTCATTATTGGGAAGAAGGTTATGATGATGTTTATGCCAAAAGACGCTCTCGTAAAGGTGAAAGTTGGCTAAAAAAATCCACTTCTAAGCTATATTATCGTCTTTTACAAAAAACAACACGCATCGATATTCAAAAAGATACCGGTGATTTTCGTTTATTAGACCGTCGCTGTGTGGAAGCTTTGAGAGCAATGCGTGAGTCTCAACGTTATACCAAAGGATTATTTAGTTGGATTGGCTACAACAAAAAAGCAATTGAATACGATCGTGATCCAAGAGCTGCCGGTCATACTAAATGGAATTATCGAAGATTATTCAATCTTTCCATCGACGGTTTTACCTCTTTTACCACCGCTCCCCTTCGTTGGTCTGCTTTTATTGGAATTTTAATTTCCTTTATTGGTTTCCTTTATATGTTGGTGATCATTTTTAATACTTTATTTTATGGAATTGATTCACCAGGATATGCTTCTACAATGGTTGTGATCCTTTTCTTGGGAGGAATTCAATTAATTTTCTTAGGCATTATTGGTGAATATTTAGGAAGAACCTTTTCCGAAGCCAAAGGTAGACCTTTATATTTTATTGATCGCTATAACGAAACAAGAGAAGATAATCTTCATTTAAATGAACGCAAATTCTAATCGATAGGATCGATACTCCTTATATCTCAAAAATAGAGGATCAAAAGTGATCCTCTATTTTCTTTTTTATTTTTTTGTCTTTTATTTCTTTTTTATTTCTTCAATTGCTCTTTGTAATTGATTGTCTTCATCATTTTCTAGAATTGGTTTTGATGCAACAGAAGAATCTAATTGAACCTCAATATCTGGTTCTACTCCAACTCCATTAATTTTATTTTTCTTTGGCGTTAAGAACTCATCTGTTGTTAATTTAATACCACTTCCATCGGTAAATTGTCTCATGGTTTGAATAACACCTTTTCCATAAGTCGTTGTTCCGATTAAAGTAGCACGTTCGTTCTCTTTTAAAGCAGCTGCAAATATTTCCGATGCACTTGCTGAACTTTCATTGATAAGTACAACAACTGGTTCTGTGATAATTGGATCATTTTCTGATTTTGAAATCTTTTCTTCTCCATCTTTTCCGGTTTGGACTAAGATGATTTGATCCTTCTCTAAGAAATAATCTGCAATTTTTAAAGCTTCTTGAACAATTCCACCACCATTGTCTCTTACGTCAACGATTAATCGTTCCATCCCTTGTTGTTTTAATTCTTCATATTTTTCTTTAAATTCTGTTGCAGCTTCTCCTTCGAAACTCTCGATTTTGATTAATCCAATGTTATCTGCTAACATTTCAGAAGTAACATGTTTTAATACAATTGCTTCTTTTTTTACCACAAAATCTAAGATTTCTTCTCCTCTTTTTACTTGAATCTTAACTTCTTCTCCTTCTTGTCCTGCTTTCATAATATTAACAGCTTGATCAACTTCTGAAGCATGATAAGATACATCATTTACTTTTAATAAGATATCATCATTTTGAATACCAGCTTTTTCAGCAGGAGATCCTTCCATTGGCCATAAATAGATCACATCATTAACAAGGTCTGACCCGATATAGATTCCTACTCCCACATAATTACCAGTGGTTTCTGCCATCACATCTTCCATTTCTTCTGCTGTATAATATACACTGTATGGATCACCTAAAGCTTCAACGTATCCTTTGATGGCTCCTTCCATTAAAGCTTGATCATCTACTTCTCCTCCAATATATTCGGAATCAATTAATTCTCGAAAACGGTTTAAAACCTGAATTAATTCCGTTTCTCCTTCTGTTGCTGCAACAACATGAGTTGTTGTAATGTTTCCTTTTAATAGATTATAGACAAATACTGTGGTTAAGATAAAAGTAACCATCATTGTTACAATCATTAACATGATTGTTTTATAAATATTGATCGTTTTCTTTTTCATTGAACTTTTAGCTTCCTTTCCTTCTTGTTTATCCCCTAACTATTCTATTGAAAATTTTTCGTTTTTATTCAGCATTTGTTTCTCCTACTTGTAAGTAAGTTAATGGATTTACCGCTGTTCCATTGACACGAACCTCAAAATGTAGATGTGGTCCTGTTGATAAACCAGTTGATCCGACTTCCATAATCAAATCACCTTGTTTGACTGTTGCTCCTAATTGCGTTAAAATTTTCTGTCCATGTCCATATAGAGTCGTAATGCCATCTCCATGATTGATCATAACACAATTTCCATATCCATTCATCACACCAGCGTAAGATACCACACCATCAGCTGCTGCTAAAACGGGAGCTCCATATCCTGCATTTCCAATATCTAGTCCTGTATGTTTTTTTACAACTCCTAAAATTGGATGTTCTCTAGTTCCAAAATAGGAAGTGATATAGGTTCCTGTTTTTCCAACTGGCCAAATCATCTTTCCACCAGTAAATTGAATATCAATTTGAGAATTTTGAATGGCAAGTTGAATTTGTTCCTCAATTAGGTATTGCTCTTGGCGATATTGATCAATTTGTTCTTGGATTACTCTTTCTTCTTCGGATAAGCTATCTTTTTTAATTTCTTGTAAAGCTTGTGTATTAATTAATAAAGTCTCATTTTGTTCTGCTTTTGCTTTTAATAATTTCAAATCCGCTTTATCTTGGTCAAGTTGATTTTTTTGTTCTTGAATGGCATTCCTTTGTTGTTCTAATTCATCCAATAATTGATTATCCCACTCTGCCATTTGTAAAACTAAGTAATAATTTGAAATAAACTCAATTAATCCTTTTGAAGTTAGAAGAAAATCCAGATATCTTGTTTCTCCTGCTTCATAGTTTGTAACAAGTCTTTCTGTCAATAGATCTTCTTGCTCTTGGCATTTCATTTCCGCTTGTTCTAATTCAATTTCTGCTTGCGATATTTTTTCTTGTAACGTATTTAATTGTTCTCGATAAGCTTTTACTTCATTTTCGTAAGAATCAATGGATTGTTGTAATGTTGCAATTTCATTT
This sequence comes from uncultured Clostridia bacterium, assembly GCA_944393505.1. GTDB lineage: Bacteria > Bacillota > Clostridia > TANB77 > CAG-508 > CALYAK01. The sequence goes on along the minus strand of CALYAK010000028.1, from coordinate 11,574 downwards.
AAAGCTGTCGTTAATTCCTCTTGTACGATTTCTAATTGAACAGAAGATTCTTGAATTTTATCCAAAATTTCTTCCCTTTGTTCACTTAGATCTTGTGTACTCTGTGAATTCGTAACTTCCTCTTGCTGGGCTTCATTTACTTCTATATTTTCGGCAAGTACGACAGAACAACTGTTGCACAAGATTAAAATTGCCATCCAGATGCTAATCAATCGTTTTGTTTTCATACTTGCCTCCTCTCTTTTATTGTAAATAATTCATTGGATTTACATAGGTTCCATTTAAAGCTACTCCAAAATGTAAATGGAAACCAGTCGAAGCTCCTGTTGAACCAACTTTTGCTATGGTTTGTCCTTTCGATACGGATTGGCCATTGGATACACTAATGGATGAACAGTGTGCATAAATAGTAACAAGACCGCCTCCGTGGCTAACCATTACATAATTTCCATATCCACCACCACAACCGCAGCTTCTGGATTTTCCATAATTGTGGCTACATCCGTTTACCACTTTGATAACTGTTCCTGCTTCTGCTGCTACAATTGGATTTCCATTACCAGATGCGATATCGATTCCTTTATGGTTACTTGATCCTCCTGTTAAAGGGCTACCTCTTGAACCAAAATAAGAACTAATTCTACTATAAGTTGGACATGGCCATCCCAAAGCTCCTCCTGTATAACTTGGTGTTGAATTACTACTTTGATTTTTCTTTGCTTCTTCAGCAGCAACTCTTAAGATTTCATTTTCTACTGCTTGAATTTCTTTTGTTACCTGTTCAATTTCAGCTTGTAATTCTTTTTCTTCTGCTGATAAAGCAGATGCTTCCGTTTCTCTTTTTGCTTTTTGTACTTTTAATTCAGTTTGTTTGGTTTGTACACTCTTCTTATTTTCTTCAATTTGTTGTTTATTTTTCTCAACTTCTGCTTTTTCATTTTCGATAGCAATTCTCTCTTGCTCGATTTGTTCCATTAATTGCGTATCACATTCTGCAAGCTCTGTTAACCAATAATATTTTGAAATAAAGTCCATTAATCCATCGGAAGAAAATAGTACGTCAAGATAAGAAGTTTCGCCAGCTTCATACATCGCTACTAAACGTTCTTGTAACAGCTTGTCTGTTTCTTGATATTCTTCTTCTTTTTTTGCGATATCTGCTTCCTTTTCTTCAATTTCTGTCTCTAATGTAGAAATCTCTTGATTTAATTGATTAATTTCGGTTTGTTTTTCATCGATTGAAGCATCTAAATCCTGAATGCTCTGTAGAGCATCCGATATTTGTACTTTTACTTCTTCTAAATTTTCCTCTGTTTCTTTCTTTTGATCCACTAGATCACTCTTTTGGTTACTTAACTCTGATGATGTTGCTGCATAAGAATAAGTAATCATTGAAGCAATTAAAAGCATTGCTAAAAAGATTTGTGTTATTTTTCTCTTCATATTTCATCCTTTCAAAAATGATGCTGTGCAAGAGTTTTTCCTGTTTGTTTCTTCTCATTTTTTCTCTTTTTTTGTTTCTTTCTTTTTCCCTTTATACTTCCAAATATTTTTTCATGGATAGAATACTTCCTAATACACCAATTCCGATACCTAGGATTAAGTATACGATTAAAATTAAGTTGAAAATTTCTGAGAATGTCATTAAGGAAATTCCCATTGTTCCCATTAATGGACTTGCCATAATTTTTGCTGCGATAAAATCGTAGATAAGAGCAATAAACCCAATCGATAGCATTGCTGATACAACTCCGATGATAATACCTTCTACCACGAATGGTCCTCGAATAAAGTTATTCGTAGCTCCCACATATTTCATAATCGATATTTCTTTTCTTCTTGCATGAACAGTTAACTTAATTGTATTAGATATGATGAAAATTGAAATAACGACTAAGAACACTAAGATAATTCCAGAAAAGATTTTTACACCGTTTGCAATACTAAGAAGTGCTGATGTTGTTTCATCTTTACTGGTAATACTCTTCACATGATCAAATGTCTCAATTTGATCTGCGATGGTTCCAATTTTCGCTAAGTCGGTTACTGTTACAACATAAGATGCAGAAAATGGATTGTTCGTTTCATAACCTTTTAGCAAATATTGTTTATCCTTAAATTGGTTCTTCACCGTATTTAAAGCATCTTCTTTTGTTTTGTAATCAACTTGATTGACACCATCGACTGCACGAATTTTTTCTCCTAGTTCTTCAATCTCTTGTTGTGTCGCATCATTTAAAATAAATACTTGTATTCCCTGTTGTGCTTCAATTTGTTGCATAACACTGTTAATGTTTTCGGTAATCATAAAGAAAACACCAAAAATCAGCATTGTGGCACACATGATAATTAAAGATGCAACTGTTGATTTTTTGTTTTTAAATGTGTTTCGTATCCCTTCTTTAATTAAATAACCTAATATATTAAACTTCACTATCATACCCACCTTTTTTATCATCTCTTACAATGTTGCCATGATCAATTTGGATAACTCTTTTTTTCATTCGATCTACAATATCTTTTGCATGTGTTGCCACTACAACAGTGGTTCCTCTTAAGTTAATATCATTTAATAGATTCATGATATCCCATGCTGTATCTGGATCCAAGTTTCCGGTTGGCTCATCTGCGATAATCATTGTTGGATTGTTTACTAAAGCTCTTGCCAAAGCCACTCTTTGTTGTTCTCCTCCAGATAATTCGTTTGGATAAACATTTGCTTTATTCGCAAGTCCTACTAGATTTAGCACCATTGGTACTTGTCTTTTAATATGTCTTGGTGTTGCTCGTACAATGTACATTGCAAACGCTACATTTTCATAAACGGTTTTGTCTGGTAATAGGCGGAAGTCCTGGAATACGACTCCCATACTTCTTCTTAAAAATGGTACTCTTTTTGGTTTTAAGAAGGTGGTATCTTTTCCATTGATAATTATCGTTCCTTTGGTTGGCTCTTCTTCTTTTAAAATCAGCTTAATTAAAGTTGATTTTCCAGAACCAGAACTTCCTACTAAAAATGCAAATTCGCCTTTTTCAATCACAAAATTTGCATTATGAACAGCTTCTGTTCCTGTATCATAAGTTTTACTAACATTTCTAAATTCGATCACGTTTTACCTCCAGCTTTTCTGCAAAGTAATTTCAATTTTAACATTCTATCATCATAATCATAACAATAAAATTCGTCATTTACAATAGATTTCACACAAAAAAAATATGTAAAAATTACATATTTTTTTCTTTTTTGTTCCATTTTCTCGATTATCCTCATGATTCGGAACTTTCTTTTTCAATTACGCTTTCTCAAATTGTTGTTTAATGGCTGTTTGATCAATTCCAAACTCTTTCATTAACGCTTCTGCTGGTCCAGATTTTCCAAAACAATCATGAATTCCCATTCTTGTTACTTTGGTTGGATATTCCTCTGCTAAAACTTCACAAACTGCACTACCTAATCCTCCAATGATATTATGATCTTCTACGGTAACAATTTTCTTTGTTTCTTTTGCTGCTTTCACAATTGCCTCTCGATCAATTGGTTTAATGGTATGCATATCTAATACGCGAATTTGAATTCCTTCTTTTGCTAACTCTTCTTTTGCTTGGATTGCCTCAGCTACTGTTACACCTGTTGCAATAACAGTTCCGTCTGTTCCCTCTCCAATTTGAACAGCTTTTCCAATTTCAAATTTCTCCCCCTCATCATAAATGACTGGCGTAGCTAAACGGCATAAACGTAGATAGACCGGTCCTTGTATTTTAGCAATTTCTTTTACTGCCCATCTAGTTTGGGTATCATCCGACGTGGATAATACCGTCATATTGGGAAGTGTTCGCATTAAACTTAAATCTTCTAACATTTGATGAGTTGCACCATCTTCTCCTACTGTAATGCCAGCATGGGTAGCACAAATTTTTACATTTAAGTTTGGATAACAAATACTCGTACGAATTTGGTCATAAGCTCTTCCTGCCGCAAAAACAGCAAATGTTGAAGCATATGGAATCTTACCAAAAGTAGAAAGCCCAGCTGCTGTTGCCATTAGATTCTGTTCTGCAATTCCCACATTAAAGAAACGTTTTGGAAATTCTTTTGCAAAAAAATTCGTTTTCGTCGCTCCAGATAAATCAGCATCTAGTACAACAACTTGATCATTTTCTTTCCCCAAACTAACTAATGCTTCTCCATAACTTTGTCTAGTTGCGATTTTCTTCATGGCGATCCCCTCCTAACTCTTTCATTGCCTGCTCGTATTCCTCATCATTTGGTGCCTTTCCATGCCAAGAAACTTGATTTTCCATAAAGGAAACACCTTTTCCTTTCATTGTTTTAGCTAAAATAACGGTTGGTCTTCCTTTAATGTTTTTAGCAAGTGTAAAAGCATTTAAGATATCATGAACATCATTTCCGTTAATCGTAATCACTTCAAATCCAAATGCATGAAATTTATCATAAATATGTTTCATACCAGCAACTTCTTCAATGGTTCCATCAATTTGTAGATTGTTATTATCAACAATAACACATAAATTATCTAGGTTGTATTTGGATGCAGTTAAACAAGCTTCCCATACTTCTCCTTCGTCTAATTCTCCATCTCCCATTAAACAATATACACGGCAACCAGCACGGTCTAACTTGGATGCAAGCGCCATTCCGTTAGCAACCGATAGACCTTGTCCTAGGGATCCTGTTGTCATATCGATTCCAGGCACTTTATTCATATCTGGATGTCCTTGTAATGGACTGTCAATCTTACGAAATGTATCTAAATCGGATTCTGCAAAAAATCCTCTTCTTGCTAAAGTAGCATAAATTGCTGGAGAACAATGTCCTTTGGATAAGACAAATCGATCTCTTGCTTTGGATTCTGGATCTTTTGGATCAATATTCATGATGTTAAAATACAAAACAGCTAAAATATCGGCACAGGATAAAGATCCTCCTGGATGACCAGATTTTGCATGATAAACTGCTCGGATAATTCCTTTGCGTATATCATTCGCTATATTTTCAAGTGCTATTATATCAGTTATTTTCATAGAACTCCTCCTTTAACACCCCTCATTCTATCAAAACACACAAAAAAGAGCAATACTACATTGCTCTTTTTCGTTGATTTATTCTTCTTCGTTTTAAATTATACTCCAACTATTTTGATTTAAGTAACTAATTAGACCGTCTGTCTTTAATCCCGACTTCAATACTACAACCGGTCGTACTCCATAGGCTTGATTGTATGATCCGTTATATGATGCAGAACTTATTGTATATACTGGTGAATCGGAAGTACTAGTCGAATACCATAGTCTACTACCTGACACAGCATATCCACTCGATGAGTTTCCACTAGGTCTTTCACTATATAGGTAATATCGATATCTAGACGACGCCCTATAACTGGATCTAGAATTTCCTGAATATGAGGTACTGTGATAATTTCCAGCAGAATTTATAGAATAAAGCCTATAATGAATTGCTACAGAAGAATTTGTTGTAGAAGAATAATATGTAGTTCTAGTATAGTAATAATCATACTTACCATCATCAGTATCATAACGCACCAGATATCCTCTATAAGATGTTCCGCTTCCTGAATAACGATTACCCGTATTATTTCCTGCACTTGTTGCTAACCAATAGTTATTTCCGGTAACTCTTACTCCAGCTGTTCCCATTTGGCCATAATCATTCGTATCTGCATTTTTGGCTGATGTTGCATAAGTTGTATTTAGAAAGTTATTACTTGCGAAATTGTTCAACGCTGTTATCATTGCTGTTCGATTAGCATCCGAATTTCCATAATAACCCCAAGCTGGACTTCCCGCACTAATTAAAGTAACTGTTCCTGTCTCTCCACTTCCTGTTTTACTTAATACTCTCCATCCACTTGTATTTCCTGTAACACTTGTACCTTTATTTTGTCCTTCCGTATATCCTCCAAATGTTGCATTATTTGTTGGATTTGCCACTGTACTATCCCATGTTCCTGCATTATATTCTACATAATCTCCTAAAGCCACTAGATCTGCTAAATAATAAATTTTTGCAGTTGTTTCTGAGTCTGTAGTATTTCCAGCTCTATCTTTTACTCTTACTTTAATCGTATCCACTGTATTAATATTAATTCCTGTATAAGTATGTGATGCTGTACCACTTGTACTCTGTATTGTATCTCCCAATAGGTACTGGTAAGCATCATTGTTAGTTGCTAAACTGCTCGTTGCATCACTTGTATTTATACTTACTACTTTCACTTGCCCTTCTGATACAGACTCTGTTTCAAATGTTGAAATAACTGGGCCTACCATATCTCTTGTTACTTCCAATGTATTGGTCGATACTCTTTCATTTTCTTTGTTATACGTATGTACTTTAATGATCCAATTTCCATCTGCTTGAATTAGAAGTGTTTTTGTATTTCCCATTTCTCTTTCATCTTCGCTTACTGCTGTTCCTATCTCATATTCACTTCCATCCATATTTCCAGCTCCTGTTGTTGTTCCAATCATTTGATAGGTTACTCTTGAAATATCAACATTATTTTCATCTTGTCCTGTCATATTAATGGTTACATCACTTCGATAATATTTTCTTAATCCTTCTTCTCCGTTACTTTCTCCTTGCGTTCCTGCTGTAACCCACAAAGCTGGTTTTGAGATAACATCACTTGCTGTCATATTTCCTGCTTCATCTTTTACAATCACATACATATCATACGTTTTATCTTGTTCTAATCCTGCATATAACTGTGTTGTTTCTTGACTTAGGTTATCTGTATACGTCATATTCGGTGCTAGTTTATGACGATATGTATATCTTCCTTCTGATGCTAAATCCGAAGCTGCATCTTCTGCTATTACTGAAACCTGAAATCCAGTTCCTATGATTTGTTCTCCTTTATATAATGTAATTACAGGTCTTGTTGCATCTCTTCTCACATTTAATGTTGGTGCCGTTGATAGCCTCATTCCTCCACTATCGTACGTATATGCTACAATTGCAAACTCTCCATCAATCGCAATTCGGAAGGTTGTTCCATTGGCAATATCAATCTCTCCTGTATCTACCTCTCCTGCCATGTATTCTCGGTTACCAATCGTTCCATTACTATATGCTGTTCCTCTTACTCGATACGTTACTCTTGAGGATCCTGTATCTGTTCCTAACACACGTAACGTTATATTACTCGTATACCAATCATTTTGTCCCATATTTCCACTGGCTACACTGACTGTTACACCACTTCCCGTTGTTGTTCCAGTTTCTCTCTTTAACCACATTACACTTGAGTTTGATTTATTTCCTCTTACATCATACGAATACGCTGTAATCGTATATTCTCCATCTTTTGTAAAAGTTAACGTTCCACCATTTTCAATATCAATCTCTTTGATTAACCCGCTTGGATAAAGTTCGTTATTAATTTCATCGACGGTTGTTGTTAGGATATATTTGATTTTTTGTGTCTTATCATAGGTAGAAATTTGAATCGTTACATCACTTCGGAAAAAGCTTGCTGCGATTTCTTCTCCTTCTAGTACGGTAATCGTTGGTGGTACTGCATCTTCTCCTACTAACTCTCCTTCACTTCCACCCGTATTCGTATTTGTCCCACCAGTGTTAGAGCCACCTTGATTGCCACTTCCACCTTGGTTTCCTCCTCCACCGGATCCATTTTCTCCACCTTCAGAGCTTCCTCCGTTATCCGTCCCTGGGATAATTCCAATTCCGGTATAGAGCTCGTTATCTCTTAGCTCATTTTGCAATGCTGCTAGTTGTTGATTATCATATTCTGTTTCATTGGTAATCATATTCTTGGTATCTTTTGCTTGAAAGATAATTCCACCTTCTCCTATGACTGCATTTAGAGTGATTCCTGCTAAGATCACAAGCACAACGATTGTTACTTATTGTGCAAATTTATGAAAGAGAGACAAATCTTTTTTACATTTTTGTCTCTCTTAATTTATTTCTTATCTAAAATTTTACTTTTTTCCAAAAATACCTTCTAACACTTCTGCTAAAAGGTATTTTAATTGCTATTTCTTAATTTCTTTCCAACTACTATCATTCTTCCATCTTTTACATGATAAGCGCAAGTAGATAAAGTGATTAATGCATCTCCATATTCTGCTGTTGCTGGAATATCATACAAGGATTCTTTTTTTGCATTCGATACAAAATCATCATATTCTTCTTTTGTTTCTGCATGGATGAAATAGTAATAACGGAAAACATTTTTCTCGGATTTATAATAAACCCTTGATCGAAAAGCAGCAATAATCTCATATTCGGCATCCTCTTTTTCAGTCGTAAATCGAATAATTGGATGTTCTTCATAAAAGCTCTGTTTTTCGTATTTCAATAAATCATGAAACATCGTCCCTGTCTTGATATTATGTCCATAGATTAGTAAATTGGTACTTGGGATTGTCCAATCATAATCTTTGTTTAAAAAAATAGAGCCACTTTTTGATTTTTCTTTTTTATAATTATGATTCATGTAGTATTCATTATCCGTACCTTGTAAAACCGGATAACTGATCGCCGTATCCGGTATTTCTAACCATCCCACAATATCTGCATTTTCTTCTTGTAACTTTTTTACCTTCAACATTCTTTCTGTTTCGATTTTTTCGGTTTCTTCTATTTCCGGTGGTATTTCTTCTACTATATTTTCCTCATTTTCCATTTCTGTGTTTTCAATTTCAATTGTATTTAATAAATTGCTTTCTTCTTTCGCTTCTTTTCTCATCTGAAAAAATTGAATAATCTGCCAAATGGATAAAACGCATAAGCATATTGATGCCAAACAGATTGCATAAATTAATATTTTTTTCTTTTTTTCCATTTTTCCTCATAGATCATAATAGGATAGACATCTTAGTCTATCCTATTACATCTTCTTTTTTAGGAAGATCATTGCTCCAATTGAAAGTACTGCTAAGATTACTGATAGTCCTAAATAACTTTGTACTCCTGTTTTTGGAGTTTCATCTTTCTCTTCTGTTTCCGGTTCTTCGATAACTGTATTGTTATCTTCTTCCGGTTCTGGTTCATTTTCTACTACTGAAATTTTTGCATAAATACTAGTATCTGCATTAATTGGATCACTGAAGTTAAATGCACTTTCATACTGAGCATCCGTGAAAAATCCATCAATCTGCTCATTTTCTTCTAAGTCGATATGAGATTTTAAAAATTCTTCTGTAATTGTTTGTCCAAGATCTACAATCACCTTTGTAGTTTCTTCTTTTGCCACTAATGTGATAATTGCATTTTGTGTATCTGCATTTGCAGTAGCTTTTTCTGGAACTGTTGTCTCAGAAATAATCTCATTATTTGAATTAACTAATGCAATTGTTTCTCCAGCTAAAATTACTTTATTTGTTGTTGTAGAAGTATTGGTTACTGTAAACTCAGTGAGATGTCCATTTTCTGCAACACGTACTACATTCTCATTTGTATCAGTTGTTAAAACACCATTCATAACTAAGGTTGGATTGTTCGTAGCAGATGCACCTTTATCAATTTCGATTCCGTTGTTATTTCCTGTACCGTTATATCCTAAGTGTAAATCGATTACTTCAACTTTACCTCCATTTACAAGAACACCTCCATATCGAAATCCTGTAATTGAAACATTGTTTAATATAACGGTTGCTCCATCATAGGATTGCACACCATATTTCGGTCCATTTTGCAAATTGATATCCTTTAATGTAAGTTTTGCATTTGAAAATTGTGCTGTAAACATGGTTTGGTTTCCTGATGTTGATGTCCAATCACTTGATCCAGTTACCGTGTATCCATTACCATCGATTGTGATTTCTTTTGCAACTACGATTGGTTTTGTTACAGTAATATTGTTTTGTAACGTTACATAGTCATCACTTTCGATTGCACTTAATAAAGATTCTTCATCTGTAACTGGTGTTTCTGCATGACTTATATTTGGTATCATAAATAAACTAGCAAATATTGCTATGAAAAATATCATAAATTTAATTGTATTTTTCATGTTTTCACCTCCTGAAATTATCTTTTCTTTTTTTCGTTTTTTTATGTACCAACTTTTTGTCAAAAATTTTCCAACTTTTTTTTAATTTTTAAAATTTTATCTTTTTAATATTCATATGAAAAAAAAGAAAGGAGTAAATTCAAAAGTATAACCTTTTTAATTCACTTCTTTCAAAAATTATTTATTATATTTCTAAGTTCCAACATGTTTGATCTAAATAAGTTTGATCTTTACTAACATTTGTCATAACTCCTGACTTTAATATCACAACTGGTCTAGTTCCATAAGTCGCTGCATTGTACTGGCTTATTGAACTTGTCGTGGTTCTTGCATAGTACACCGACCCAGAGGTCAACCTTAAAAGTCTGGTTCCAGAAGGATCCGAAGTAGAGTTATAACCACTATATATCCTAACTTCCCTCGAAGAGGTAGCAGAATACGACGAAGTGTAATTATAACTGCCTGTTGTACGATAAAAATAGTCTGAACCATCCGCCTTTACCGAATAAACACCGTAGTAAGGTGCAGTAAAACTCGTTCTCGACGTATAAAATGTCCTTTGTACGCCGGATCCATTGTATCTACCATCATCTAAATAATAATAATATCTATAGCCAGTATATGAGTTTCCAGACACATTGTAACCTGTTAGTGTGTGAGCATTAGCCACCCAATACTGAGCTCCCGTATTCGATAACCCAGCATTTTTAGCATTGCCATAATCTCCTGTATTCATATTACGTGCTGATGATGCATAAGTAGTATTTAAATAATTTGCACTTGCAAAGTTATTCAATGCCGTTACTAACCCATTCATATTGGCTGCACTATTGCCTGCTTTATATGCGTATGCCGGACTTCCAGCGCTGATTAAAGTAACAGTTCCTGTACTTCCTCCTCCTGATTTCGTAAGTACTCTCCATCCATTCGTTGTTCCTTGTACACTTGTTGCTTTATTCGCTCCTGCTGTATATCCTCCGAAACTTGCTTGTGTAGTTGGTGTAGCTGTGCTACTTGTCCATCCTGTTCCACTTTGCGAACCGTCATCCCATGTACCAGCGTCATATGCCACATAATCTCCTGCTGTTACACGGTCTACTAAATAATATGTGACATTAGTTGGTGTTCCTTGCGTCGTGTTTCCATATTTATCTGACACAATCACGTTAAGCTCTGTTGAATAATTCGTTGTCTTTGCCAAGCCTGTATATGTATATGTATTAGATGCTGAATTTCCTTTTGATGTCGCATTTTGATAATATTGATAAGTATTACTACTTGTTCCTACTTCCGTTGTTTCATCCATTGCTGTTACAGTCATTTTCGCTGATGTTTCAGATGCTGATTCTACAACAACACTTGTGATTACTGGCCCTGTTGTGTCTCTTGTTACTTCTATTGTATTGGTTGATACTCTTTCATTTTCTTTGTTATATGTATGTACTTTTACTGTCCAATGTCCATCTGCTGCGATTACAAAACTCTTTTTATTCCCCATTTCATATTCTGTTTCTGGTAATGCAACACCTTTTCCATATTCTTTTCCATC
>CALYAK010000027.1 GCA_944393505.1 uncultured Clostridia bacterium | reverse complement strand
TTTTATTTTTTAGAGCATAAAAATATTGAGGCAGAAAACTTTTAGAGTTTTCTACCCCAACATTTGACAATCAGCCTGATTTTCTATTTATTTCATTGCTTCTTCACAAGCAACTGCTACTGCAACAGTAGCACCTACCATTGGGTTATTTCCCATTCCGATTAGTCCCATCATCTCAACATGAGCTGGTACAGAAGAAGATCCAGCAAATTGTGCATCGGAATGCATTCTTCCCATAGTATCGGTCATACCATAAGAAGCTGGTCCTGCAGCCATATTATCTGGGTGTAAGGTTCTTCCTGTTCCACCACCAGAAGCAACAGAGAAATATTTCTTTCCTTGCTCAATACATTCTTTTTTATATGTTCCAGCAACTGGATGTTGGAATCTTGTTGGGTTTGTAGAGTTTCCTGTAATTGATACATCTACTCCCTCTAAATGCATAATGGCAACACCTTCTCTTACGTCATTTGCTCCATAGCATCTTACTTTACTTCTTTCGCCATCGGAATAAGCAATCTCTTCAACAACTTTTACTTTTCCGGTAAAGAAATCAAAATCTGTTTTTACATAAGTAAATCCATTAATTCTGGATATGATTTGTGCAGCATCTTTTCCCAAACCATTTAAGATAACTCTTAAAGGTTCTTTTCTTACTTTGTTAGCAGATTTTGCAATGCCAATTGCTCCTTCTGCTGCTGCAAAGCTCTCATGACCTGCTAAGAAAGCAAAGCATTTTGTTTCTTCTGATAGTAGCATAGAAGCTAAATTTCCATGTCCTAATCCTACTTTACGATCATCTGCAACAGATCCTGGAATACAAAAAGCTTGAAGACCTTCTCCGATTGCTTTTGCTGCGTCTGCTGCTTTCGTACAATCTTTCTTAATCGCAATTGCTGCTCCTAATGTATAAGCCCAACAAGCATTTTCAAAACAAATTGGTTGAACTCCTTTTACAATATCGTATGGATTAAATCCCTTTTCTTTACAAATTGCTAAAGCATCTTCAAAATCTTTGATTCCATATTTCTCCATTACTGGTTTAATTTGATCAATTCTTCTTTCATAACTTTCAAATGTTACTGCCATATTCTTTCCTCCTCTTCCTTTTGGTTCTTTCTTACTCTTTACGTGGATCAATTTTCTTTACTGCTTCATTGAAACGTCCATAAGTTCCACTTGCTTTTTCAATTGCCTCTAGAGGCTCAATTCCTGCTTTGATATTGTCCATCATTTTTCCTAAATTTACATATTTATATCCGATGATTTGGTCATCTTTATCAAGTCCTATTTCTACAATATATCCTTCTGCAAGTTCTAGATAACGAGGTCCTTTTACTTTTGTGGAATAAATGGTTCCGATTTGACTTCTATGACCTTTTCCTAAGTCTTCTAAACCTGCTCCTACTGGAAGACCACCTTCTGAAAATGCAGATTGACTTCTTCCATAAACAATTTGTAAAAATAGTTCTCTCATAGCAGTATTGATGGCATCACATACTAAATCGGTATTTAATGCTTCTAAGATTGTTTTTCCTACTAAAATTTCTCCTGCCATAGCTGCAGAATGTGTCATTCCAGAACACCCAATTGTTTCTACTAAAGCTTCTTGAATGATTCCTTCCTTGATATTTAAAGTTAACTTACAAGCTCCTTGTTGAGGTGCACACCATCCAATTCCGTGTGTTAATCCTGAAATATCCTTAATTTCTTTTGCTTTTACCCATTTTCCCTCTTCTGGGATTGGTGCTGGTCCATGGTCCACTCCTTTTGCTACTGGGCACATTTCTTCTACTTCTTTTGAATAAATCATATGTATTCTCCTTTCAATTTAGTATTTGATTTCTTTTATGTGGCTTTTTTTCAGTCTCTTCCATTTCTTCTAGTTCTTTTTCTAATTCTTGTTTTCTTTTTTCACCCAAACTAGAGATTTCTTCTTTTTCGAAGTTCTCATACCCATAACTGATAACATTATGGGTATATTTTTCATTTTGATAAATTCCTTCGGTATAGACTTTTGTATCTTTTGGCGTTACTCTTCGCTCTTCTAAATATTCTTGAATAATCGCTTTTTCTTCTCGATTAAAAGACTCAATGGGAAATCCCAAATTTTCGTAAGTCCAAATAATTCGTCTCTTTTGATTTTCCCTTTCATTACTAATGATTGGTTCATAATTATATTCTACGCTAAATTTCACATTTTCAATTCTTATCGTTAAATTCGTCCACAATCTTTCGTTTTCGAGGGATTTCCATTCTAAGTAGAGTTGTTTAATTGTATCATAAAGTTTTGCAGCTAAACGCAAATAGGATTCTTCCTCAATATTAAATTTGGATGGAACCTCATATACATTGACTGGATTTTTCTTAATAATTCCCTTTGGATAATAATAGAAAAACATCTCTCCTACTGGATCATCTTTTACAATTTCAATCACAGATGCATATAAATCGATACGTTCCCATTTTTCCGGGATCATATAAAATAATTGTTTTCGTATCTGCTCATAGAGTTCTTTCATCCTTTGTGTTGTCTGCATAAACATTCCCCCGTTTGATTTTCTATTCTGCTTTTTCTAATAAAGATTCTCCTGTCATTTCTTCTGGTTTTTCTAATCCCATAATCTCTAACATCGTTGGAGCTAAATCGGCAAGTTTTCCTTCTTTTAATCGAACTTTATCCATTCCAACCAAAATAAATGGTACTGGATTGGTTGTGTGAGCTGTATGTGGTTCTCCTGTTTTGTAATCGATCATTTGCTCTGCATTTCCATGATCTGCTGTAATTAACAACACTCCATTTACCTTGCGAACTGCTTCCACTACTCTTCCAACACATTCGTCGATCTTTTCGATAGCTGCTACTGCTGCTTCAAAAATTCCTGTATGTCCTACCATATCTGGATTTGCATAATTTAATATAATATTATCATATTTTTCACTTTCGATGGCAGCAACTACTTTTTGTGTTACTTCTTCAGCACTCATTTCTGGTTTCATATCATAAGTTTCTACTTTTGGAGATGGTACTAAAATACGATCTTCTCCTGGATATTGCTTTTCCTCTCCTCCATTAAAGAAAAAAGTAACATGTGCATATTTTTCTGTTTCTGCAATTCTTAATTGGGTATATCCTTTTTTACTAATATATTCACCAAATGTATTGACTAATACTTGTGGTCGGAAAGCAACCGATACGTTTGGCATTGACTCATCGTAATTCGTCATGCATATAAAGGTCACATCCATTTTCTTCGTTTCAAACTCCGTAAAATCTTTGTCTACGATTGTTCTTGTAATTTCTCTTGCACGGTCTGGTCTGAAATTGTAGAAAATAACTGAATCTTTGTCTTCGATTGTTGCGATTGGTTTTTCTCCATTGCAGATAACAGTTGGAACAACAAATTCATCAAATACTTCTTTTTGATAAGATTGTTCAATCGCAGTAATTGGAGAAGCAAATTTTTCTCCCTCACCGAAAACAATCGCATTATATGCTTTCTGGATTCTTTCCCATCTTTTATCTCGATCCATTGCATAGAATCTTCCTGAAATGGTAGCAATCTTTCCAATTCCTTTTTCTTTCATTTTTTCTTCTAATGCTGCAATGTATCCTTCTGCTGATGTTGGTGGTGTGTCTCTTCCATCTAAGAAACAATGTACATATACCTCTTCAAAATCTTTTCTCTTACATAATTCTAATAATGCATAAAGATGGCGAAGATGACTATGAACACCTCCATCGGATAACAATCCCATAATATGGAGTTTCGAATGATTTTCTTTACAATTTTCAATTGCTTTTACCAATTCTGGATTACTAAAGAAATCTCCGTCTTCAATTGATTTTGTAATTCTTGTTAATTCTTGATAAACAATTCTTCCTGCTCCAATGTTGGTATGTCCAACTTCAGAATTTCCCATTTGTCCATCTGGAAGTCCCACTTTTAAACCACTTGTATAAATTTTTGTTGTAGGACATGTTTTCATTAGTTTATCAATGTTTGGTGTTTTCGCTTTTGCAATTGCATTTCCTTTTTCATTTTCATTGATGCCAAATCCATCTAATATCATTAGCATCGTAAGTTTCTTACTCATATAACGATCCTTCTTCCTAATCTTTTTGTTCTTTCTTGTCTTCTTAAGAAAAGTTTATGATTTTTTCAAACTCTTCCACTTTTAAGCTTGCGCCTCCAACTAATCCTCCATCAATGTCGGATGTTGTAAATAGTTCTTTTGCATTGGCAGATTTTACACTTCCGCCATATTGTATTATAACATTAGAAGCTACCTCATTTCCATACATTTCGACAATTTTTTTACGAATTGCTCGAATCGTTTCATTCGCTTGTTCCGATGTTGCTGTTTTTCCTGTTCCAATTGCCCAAATTGGCTCATAAGCAATGATTAATGTTGCAAAATCGGTTTCTTTTAATCCTCCTAAGCCAATTTCAATTTGTTTTCCGATTACTTCATCGGTTTTTTCTGCTTCTCTTTGTTCTAAGGTTTCTCCCACACATACAATCGGTTTCAAACCTTCTTCTAAGGCCTTTTTTACTTTTTTATTCACCGTTTCATCGGTTTCTGCAAAATATTGTCTTCTTTCGGAATGACCAAGAATCACATATTCTACTCCAATGGATTTTAACATTTTTGCAGAAACTTCTCCTGTATAGGCTCCACTGTCTTCCCAGTGCATATTTTGTGCTCCAATTTTAATGTTGGTTTCTTGTGCTGCTAGTAAAGCATAAAATAGATCGGTGTATGGTACACAAAGAATCACTTCTACTTCACTATTTTTTACGTGAGGTGCTAATGCTTCAATAAAACTCAACGTTTCATTTGGAAGCATATTCATTTTCCAATTGCCAGCAATTACTTTTCTTCTCATCTTTTTCCTCCTATTTGTCTAATAAACAATCAATTCCTGGTAGTACTTTTCCTTCTAGATATTCTAAGGATGCTCCTCCTCCTGTTGAAATATGGGTCATTTTATCTGCTAAATTCATTTTTTCAACAGCTGCTGCAGAATCTCCTCCTCCAATTACCGTTACTGCATCTAATTGTGCAAGTTTTCCTGCAATTTCTTTGGTTCCAATTGCAAATTGGTCAAATTCAAATAGTCCTAAAGGTCCATTCCACATAACGGTTTTAGCAGAATCTAAAACACCTTTATACATTTCGATGGTTTCCACTCCAATGTCATAAATTTGCCAATCTTCTGGAACTTCTGTCACTTTTACCACTTTGCTTTCCGTATCTTTGTCAAATTCTTTTCCAATTTTCACATCAACAGGAAGCATCATTCTTACATTTTTATCTTTCGCTTTTTGCATTAATTCTTTGGCAAGATCTAATTTATCTTCCTCAAAAATCGAGTTTCCAATTCCGTATCCTTCTGCTTTTAAGAAGGTATTTGCCATAGCTCCTCCAATAATTAAAGTATCTACTTTTTCAAGAAGATTTTGAATGACTCCTATTTTATCCGATACTTTCTTACCTCCTAAAATTGCAATGAATGGTCTTTGAGGATTGTTTAAAGCTTCTCCTAAAAATTTCAATTCTTTTTCAATTAAAAATCCACTGACTGCTGGTAAATAATCAGCTACTCCTGCTGTTGAAGCATGTGCTCGGTGAGCTGTTCCAAACGCATCATTAACATAGATTTCAGCAAGGGAAGCTAATTCTTTTGCAAATTCTGGATCATTTTTTTCTTCTCTTGCATCAAATCTAACATTTTCCAATAAAACAATATCTCCTGGATTCATTTGTGCTGTTAAAGTTTTTGCACTTTCTCCAACGATATCATCTGCAAGTTTTACTTCTTTTTCTAATAATCTTTCTAATTCTTTTTGAACTGGTGCTAGAGAAAATTCTTTTTTCACTTCTCCCTTTGGTCTACCTAAATGGGAACAAAGAATTACTTTTGCCCCTTGGTCTACTAAATATCGAATGGTATCTAATGCTCCAACCACTCTTCGATTATCTGTTATTTGCAAATTTTCGTCCAATGGCACATTAAAATCACATCGAACTAATACTTTTTTTCCTTTCACATCAATATCACGTACTGTTTTTTTATCCATTGTTTTTTTCCTCCTTTTTCTTTCAAAAGAAAAAGCGACTTCAAATGCGATAAGCCTCTAGAGGAGTATATGTCATACTCCTCTTTTGATTTTTATCACATGATGTCACTTTTTTATTTTATTTATGATCTACACTTGCCATATAGATTGCTAAGTCTACTAATTTATTTGAGTAACCCCATTCATTATCATACCAAGCAACTAATTTTACAAATGTATCGGTTAATGCAATACCAGCTTGTGCATCAAAGATCGATGTGTGTGCATCATGGATGAAATCAGAAGAAACAACTTGCTCATCGACATACTCCATAATTCCTTTTAATTCATTTTCTGATGCTTTCTTAACAGCCGCACAAATTTCTTCATAAGTTGCAGGTTTTGCTAAGTTACAAGTCAAATCCACAACCGATACATCTACCGTAGGTACACGGAAAGACATACCAGTTAATTTTCCATTTAATTCAGGAATAACTTTTCCTACTGCTTTAGCAGCTCCTGTTGAAGATGGAATAATATTGGCAGCTGCTGCTCTTCCACCTCTCCAATCTTTTTTGGATGCACCATCTACTGTTTTTTGAGTAGCAGTCGTCGAGTGAACAGTTGTCATCAATCCTTCTGTAATTCCAAAGTTATCATGAATTACTTTTGCTAAAGGTGCTAGACAGTTTGTTGTACAAGATGCATTGGACACAATATTCATACTTGGATCATAGGTTGTATGGTTTACTCCCATAACAAACATTGGAGCATCTTTGGATGGAGCACTGATAATAACTTTTTTTGCCCCTCCTTCTAAGTGTGCATTTGCTTTTTCAGTTGTTGTGAAAACACCTGAACACTCTAATACATATTCAACACCTAGTTCTCCCCAAGGAATATTCTTTGGTTCCATTTCATTAAATACTTTAATTTCTTTTCCATTTACGATTAATTTTCCTTCTTCTGCTCTTACTTCTCCAGAAAATCTTCCATGAACCGTATCGTATTTCACCATATATGCCATATAGTCTGCTGAAATAAATGGATCATTTATTGCAACAACTTCTATTTCTCCTTTTTCTAACGCTGCTTGGAAAGATAAATTTCCAATTCTTCCAAATCCGTTAATTCCGATTTTAATTGCCATAATTTTTTCCTCCATTCCCGATGCTTTTTGCATCATACTTATATTATTTACAAGCATTTTCATTTTATATCAAAAAAGAATACTTTTCAAGTATTCTTTTCTAAAATTTATATGCTATTATTTTATTTCTATTTCTTGGAATAAGAAATCATGAATATCTTTTCCGGTAATTGGTTGGAATAGAAAATCGCGTACATCTTGTCCAGTAATTTCTTGATGCCAAAAGTCATGTACTTCTTTGAAAACCTTTTCTTGCTTTGGAGTTAATTCAACAGTTATTTCTTGAAATAAAAAGTTTTTTACTTTAGTCCATACACTTATTTCAGCAGGTACTGCAGCATTTTGATTGATATTTTTCTCCTCCATTTTCTTTCCTCCTTTGTATAAATAATCGATTATTACTTATATTTATACTATAACTTTTTTGAATACGCAAGTATTTTTCATTATTTTCGGAAAAAATTTCAAGATCTTTTTCTTAAATTTCCATTTGACTTCCCAAAAAGTTTGCAGCAGATTGCGCTACTTTTTGCTCAACTTCTGACATCTTTGTGTTTTTGTCTTTGGATAATAGGATAACAGATCCAATCGTATCACCATCTGCAATGATCGGATAAACCACTTGAGCATTAAATCTTTTTTCTTTGTTGTCATTTTGTGTGATCGGAATTGCTAAATTATTATTGTCTTTACTTGTATAATTTTGTTTTTCTTCCATAATTTTTTCTAATTCTTCACTGACACTTTGCTCTAAGTATTCTTTTTTTGATCCTCCTGAAACAGCAATAATGGTATCTTTATCCGTAATACATGCTATATGCCCTGTTGTTTTCGCTAATGTTTCAGCATATCCACTTGCAAATTCAGAAAGTTCCCCAATTGGAGAATATTTCTTTAAAATAACTTCTCCTTCTTTATCCGTAAAAATCTCAAGAGGATCACCCTCTTTGATGCGTAATGTTTTTCGTATTTCTTTTGGGATCACAACTCTTCCAAGATCATCAATTCTTCTTACAACACCGGTTGCCTTCATTTTTTTCCCTCCTTTTGTTTTCAAATATCTTTCCTTATTATTACAAAAGACAGGAAAATTATGCGTTTTTATCTTATTTTTACATTTTTTCTTAAAAAACAAGGAATTCCCTCTTAGAATTCCTTGTTTAGATTATTGATTGAGTTGAGTATAACCAGTTAGATCTGGCTTTTGAATATCTTCATCGTCTAATTCCCTTGTTTTAAAAGTCCTGTCTGATAAAGTGTTAATAGTTCTTCTAAATCCGCAATTTCTTGTTTTAGTCGTTTTCCAATATCGGTATCTCCAACTGTTTTTCTTTTTGTTTCCGTTTGTTCTACAACCAATTCGGAAATAATATCTTTTTCCTCTCGAATTGCTTTTTCCACAGATTCAAATGGCTTATTCTGACTTAATAGCAATCCATTCGAGTTATAGCTTAATATATAGCCTGCATTTCCTGTTTTCTCACGATAGCTTTTGGCAAATCCTCCATCGATAATTAACAATTTTCCGTTTGCTCGGATCGGAACTTCTCCAGATTTTGCCTTTACCGGAATATGTCCATTGACAATATGGGAATTTTCTTCTGTCAGTCCGAATTCTTGTAAGATTCGATTGCACACTTCTTCCTGATTCATCCAAGTGTAATATGGATTCTTTTCTTCATAATGGGTTTCCTTTTCTTTAACAAAATAGCTCTCAAATGTTGCCATTTTTGCCTTTCCGAAAAAAGGAGAATCCGGTGAAACTGTTAAAAACCATAAAATATCCAATAAATTTTCATCTACGGAATCTTTTCCTAAATAAATTTGATTAATGGTTTCGTTAATGAAATCAAAATATTCTTTTCCTTTTACCTTTCTCCCCAAAAACTCTACTTCTTTTAAACTTCCATCTTCTTCCATAGGTACGCAACCATGGAATAGCAAATTGGAATTAAAAATGGTATAAACTTGTCCTTTTTGGTGGATAAAATCCATATGTTCATTTAATTTTTGGCTATGCTTAAATGATTCTGCTAGTCTCTCCATCACTTCCTTTTCTTCTTCGGTCAATTCATAAACACGATCTGGATTAATGGTCGGAAAGTTGGTATCGTTCATTTCGTACTTCTTGCCATCTAGTAGAACATATCCTTTTCTTAAATTCATTTTATCTAGTAACAAACGATTTTCCATCTGATATTCCGGGTGTCTTAAAATGGTTTGTCCTTCTAATTTAAATTGAATAATGGTAATCGCTTTATGAATTTTAGCAATAATTTTTTTATCACGATTTCCATATTTGTTGGCATCATAAACTTTTGGCATAAAGTTGATGCATTCATCCTCTTGATAAGTTTCCATTGCAAAATTAGAAAGTGGTCGAATATTAATACCATAACGATCTTCTAAGATATCAATATTATTGTATCTTGCACAAATACGTACCACGGTAGCTATGCTTGCTAGATTTCCACAAGTTGCTCCCATCCAGGAAATATCGTGATTGCCCCATTGCATATCCATACTATGGAACTTCTTTAATTTTTCAATGACTAAATCCGGATATTTTCCTCGATCAAAAATATCACCTACGACATGTAAATGATCAATTGCCATTCGTTTGATTAAATCAGAAATAGCGATGATAAAACTTTCCGCTTGTCCTAATTCCACGATTGTTCGAATAATGGATTGATAATATCGGTCTTTGTCTTGATCATTCTTTTCTTGTGCATGCAAAAGCTCATCAATCACATAACCAAAACCATTGGTAATTGCTTTTCTGACTTTCGATCTTGTATATTTGGAACTTACTTTTTTCGCTACTTCAATTAAACGATATAAAGTAATCGTATACCATTCATCTAAGTCTTCATTTTGTTGTTTCATTAATTTCATCTTTTCTTCTGGATAATAGATGAGGGTGGCAAGTGTCGCCCTTTCTTTTTCGGTAATTAGATTTCCAAAAATATCGTCAATCTTGCTTCGAATGATTCCTCCTCCATTGTTTAAAATATGAACAAAAGGCTCATACTCTCCATGAATATCACTTAAAAATACTTCTGTTCCTTTTGGCAAGTTAATAATCGCTTGTAAATTAATAATTTCTTCTGTTACTGCATTAATATTGGGATAATCTTTGCTTAGTAAGGTTAAATATTTTAATTTATTATATTCTTGTTCCATCGCCAAATTTCCTTTACTTTTTGTATTTTTCTTTGGCATTATATCAAATTTTTCCTCATTTGTCATCTTTCCGCTTCTTTCAAGCAAAACAAAAGGACTAGCACTGTTTTTTCGCATAGCCCTTCTAAAAATTTTTCTTGCTTTTCTCTAATATGTTTTTATTCCCCATGAAGTATCTTGATCAACTTTTAGTTTAAATCCATATAGATTTTGAGTAATACGTATATGTGTAGTTGATCCTGCATTCAAGAGATCCTTGTCCTTCTTTCTATCTGGAAAAGTATATTTTATACTACTAACATTTTTAACCGGCACAAATGGTGTAATTATTAGAATTACCACAACCAAAACAATCATAACGATTTGTTTTTTACGGCTTAATCCCTTTTTTAAGAATCGAATTAGGATTCCAATACTAATCAGCTGTAGAACTCCTAAAATCACAGCAAAATTCGTAAGATTGTGGGTTGAACTTGATAAAGATGCATTAAAGGAATGATTACCCATTTCATATAGTATGAATCCTCTGATTAAATAGATCATATTGATAATTGTTATGGTTCCTAAAATACCAGCAATTATTTTTTTGTTTCTTTCCTTCATTCTGTTTTCCTTTTCTTTCTTATTTCTGTAACATTGCAATTTCTAAATAGTTGTTATAACTTCTGCTATTATTGGCTACTACCAATTGTAACCCCGTGATTAATAAGATACAAATTAATATACATACCCATATTATTATCAGCCATTTCTTTTTGATCTTTTCATTTAATTTTGGATACCATAATAAAAGGATGAGTGCAATCACCATTTTGATTACTACTTGTAAGAAATAGGTTGGAGGTACTCCTTCATAGATAGTCATTGTACTAGGAAGTCCCATAAAATTTCGGATTAAATTCGTTTCTCCACTATATCCGGGACTTGTAATTTGTGGTCGTCCACGAAAATCGATATGGATGGAACAATAAATAGAACTCACAATCAAATATAAAATAACAATTGGTACGAATACCTTCATTCCTTTTTTTATCATATTCTATCCCCTTTTCTTTTATTTCTTCTATTTAAATACGAAAATGTCCAGAAATTGGATTAAAATGATTCCACATTTCTAAAACATCTTCCTCTCTTTTGGGTTGTCCAGCATTATGAATGAGATAAGGAACTCCCTTTTGATTTCTCAAATCAGATACAATCCCAATATGTGTTGTTCCAAAAGTGACAATATCTCCTGGTTGCCATTGCTCAATTTGCGTTAGATTCGTTGTCAAACTTTGTGCATTTCTTTCAAAATATACTTTTAAGTTTGGAACTCTTCGAAAATCAATGTTTGGATCTGGTTTTCCCTCCACTCTTGGATATGCTTCTAAATTTTCTTGAATATCTTGATCAACTAGATCTTTTAAGGAATATCCTGCATCACGAAAAGCTCTCCAAATTACATCTGTACAAACTCCCTCTGTTTCTGGAGGATATCCACCAGAATAATAAGCACTTTGATAGGTTGGTTTTCTTTTTGCTTCTGCTTTTGCTCCATAAAGTATATCAGTATAGTCATCTATTCCATCTTGATCAGCATCGTTTTGACTGTGGATCGTTTCAATTCCAAAGTCTTCTGCTGTATAAGTCTTTTTGTTGCTTATCCATAAAAGATACAATCCAAGACCTAGTATGGCAATGAAAAAGACGGCTAAAATCCAAATTCTGATTTTCTTTTTCTTCATAACACCCTCTAATAGATTTTTCTTAATTTAAAAGCATTTGTTTTTTCGACTTCTTGAATCTCCTTTAAAAAGTTCGTCGATTGAATCATATAGGCAAAGGGATAATTTTCTTTCGGAATCTTTCCTCGAATCTCTTGCATAAATTCTCTTTGGATTCCTAAAGCATATGCATATGGATAATATGCTTCAATAATTTGATATTTGGTTTCTCCTTCTGCTTCTTTCATGCTGTCTAATAAAGCGTCTCCAAACATTTTGATTTTATCTAATTCTTCGACTCCTTTTTTTGTATAGCGGCTAATTCTTTTTCTTGCCAAAAATCCGAAGGGTCATATTACAAAGGGTAAAAAGAATGGCAATCATCATACCAACCATGGTTGGTATAAAGGATAAATAAGTAATTCCATATACCACAAATAGTAAAATGAAGTTTAAAAAGATCTCTTTGGTAATACGTTCAATATTTTCAAAAGCAGTTTTGTTTAATAACTTCTTTTCTTTTAATTTTTCTTTCAATTCTTGATTAATCAAATTACTTACGTCTCTAACTTTTTGATAACCAAACACTTTCCATTTCATTTGATTTAATTGAAGTTCTGTTCCTTTTTTCTTCTTTTTATCCGCTTCTTGGAATAGTGTTAATATTTGTTGCTCTACTTTTGGTAAATTCTTTTCTTTCGAAACTTTCAAAAGTTTAACACGATCCGATTCTTCAATTTTCGTCTTTAATGCTCCATTTTGGAATAGCTTTAGTAAAATAACGGAATTCACCTTTGCCATACTTTCTGAAAAATAGTTTGCTTTTTCGATGGATAGCATATGTACAATTTCTTCCGGTAAGTAATCCATTTGCAGTCCTTCTTCTTCGTTGATTTTAATCTGTGGCTGATATGGTTTGGTTCGGATTAATTTTAAATAACGGGCAAGTAAGATTACTTCCCAAAAGAAAAATAAGATATAAAATACAACTCCTATATATGGCTCCACGTTTTTCCTCCTTTTCTTTCGAAGAAAAGCAAATAAAACAAAGGAAGTACCAGTATTTTATTTGCTTTTTTCTTATACATACTCATCCTCTTCTGTTTCAGTTTCAAATTCTGGTTCCATTTCATATTTTGATAAAATATTACCTAATTCATTTGAAAACTCTTGCAGCATAACAATCTTAATCGAGGTATCTTTTCCTTGAATATAATCATCAATAATTTGTTTTAATTTTCGAATATTTGGCATTTCTGGTTCGATTTCGTCATGATAACGCTCTACTCGATCTGCTAATTTTTCTTTAATGGTAACGATGTCTTCATTGCTTGCACAAGAAATTCTTTGAAACATTTGGAATGTATCATAATATTTGAAGATTGGAATATTCATACATTCTCGATCAAATTTGTCATAGAATTGTTCCATCTTCATTGGAATCGATTTAAAGATCTCATCTGCTTTTTCCATATACATTTTATCTTTTAATTTCTGATTAATATCGTAAAAATGTTGTAAAATATCTTCCATCTCATTTTCAACATCTTCTACTGCAATTTCAGCTAACTGTTCTTCTACATTATCACAATAGCTTGAAGTTAAGGATGCAATATTCATTCCATTGAAAAAGATGGTTCGAATTGTTTTTTGATCGTATGAAATCAATCCCTTCTTGATAAAATACATAAAATAAGCATAAATTTTTACAATCTGAATCAATTCGATGTTTCCATTTTTAACATCTTCAATAATTTCATCAATAATACGATCAAATTGATCATCTGGAATTTTCCAATATTCTTCTGTTAATAGTCTTTTATAGGCTGGAAGTTTGTCTGTGTCAATCGTATTGATGATAACTTCCATATTATCTTTAAAAACTTTCATATCAAAGATTCTTGTTCGAATATAAATCTCGATAAATTTAAAGAATCGATATTCTGCTTTGAAATTGTAGTAATAGTTATTATCAAACTCTTTAATATAGAATTGTCGATTATCCATAAATACACGGGATGAAACTAAAATTGCTTTATATTCTTCATTGCTTTCAATATTGACAAATTTATCTTTTGTAATTTTTCCTGCTTTGATTTCAAATGAAATTGCAATCGTAAAGATCAACATTGTTTGCAAAATACGATGATTGGTATTTGGATAAAATTTATTAACCATATCAAAAATCTTTTTAAAGTCATTCAAAGCATGTTTTAAAATTCTTAAATTTCGTGTTCCACTCTTATTAAACGTGGAAATCAATAAATTCGTATTTTCTCTTAAAAAGCGAATTAAATCTGGATAATTCTCATAACGCATTAACAATCCATTAATAATATAGTTAAACTCTGGTGCATATTCGAATGTTTCTCCAATTAACTTTTCTTTAATTCTTTCATAATCATTTGCTTTATCAAAAACATACTCAATTTCGTCTTGGATTCTCTCCACAATTGGCTTGTCTGTTTTTAGTTTTAAATCTCCCTGTTTATCTAGCAAATAGGTCGCAATAAATGTTTTCATTTCCAAGTTGTTGCTTTTTAACTTGGTGGATAGCTCTTTTTCATTACAGATAATAATGGTTTTAATATGATCATGCTCTACAAAGTTATTGATATATCCTAAAATATCAATAACATCGACATTTGCTCTTTCCAAGTCATCAAAGCATAATACTTTATCATCCGTTGAAAAGAATTCTCCATAGTCTAATTTATCTCCATTTTGGGACACACCAAAAAAGTTTGCCATGTCTAATCCTGTTTTCGCATATTCTGGGATAGTTGTTTGCCCATTTGAATCCATATACTTCTTTAAATTTCGGTCCATTAATTGAGTGGTTTCGATAAAAATTTTCTTACTAATTTCTTCTAAATTGGAAATACCATAAAGCGACATATAGATTGTTGTATATGTTTTTCCATTCAATTGTAAACTCTCAATTTTTCTACGTATCTTATGATTCCAAAAATAGGTTTTTCCACTTCCCCATTCTCCATTAATCATAATAGCATAATCCGTATAATCGGATCGAATATAGTCTAAGATACTTTCTACTAAATCTTCCAAATTTCTTCCCACCTTTTTAATCTTTTGCAATTACCAATATGCCAATTTCTTTTGCTCCCGCTTCTCTTAGTACTTTGCAACAAGCTTTTGCTGTACTACCGCGTGGTATAAATATCATCTAAAATTAAGATTTTCTTTCCTAATATTTTGTCTTGCTTTTTTACTTTATATGCATTTCGTAAATTGGTTTTTCGATCTTCTCTTTTTAAAGAACTTTGTCTTTTTGTATTTTTCACTTTCTTTAAAATTCCGAAAATCATACTTCCATTTTTGGTCTTTTTTTCCCAATTCTCGAATGATGCATTCTGTTTGATTGTATCCTCTTTCCCACTTTTTGGTGGGATAAGCCGGAACTGGAATTATTATATCATAACTTTTTAAAAATCTACAGATTTTTTCATTCCCCAACAAAATTTTCACAAACATTTTCGCAAGATAGACGTGATCCTTAAATTTAAATTCAAGCAGTTTTTCACGAATTATTCCTGTATAAGAAAAAATATAGAACAAAGTATAGTCTTCCTCTTGTCGAATTTTAATTTGTTTCTTACAGACTTCTAATTTTCTTAGCTTAATTTCACATTTCTTACACAAAGAGTCTGCAGATATTTTTCCGCAGACTCCACAAGTACTGGGAAAGATCCATTCTAAAATCCAATCTAAAAATTGTTTCAAATTTCCTCTTTTCCTAGTCCTCAAGTTTTTTTAATTTATATTTTAACCCCGTATTTCTCTTTTTTATATCACTATTCTGAACCATAAACTGAATGACACTGGCACTACCAATCACAATTAATAGTTTTTTTGCACGAGTCATCGCTGTATAAAGCAAATTTTTCGTAAGTAGCATCGGTGCTGCTTGCGTAATTGGTAAAATTACTACATCAAATTCACTTCCGTTGTGATTTATGAACCGTAATTGCATAAGAATGTTCGATTTGCTCCATTTCGTTAAATGGATACCACGCTACTTTATCATCATCAAAACGAATTTTGATTAATTTTGATTCTTCATCAATTGCTTTTAAGATTCCGAACTCCCCATTAAAAATTCCCTTTCCTGTCTCAACTTCTCCCTCTATGTTTTCTTTTTCCCAATAGATATCATAGTTATTTTTCACTTGCATCACTTTATCACCTTGGCGAAAAATAGTACTACCAATTGCTTTTTCTTTTTTTCCGAGCCTCTTTTGGATTCAATGTCTCCTGTAACTTTTTATTCAACTCTTTGGTACCTAAGTCCCCTTTTTTGGTTGGGGTTATGACCTGAATATTTTTAAAGAAATCGTAATCGCCATAATTATGCAAACGTTCTTTAGATAACGATAATACATTTTCTAATATTTTCTCTTTGGAACCTTCTGCAAGATAGAAAAAATCTTCGATTGAATCTGGTTCATATGTTTTTCCAATAAAACTCTTACCTTCATTCACTTCGTGAGCATTGGTAATAATTCTACTTTTGGCAGCTTGGCGGAATACCTTGTTTAAAACTACGGTACGCACTTGTTCGGATTCAATCAAATCTTTTAATACACTTCCTGGTCCAACCGATTGTAATTGATCCACATCTCCTACTAAAACAAGTTTTGTTCCCGGATAAATTGCTTTTAATAAATAGTTCATTAAGAATACGTCCACCATCGACATTTCATCCACAATAATAATGTCTGCATCAATTGGCGCTACTTCATATTCCACACTTGGATCTCCGTTTTCTAAATCAATACTTCCAAGCTCTAATAAACGATGCAAGGTTTTTGCCTCATAACCGGTCGTTTCAGTCATTCTCTTTGCTGCTCTTCCTGTTGGAGCACAAAGCACAGGCTTTTTTCCATGCGTGATATATAAATCGATCACTGTTTTTATGATCGTTGTTTTTCCAGTACCAGGTCCTCCTGTTATAATACAAACATTATGGTCATTAATCGCCTCGACTGCTTCTTTTTGTTTTTCGGATAATTCCATTTCTGAATTTTTTTCATATTCTTTCAACTCTTTTTTCAGATTCTTGCGATATTTCCTATTTTCCGCTTTCTTTAGTTTCAAAATATTTTCTGCAATCTGTTTTTCTGCTGTATAGTAAGAAGATAGATAAACCCATTTTTGAATTTCTCCTTCTTCCTCTCTTCTCTCAATCACGATCTCTTCTTTTGCTTTTAAGTCAATCATTCCATCTTCTACATATTCTTCCTCGATTTGCAATAAATCTTTTACAAAATGGTATAAATTTTCTTCTAAAACTGCGCAATGTCCGTTATAGGTTGCTCGAAGGATGGCATAACGAATTCCAGATTTGATACGGTCTAGATTCTTTTTATCGATTCCTGCTTTTAATGCTCTTTGATCAATTTGCATAAAATCAGCTTTTGGTGTTACTTCTAATAAAATGTATGGATTTTTTTCAATCTCATCGATTGCATGCTCTCCCAATTTTTGATAAACCGTTTGTGCACTTTGGGCACCAAGTCCAAATTGATCTAAATAGCCTACTAATTGCCAAAGATCCCAATTTTCCACAAAACTTCTGGAAATCTCCATGGCTTTATCCTTGCTAATTCCTTTAATCTGGCTTAATTTTTCTGGTTCTACTTTTAAAACATAGACCGTTTCTTCTCCAAATTCTTGTACAATTTTTTTCGCAGTTGCAGGTCCGATTCCTTTAATTGTTCCATTTGCTAAATATCGTTCCAAAGCATCTAAACCTTCTGGCATTACCTTTTCAAAAGTTTCTACTTTGATTTGTTCCCCATAATCTGGATGTTCTACCTTTTTCCCGAATTACCTTTAAATAGTCCCCTTGATTAACAAAAGGTAAATACCCCACAATGGTAACTTCTTCTCCTTCGGTTTGTAAAATGGCTATGGTATAGCCATTCATTTCATTTTTATAAATAATTTCACTAACTTCTCCAATAACTTCCAATTTATCCCTCTTCTTTCGTCATTTGTTAGTGTATCAAAAAAAGAGCTTTCTTTCAAGCTCTTCTTTTGGTTCTATTCATCGATTTCATCCAAAATTTCCTTACACTCTCTCCATTTGCGAATCTTAATATTTTCATACTCAATTCCTAATTTATTTGCTACTTCAAAAGTATGATCAGTTGAATCTAAATCAGCAATCATAATTTCTTTAATTGCTTCTTCTTTCCCATAAAGTAATCGAAATAGAAAAGTTCTCATAAATCCTTCTAAGCGTTCTTCTTGATTCTTTACTGCTAAGATCAAATAGATTCCATCTGATTTTTGATTCATATATGTACAAATATATAGGATTGTTTTGATAATTTCAAATAAACCATAAAGAGCTAGAGTCCAAAGAATTGCATTTAACAGGAAAGTCATCATTGTCTTTTCCTCCTTATGGTATCCTATTCCTTTTCTTTATTTTATGTGAATCTTTTCTTGAAGAATTGAATCGAAACAAAAAAGAGAAACAATTGAAAGAATAAAATACAAAAAAGATTGAAAGTATATTTCTCTACTGGTTCTATAATAAATGTTGGGGTGAAAAAATAAACCTCAACATTTTTTTGCAAAAAAAATGCACTTATCGAAAATA
>CALYAK010000026.1 GCA_944393505.1 uncultured Clostridia bacterium | reverse complement strand
TTTGGTAGTATAGTACTACCGCTTTTGGTTTTTTCAAAGGTTTATTGTTTACTTTTCAATGTACTTTTCTGTCGTTTTTGTTAACGACGGTTCATATTGTACCACAGCTTGAATTTAAATGTCAACACTTTTTAAAAAATATTTTCACTTTTTAAAAAAGTGCAAAATAATAAACTAGTAATCTGTTGTTTTATTCTTTTACTGCTTGGTTTCTTACTAATTTATCTCTCTTATTTTTTCTATTTTTCATCTGTTATTTGGTACTTTAATTATATTACCATTTTACCCTTCAAAAGTCAACACCTTTTTTCATTTTTTTCAATGTTTTTACTAAATATCAACTAAGATAACATCGTCTCCAATACATTTGATACTTTGCCATCTTATTTCAATTTCATTTCCACCATTAAACATACTCGCAAGTTTCTTCCCTCCAGGAACAATAATTGAAGTAATAGCTCCGGTTTCAATGTCTGCACAAACATCTTGAACAAACCCTAACCTTTTTCCATCATTAATATTAATGACTTCTTTATGTTTGAAATCCATACCTTTTTGTTTCATTTTTTTCACCTCTATTTTATTGTATGGTTTTTTCTTCCTTTTATGATAAAAAGAGAATCAAAACGAAGTTTTAATCCTCTCCTTTTGATTCTCTATTCAATCTCTTTCACTTTTTGATAAATCTCATCCCAGTTTTCTACTCTTGGAATATTTCCTGCATCAATCTTTCGATTCATTTGTGTTGTCATCAAGATCGCCTTTTTTCCCTTTTCTTGAAATTCTTTGCATGTTTCATAACTATCTTCAATTAATAATTCGATTCCTTCTTCTTCACATACTTTCATTTTATCACTCGCATCAATAATTAATTTATCATAAAGAATCTGATTGTCTTCTAATGTTTTTCTCGTAATTTCTTCCGTAGGGCAATTTTTAATATTAGTTAGTCTCGCCGTTATAAAATAAAGTTCGTTCCCTTCCTCTTTCAATTTTTGCAATACTTTATCTGCATTTGGCATTACGGTACATTCTTCTAATACATTTTTATAATAGCAATCAAAGAAAGCGAATTTTTCTTCCACCGTCCATCCATATAAGATTTTTAGGTAGTATCGATTTTCAATTCTCCCTAAATTTCCATTGGTTCCTTTTCTTCCCAAAACTTCTGTATCATATTTATCTGCATATTTAATCATGGATTTTACCGTTATTAGTGTTGTATCATCTATATCAATTCCTATTTTCATCTCTTATTCCATCCTATTTCATTAATGCTGCTTTTGATTTTATCACATTTTTTGTAAAATTACTATACTTACTTATTAGTCTCTCAGTTATAACTTTTTTTAATATGTTCGATTGCATTTTTTTCGATTCGCGAAACTTGTGCTTGTGAGATACCAATTTCATTGGCTACCTCCATTTGCGTTTTTCCTTCAAAAAAACGTTTAGCTACAATATCTTTTTCCTTTTCATTTAGTTTCTTAATCGCTTCTTTTACTGTGATGTTCTCCGTCCAATTTTCATCCGTATTCTTTTTATCACTAATTTGATCAATCACAAAGATGCTCTCACTTCCATCTCCGTACACCGTTTCTTGAAGTGAAACTGGTTCTTGTATAGCATCTAAACTCATTGCTACTTCTTCTTTGGTAACCTTTAATTCTTTGGCAATTTCTTCTACGGTTACTTCTCTTTGTTTTTCTTTGTAAATGCGTTCTCGGATTGCCAAAGATTTATAGGCTAAATCTCGAATGGATCGGCTTACTCGAATTGGATTATTATCTCTTAAATATCTTCGTATTTCTCCAATAATCATCGGAACCGCATAAGTCGAAAATTGAACATTTTGTTCTAAGTCAAAATTGTCCATTGCTTTGATTAATCCAATACAACCAACTTGAAAAAGATCATCCATATTTTCGCCCCTGCTATGGAATCTTTTTATTACACTCAAAACCAATTTTAAATTTCCATTGATGAATTCTTCTCTTGCTAACGAATCTCCATTTTTTATTCTTTTAAAGAGCGCCATTTTTTCTTCGTTTGTCAGCACAGGCAGTTTGGAAGTATTCACTCCACAAATCTCAACCTTGCTTATCATAATTTCCCTCCTTTGGATGTTTCTGTTTATTTACAGTATTTCCAAAGAAAAAATCTTTATGCGAAGAAAAGACTTATCCTTTTTCGGATAAGTCTTAAAATATTTCCTTTTTAAAAATTCGTTTGATTTTTTTGAAAAATCGTTTGAATATATTTTCCTTTTTTGGTATAACTGGATACCATAGTTTTTCTTCTTCCTGTTTGATTGGCGGATTTTCATTTTTTTCTTGATTGGTTGAATCCATTTGCACCTCTTCTTGAAAATGATTTTCCCCTTCTATTTTCTTTTCGCAAATATAGTTACGGTACAAAATGCTCAAGATTGCCTTTGCTTCCTTCGTTAATTCTAATTGTTTTAATTCTTGATTTTCACAAAATTGAGGTTGATAATCTTCACTTGCATATTTTTGTAAAAAAGTTAAAAAATCGTCTGGTATTTTATTTTTTTCTTTCTTTTGTACTTGATCTAAAATGGATAAAACTTCTTTAAAAGCTTTTGCATATTCCGTATTCATGTTTCCTCCTATCAATTTATCTTTTGTTTCTTTTATTCTAATCGATCTTTTCTTTCTTTTCAATCCTTTTCTTGAAAAACTTCCCATTTGCTTTTTCGATACCATCCAATATTTTACATTTTCCAAATTCGTGCTATAATTAATCAAACACTATTTGAGGAGGTTCCTCTATGTATCCACATGACATCGCTGTTGTTAGCAGCAAGTTTCTGGCCAAGAGTGCCGGAATCCTGTCCGTGACAAAAACGCTGTTTTCTGATCGCGGCTTCCCCACTTTTTTCCTCGGTGAAGATGATTCTCTCGAGGAACGGCTGAAAGATTTCCGCACGGTAATCTTCAGTGGCTATGATGCAACTTTTGCAGAGCTAACTCATCACCTGAAGGCAAACGGAAAGAAAGTAGTTGTTTTTTGGCACTTCTCGAGTGCCAGCGAGGTTGACACTGACATTGGCAGTGCTTGGCGGTCTTTAGTACCTTTCATGCAAGATCATCAAATCGACCTGTTCATCACTTGCAAAAAGGGCTTAGACAACGTTATCTCTTCCCTGTTTCACATCCCGGCTTTTTTCATTTTGAATAACGCCACCGACACTTCCTTTGCAAGTCTCCCCAAGCAGGGGCTTGGTATCTACTCCGGTTCATCGGACTATTGGGTCAAAAACCTGAGACCGAATCTCTATGCGACCCTAATGACTGGTCTCCCGGTTGATATCCTGCCCTATGACGACACGATCAAAAGTGTCGTTGAGAGCCTCCACAAAACGGATTGCGTAACTGGAATAAATGATCGTCTTGATCACCAGGACTTCTTGAAGCGTCTTGCTTCTCGTGAACTGGTTTCCTATGTTACCTTTACCGAAGGAGCTCCCATTCTCCCGCTTGAAGCATTGAATAACGGTGTTATCTGCCTTACCGGCATGAACCACCATTACTTTGCAAACGACAGTCGCCTTAGCTCTTTGCTTATGGTTCCTCGCCCGGACGATCCGGAAACGATCTATCACGCAATTCTGACGGCGCTAGACAACAAGCAGGAAATTTTGGAACGTTACAAGCTCTGGAAGACTCACTTTGATGCTGAGCAGGTTACCAACTTTGTCGATCTCGTTCGGTGTCTCAACTCGCTTTAACCTCAACCTTGGGGAGGCAAATGCCTCCCCTCTTTTTTTAGCTTGTTTTACTCAAAATATCTTTTTTCATTTTATGAATAATCTTTTTTTCCAATCGCGAGATATAGCTTTGTGAAATTCCCAGCATGTCTGCCACTTCTTTTTGTGTCTTTTCATCTCCACTTGTAAAACCAAAACGTAATTCCATAATGTTTTTTTCTCTTTTGGATAATTTATCAATGGAAGCTCTTAATAGTTTGCGATCTACTTCTTCTTCAATTCTACGAGATGTTACATCTGGATCTGTTCCTAAAATATCCGACAGTAGTAACTCATTTCCATCTCCATCTTGATTTAATGGTTCATCGATTGAAACAACACTTTTGCTTTTACTATTCCTTCTTAAATACATCAAAATTTCATTTTCAATACAACGTGAAGCATACGTTGCCAGTTTTATCTTTTTTTCTGAATTGAAAGTATTAATTGCTTTCATCAATCCAATGGTTCCAATCGAAATCAAATCTTCAATGCCAATTCCCGTATTTTCAAATTTTTTAGCAATATATACCACTAATCTTAAATTTCTTTCTACTAATGTCTGGCGAGTTTGCAAATTATCTTTTTCCGATAATTTTTGAATTAATTCTTCTTCCTCTTCCGGCAAAAGTGGCGGTGGCAGAGTTTGACTTCCCGCTATGTAATAAATCGGTAGTGTTTCAATTTCATTTTCATTCTCTTCATTCAAATACTTTGCATAGATGCAATTAACTTGATTTTTTAAAATTTGTAGTAAATCCATATTTTTTTGTACTCCTTTCTAAGATATCTGGTCCAATCAAAGCTTGGTATTCTCCCCTTTTACTGAAACAGCCTTCATAAATTCCCACCAAAACATTTTCTTTTTTTATTTCTTGTTCTTCTAAGAAAATTTGATCGATCGGCATTACGAATAATGTTCCACTTTTCTTTCCAATCGATTGAAACGGAATCATTCGGATTTGTATTTCCGCTTCTTCTCCTTTTTCAATTTCTTCCCAAATTGTTTGAAGCGATTTTCCCGTTAAATCTTGAAAGCAAGTTTCTTCTAAAATAAGGACTGGCTCTTTGGTAATCGGATCTTTTAATGCATTTCCTGTATCAAAAAAAGCTTTTACATTCTTCTTTTTCCCTCGAAACCATAGTTCTAAATCATAAATTCTCTTTTGCTCTTTTTTCTGCATAATCTGCATACCAATTTTCCATAAAGATAATCCTACAACAGCTGATAATAGAATGGTAAAAACAGAGCCTTTTATTTGCCATATTCCGTTTTTCATTTGTGTCTGATTGGACTGAAAAACGAAAGTCCACATAAGAGCACATCCTCCAAATAAAAAAGAAACAAAATAGAAAAGTAAAATGGTTTGTAAGAATTCCTGTTTTTTTCGAGTTGGAAATGCAATTTGTACCATAAGAATGGATATCACGATTTTGAAAAGGATATTGGCAAAACCAGAAAAGATTTTTCCATAACTAATCAGCACAAATACCGCTCCGACGAAAGAAGCTAATAAAATTCTTTTGATGTGGTTTTTCTTTTTCAGCCACATTCCTGTCGCAATTAAAATGATGGCATTCATCCATACATTTTCGAGTACTACTACATCGACATAAATGGTCGTCACTTTTGTTCCTCATTTCCTTCTTTTGCTTTCTTAGTTATTGTAGACTAGTTTCTTTTCAAAACTTGTCATATTTGGAGCACGAAAAAAAGAAATAATCGACTATTTCTCGATTATTTCTTTTTTGCTTTTCCTTTTTCGTCTATTTATTTATTCATTCCTTTATTTTTTCTTAAAAAAGATGGTATATCTAAGTCATTGGATGGATTTGAATTGTCTACTGAAGTTGGAATTGAATTGATTTTCTTTTCCCATGCTTTATTAACAATCTCTCCAACAGGCATACTGCCTGGTACTGGAGCATCTTTTTCAAATCCAGTTGCAATTACGGTAATCACAATATCTTCATCTAAGCTTTCATCAATTACTGCACCAAAGATAATGTTTGCTTCTGGATCAACACTTCTTTGGATTAATTCAGCTGCTGTATTTACTTCATGTAATCCTAAGTTTGCTCCACCAGTAATATTGATAATAACACCTCTTGCTCCTTCGATTGAAGTTTCAAGTAATGGTGATTGAACAGCTTGTTTTGCTGCATCTTCTGCACGGTTTTCTCCAGATGCTCTACCAATACCCATATGAGCCATTCCGGTATTTAGCATAATGGTTTTAACATCTGCAAAATCTAGATTTACAAGACCTGGTATTGCAATTAAATCAGAAATACCTTGAACGCCTTGTCTTAATACATCATCTGCCATTTTGAATGCTTCTACAATCGAAGTTTTACGATCAATAATTTGAAGTAACTTATCATTTGGAATTACGACTAATGTATCTACTTTTCCTTTTAAGCTTTCAATTCCTCTTTCTGCTTGTGATAATCTTTTCTTACCTTCAAATGTAAATGGTTTGGTAACTACACCAATTGTTAAAATTCCCATTTCTTTTGCACAAGCTGCTACGATTGGAGCTGCACCAGTTCCAGTTCCTCCTCCCATTCCAGCTGTAACAAATACCATGTCAGCTCCTCTTAAAGCTTCTGATATTTCGGATTTGCTTTCTTCTGCTGATTGAGCACCAATATCTGGATTTGCTCCTGCTCCTAATCCTCTTGTAATCTTCTCACCGATTTGGATTTTTGTAGGTGCTTTTGATTTTAATAATTGTTGACGGTCTGTATTAACCGTAATAAAGTCAACTCCTCGAATTCCTGAGTCTACCATGCGATCTACCGCATTATTTCCAGCTCCTCCTACTCCTATTACTTTAATTGAAGCTGTTCCGTCTGCTGAAAATCCTTCATCTGATCCACTGTACGTATTTGTGTTGTAGTTATTATCCATAAACATCTTTGTTTTTCCTCCTTTTTAGATGTATCCATCCTTCTTCTTTATTTTTTCTTCTTTTGCTTTTTATTTTCCTTTTGTTTTTAACCAATTAAGAATAGAAAAACTCTTTCACTCTTTCGATTAAAACCTTCCAAAAACTTTCTTCTGAATTTGTATCAATGCTGCTAGATACCGTTTTTGCAAAAGGTCTTGCTGCAATATATCGAACAAGAGCATAAGCAGTTCGATATATCGGTTTTACGGTATTTAATAATCTTCCAGTTGACATTTTTACTGGAATATTCAAAATAATTTTTCCTGCTACATCGCTTTTATTGATATTGGTAATACCTTGTCCCGTTATAATGACATTATTAATTCTCTGTTTGATTCCCTGTACGGTAATATCTCGATTTACTAAAGAAAAAATCTCTTCGATTCTCGCTTCAATAATCTCAATTAGTTCTGAGCTTTTAATTACTTTTCCTTTTGAGTCACCAGAGTAAGTATTTAATAAGATTTCATTATCATTATCGATAAAAGATTTCATAGCTAGTCCATATTGTTTTTTCAATCGATCCGCTTCTTCTTCTCCAATATTTAACACAAGAGCAATATCGTTTGTAATACTATCGCCTCCTAAAGGAATGGTATTGGTATAAACAAACGAGGATCCTTCAAATACACCAATATCTGTATTTCCGGCTCCAATGTCTAATAGCATAACATTATCTGATAATTCGTTGGTATCTAAAACTAAGTTCCTTTCTGCTAATGTTACAGGAACGAGTCCATCGATATCAATTCCAACTTTTTTGAAGATATTCGAAATCTGTCGCATATAGTCTTTTTCTGCTAAAATCACTTGCGCTTTTAGAGTAAAGCTTGAACTTAAATTTCCAACAGGGTCTGCCACAACCTTACCATCTTCTAAGATAAATTGATCTGCTACAATATCAATAATATTTTTTCCTTCTGGGATGTCAATGTCTTTGACTTGTATAATACTTGATGCTACATCCTTGGTTGATATTCCTGCATATTTGTCTTTTACTTCTTTTGTGATGCTGTTTTGCACAATCGTTACATATTTTCCTGGTATACTTACATATGCTGAATTAATCTTTAAATTTGCTTCTTCTTCTGCATTTTGGATGACCTTGGATATTGCTAAAGCAATTTCATCTTCATCGATGATCATAGACTTTTTGATGCCTCTACATTTTTCAGTCGTATTGCAAATCACTTCAATTTGGTTGAAGTTATTTACTTCCCCGATGACTAGACTAACTTTAGAAGATCCGATGTCAATACCCACTATTATATCTCCGATAGCCAAAGTTAACTCCTCCAATTTTTATGCATTTATTTCTTGATTAGAATATTATATTTTACGAAAAAAGTCAATAGGATTTGTTATATTTTTGTAATAAATCCGTAATACATTTGTAATAAAGTATTTTCTTGTCTTTTTAGGTATTTTTCTGTATTTTTTGTTCCCTTTTTTTCTTCATTTTTTGTGCTGTATTGATAATTTCTTTTGCTGAAAATTTTTCAATTAAGTATCTTCGAATAATTGCCAAATTATTAAACATTCTACCAACAAAAACAACGATTGCAGCTAGATAAATATCTACATTTAATCTTTGTCCTAAATAAGTTAAGAGAATGGATAAAATTGCATTTCCAAAAAATCCAGAGATAAAAATTTTCAAATTAAAATTTTTGTTTAGCGTTGCTGTAATTCCTCCAAATACTGAATCTAATGCAGCAATAATAGCAATCGCTAAATAACCGGAATAGGTATAAGGGATAATTGGAGAATTAAGACCAATCACTATCCCTATGATACATCCTACAATAATTGCAATCATAATAATCATTTGCTTACGACCTCCTCTATGTATTTCACACTCATTTCTTGGTTCGTCTTTAGAATTTTCACATTCTTTTGTTTTTCTAGTGTAACTCGAATTCCACTGTTTGTATATTTATCGACAAATCCAACATTTTTTAGTGTTAATGAACTTGACAAATAGGTTTGGTTTCCTATTGCCTTTACTACAAATGGTGCTGTTGTTCTCTGTCCATCCACATAGATATATCCATCGGTTACTTCTGCAATATAAGTCATGTTGGTAACTCGAATGTCATTAATGGAAATTGCTTCTGCACCTGCATAACGTAATTCATTTACAAGTTCTAGCAAATCTGATCCTCGTACATAGTCTTCTTGATCTGCTAAAGTTACCACAATTCCCTCTCCTTCTACGTCTGTTTTTCCAACGAGCATATTCGAGGAGTCTAATTCTTTATCTAATACTTCGGATGCTTCTTTGTCCGTTTCAATTGATTCATTATATTCACTAATCTGCGTATTTACCTGTGTTAATCTTTGTTCTAATTCTTCATATTTTGCTTTCCAAGTAGAGATTGCTTCTCTTAATTCTGTCTCTCGCATATTTTCGATTGCTGTAATATCGGTTTCATCAATCGTTTTGAATTGCATAAACATAACAGCCATAAAAAGAATGCATACGAAAAACAGACTAATTGCCATTGTGATTTTTCCTTTTTTCACACTTTTCACCTCTTTCTACTCTTCCACATTGGTCATATATTTGGAACTAATGATTCCGGTATATTTTGCAATTTCAACCTTATTTGCTTTTTTGATATCTGTAATTACTTTTGCATTAAATAAATCGATTGGTCCTCCTGGTCTTGTCAAAGCTCCATATAAAAGTTCTGGGGAACCAATTGCACGGATCACAAAAGGAGATCCAATTTTTTCTCCATTTACTTTGATAATGTTTCCTTCACAAGTAATAGCGGAAGTAGAAACAATTCTTTGATTATTGATGGAAATTGCTTCTGCACCTGCATTTTTTAACTCATTTACTACTAATCTTAAATCCGAATCATGGACTAAATAATAGGAAATATCATCATCAATTGAAGTTACCATTTCCGTTGTAACACCTTGATTATCTGTTAGAGTAAAAATAATTCCGGTTCCGGTAACATCTGTTAACCCAAGAAGCATATTATTTAATTTAATTTCATCTTCTTTGCTCGATGCACTTGTATCATCTTGTGAAGCTTGTTGACGAACTTTTTCTAGATTTCCTTCTGCCTGTTCTAACTGGCTATATAGGTTGTCATATCTTTCTTTCCATCTTAAAACTTCATCTCTTAAGCCATTTTCTGTCAGAGTTTGTGCAACAGTAGAATTGGTATTACTAATCGTACGAACTTGAATTGCAATTCCGACTGTTAACAACAAACACATAATTCCTAACGTCAACGCTACTTGTTTTTTGTTCATGAATTCTTTCTCCTTTTCGCTTTTCATGTTCTTTTTTTATACTTTCTCACGAAAATATGGATCTTGATTATTTAAGTCAATATTTAAAAAGTATTCTCCTGGAACTCCCGCTTCTTTTTCTAATACCATTTGAATATTTGGCATTTTGGTATCTAATTGTGTAGCTGTTCCTAAATGAATTGTTTTTTCGTCCTCTTCTAAGATTAATTGATAGTTATTTTTATCCTCAATATTGATTTTTGTAATTCGATCAAAAAGTTGATAGCTTTTTGCCGCTCTTACAATCTTTAAAACATCTTCTAATCTTTCTAAATCTTCTGTACAAATTCGATTTCCTGCTACGAGATCTTCTTCTTTTGTTAAGTATCCAATGATAATCGGATAGTTTCCTTTCTCAGTTAAAATTTCTAATAAATATCCTTGATTATTCATATACACGTAGGAATTTGCAAATTCCAATTGAAAACTCGGTGTTCTTTCTTCAATTTCGATTCGAACTTTATTGGGAATGACTCTTGTTATGATAACATCTTCGATATATGGATTTTCTTTCACTCCTTTTCTAGCTTCTTTTTTAGAGAATCGAAATAGATTTTCTCCTTTTTGAATGCCGGATAAACTAATCACAGTATCACTACTAATTAGTTGGTTATTTTGCACTGTAATTTCGGCAATCGAAAAGATTGGGGATAAGGAAGCAAATAAAATGATTCCGATCAAAATTGCCAAAAGGAAAAAGATCTTTAAAATCCTAGCCCAAATTTTTCTTTTCTTTTTTTTCTTTTCTTCTTGTTCTAAATATTGTTTTGGCGAAATCTTCTTTTCTGGTGTGCGTATTTGTTTTTTCTTTTTGGACGCATTTTGTTTTTGCGTTTTCTTTTTTCCTTTTTTGGTTCTCTTTTGCTTGTCCGTTACTTTGATATTTTTTTCGTCTACCAAATTTAATCCAATCACAATCTCATCTTCTAGACGAAATGTTTCATCTTTTGTATCCTTTAGTCCCTTTTTTGCAATCATTTTCTTATGATTCTTTTTCTGATTTGCATTTTCTTTGGTGTTTTTCTCTCGCATTTACTCACCTTCTTCTATTTTGATATTCGCTCCTAACCCTTTTAGTTTCTCTTCTAAATTTTCGTATCCTCTTGCAATATACTCAATCTTTTTAATTCTTGTCGTCCCTTTTGCAATCAATCCTGCCATTAATAAAGATGCTCCTCCTCTTAAATCAGTTGCCTCCACTTTTGCCCCAGATAATCTCCTTACTCCTTTAATAATCGCATTTTTTCCAGAAATATTAATTTTAGCTCCCATACGATTTAACTCTTGACAATATCGATATCGATTTTCGAAAATATTTTCTGTAATAACAGAAGTTCCTTTTGCTACCGATAACATTCCTCCAAATACAGATTGCATATCGGTCGGAAATCCTGGATATGGCATTGTCTTGATATCAATTGCTTTTAAACGTCTTGGTGCTTCTAAAAAAATCTCGTGTTTTTCTTTTTTTACCATACAGCCACATTCTTCTAATTTTTCTAAGATTGGAATCATGTGAAGTGGTTCTACTTCCTTTAGTTGAATAGTTCCTCCTGTACCTGCCGCAAAACAAAGTAATGTTCCAGCTTCGATTCGATCCGGCATAATATGGTAGCTTGTATCTTTTAACTGGTCTACACCAATGATTTCAATTTCATTTGTTCCCTCACCTGAAA
Source organism: uncultured Clostridia bacterium (assembly GCA_944393505.1). Classification (GTDB taxonomy): domain Bacteria; phylum Bacillota; class Clostridia; order TANB77; family CAG-508; genus CALYAK01. The sequence continues at coordinate 7,985 of CALYAK010000026.1, read as the reverse complement.
TTTTTGCTCCCATTTGCTTTAAAATCTTCACTAAATCAATAATTTCAGGCTCCATTGCAGCGTTTGTTATTTTCGTTGTTCCTTCCGCTTTTACTGCTGCTAAAATGATGTTTTCCGTTGCTCCAACACTCGGAAATTCCAAATGAATATTAGCTCCTTTTAATTGATCACATTTACATTGGATATATCCCGCTTCTTCTCTTACGTTTACTCCCATTTTTCGAAAAGCATTCATATGTAAGTCAATCGGTCTTGCTCCTATATCACAGCCTCCTGGGTAAGAGAAAATTGCTTCTTTAAACCTTCCTAATATAGCTCCTGCAAGGATTACCGTTGATCTTATTTGCCTCATTTGTTCTTCTGGGATCTCAACTTGATTCATATCTTTTGAATTGATCTCTATTTTATCATTATTTCGCTTGATCTTGCAACCTAAAAGCTCCAAAATTTCTAAAGTTATTTTCGTATCTCGAATTTTGGGTACACGATATAGCTTTGTTGTACCTTCATTTAAGATCGTTGCCGCTAGAATCGGTAAAGATGCATTTTTGGATCCAGAAGCATACGTTGTTCCTGTTAATCTCTTACCTCCTTCGATTACATACTCTTTCACAAAATCATCCCTTTCTTGATTCTTTTTGCTATATGATATGCAATCTTTACATAATTAGTGAACTTTTTCTATCATAAGAACCCCCTCCACTTTCGTGAAGGGGGAAAGAACGTTGATTCTTTTTTGGTGGTAGGTTTCTCTTTAAGTTAATCTTTCGATGAGTTGCTCGATCAGGGCCAATATGGCGTCGGAACCTTCCACATGGAGAGATAAATAGAAATTCTTCTCTTCCATCTTTGGATCCCAATTCGTTTCTTCCGGGGTTTCATCTTCCTCGCCGGCAGCAACGCACTCGCATTGGCAATTGCATTCGCACTCGCACGGGGTTTCTTCATTGCCTTCCAGGTTAATGCAATTCATCACCTCTTCCAGGCTTCCGATGTACTGTGCGATCTGCACTCTGGCGTCTTCTGGTGCAATTTCTCCGCTGCAGACCATGCGTAGTCTCTGCCGAAATTCTCCCTCTTGCTCCTGGAAAATTGTCAGTTCCGGCATTTGGTGGAAAAAGCACCCAAGCTCTCTGGTGAGATTGGTACCTTCTTCACACCGGCTCAAAACGCCGTCAACGTCTCGAAGGAAGCTTCTCGCTCGCCGTAGCTCTTCGTAAAAAGCGATTAGCTTTTCCTTCACTCCATTTTTCCGAGTACTCATAAAAGTACCACCTTTCTGGGGTTACAACCCCTGATATTTCTACAGTGGGTCGTGCCAACTGCTTTTCTATTATACTATATTTTACATAATAAGTAAAGATTTGGTTTCTTACATTGGAATTACCAATCGATTTACTTTTTTCTGGATATAGCTTTCTAATTTTTTCATAAACTCTTCTGCTGGAATTTCTTTTTTGGCAACCATGTCTAATCCTTTTTCCCAACTGGCTGTTAACTTTGGATTTAATAAATCTGGCATCGAAATTGCCACAATATCATAAATCTTTTCTCCTTTTTCGCTTGGTGTAATAATTTGCGTCTTTGAATTTATTTCAATGTATTTGATCTTTTCTAACTTCTTAATAATTTCTGCACGTGTTGCACTCGTTCCAATTCCTGCACCTTTTATCTGTTCTCTTAGCTCTTCTTCTTCGATTAATTTGCCTGCATTTTCCATTGCTAAAATAATGGATCCAGAATTATATCTGGTTGGTGGAGAAGTCTCTGCTTCTTTGATATCAAATTTTTCTAATAACAATGCTTGTCCTTTTTTTAAATCATTGAAAATTGCCAAATCTTCTATTTCTTCTTTTTCCGTTTTTTCCTCTTCTTTTGCCTTTCCTTTATTTTTTTCTGGCTTCAAAATTTCAAGAAACCCTTGTTTCGTACATACTTTTCCATTTGCCACAAAAGTTTCGTTATCCATTTCAATGGTTACAGATACTTTATTGTATTCTGCTGGTGGATAAAATATCGCTAAAAATCTTTTGACAATCAATAAATAGATATCCTTTTGCAACTCTGGTAATTTATCATAATTTTCGTATCCTTGGCCAGTTGGAATAATCGCATAGTGATCCGTTATTTTACTATCATTCACATATTTCGTTTTTTGTAAATCTGTTGGATATTTTTCTTCTACCATTTTCTTTAAATATCCGGCCACTTCTTCACAAGCAAATCCTTTTGCAATTCCATTCAAGTTTTTCTTAATCTCCTTTGCTACCGCGGAGGATAACACTCTTGCATCTGTTCTTGGATAAGTAACCAATTTTTTCTCATAAAGATTTTGGATACATTCCAATGTTTCATCTGGTTTGATTTTAAAACGCTTGGTACACTCATTCTGAATTTCTGCTAAGTTAAAAAGAAGCGGAGCTAATTCTTTGGTTTTACTCTTTTTAACCTCTGTTACAAAGGCATTTTTCATTTGCAAGTAATTGGTTAATTCCATCGCATCTTCTTTTTTTCGAAATCCTACATCATTGTATAGCTTAGGAGATTGATTGTACTTTGATTTTTCTGTCACTTTCCAATCTGCTTGAAAACTTCCCGATCCTTTTTGAAAAGTTCCCACAATTTTATAGTAAGGTACTTTTTTAAAATTACGAATCTCTCGTTCACGTTCTACAACCATTCCTAAGACGCAAGTCATTACTCTTCCTACTGAAATGGATACTTTTTCCTCTTGAATTTCTTTTGCAAGTCTTCTTCCATAAATGATGGTTAATAATCTTGAGAAATTAATTCCGATTAAATAATCCTCTTTTGCTCTTAAATAAGCGGAATCTGATAAACTATCATATTCCGCTAAATCTTTTGCTTGATCAATTCCCTTTTTAATTTCTTCTTCTGTCTGGGAATCAATCCATACTCTCTTGCGTTCTCTCTTTTGAATGCCTACTTCTTGCTCTACTAAACGATAAATGTATTCTCCTTCTCGTCCAGAGTCAGTTGCAACATAGACCGATTCAACATCTTCTCTTAATAGTAGACCTTGAATAACATGAAATTGTTTTTCCGTATTTCCAATCAATTCATATTTAAATTCTTTTGGAAGAAAGGGAAGCGTATCCAATCTCCAAAATTTTAATTTTTCATCATATTTTTCTGGATAAGACATGGTAACGAGATGTCCTACACACCACGTGATGACCCATTCTTCTGATTCCAAATATCCATCTTTACGAGTTCCACCAATTTTTAATACTTTTGCGAATTCCATTGCTACGGATGGTTTTTCTGTAATTAATAATTTTTTTGCCATTTTCTCTTCCTTAATCAAATCGAATAATATCCATTTCAGATGTTACAGCTTGATTGCCATATGCATAAATCAAATAGAATGCTCCATTTTCTCCTAGAAAATAGGTATCTGCATTTGCCACTTGATAACGCGAATCTTCTGGATTTCTTCCATATACCTCATATCCTGATTGCTGCAAAATTGCTGCATCTTGACTTGCTTGTGTAATTTGTCTTTTAATTTCATCATTAACTGTTGCAATATCATATTGTAGTGAAGTTAATATTTCTTCTGCGGTCACCTTCTGCCTTGTTCTTAAATTATAGTTATAGGTTTGAACAATGACTCTTTGTGCTTGGTCCCCTTCTTTTAAGTTGGACATAATCACAACAGAAAGAATATCTCCATTTACATAAGCAACATAATCAATATCAAAAATTGTTTTTACTGTAGCACTTTGCATAATTTGATTTGCTCGATCTGCAAAAATTTCTTGTGTCGCTATATTAAATTCTTGCACAACTTCGTTATTAATATTGATCAATGGAATATTCAAATCGACTTCATACATTTCTTGTTCGTCTTGAACAACTGCAGCAGAATAAACGATATCTTGAGAAGCATCTAACTTTTCGATTGCAGATGTATCATAATTTCCTTTGTATAATTGGTTGGTAAACAAGGTTTTAAAATTCGCCACGCGAACTTCCATCGTTTCTTCTTCTTCCTCTTCACTTGGTGTTTGTGTTGACTGATTTCCAATTGAAGGAATCACATAACCTGTTTGGTCATCGGATTCTACAAAAACCGCATCGTAAATTGCTAAAATAACGGATATCAAACATACAACAAGAATGACTCCGTAAATTGCATAACGCATATTTTTATTCATTCTGCCACTTCCTTTCTTGGTTCCTTACTCTTTTATTCTATAATATTTCTGGTAAAATCGCAAGAAATCTCAAAAATAAATTCAAGATATTCACATATTCTTCGCAACTTGTGAATATCTTTCTATTAAATTTGTTTTTCGTAAGGAGGAAGACAAAAATCATGAAAATGAAAATTCTCACCATCCACTTTCAAAATTATTTATTCCCTTGTTTTTTGCTCTTTTTCATCCTATTTCTTGTACTTTTTCCTCAAACAAATTTAACGGCTGCTCGTGAAGGAATCGCCCTCTGGGCAAATAATTTGGTTCCTACACTTCTTCCTTTTCTCATTGCCACTGAACTTCTCAGTAAAACAGATTTAGTCCAAATTTTTGGCAGGTTTTTAACCAAATGGATGAGGCCACTTTTTAATGTTCCAGGAGAAGCAGGGTTTGCTTTTTTAATGGGAATCATTAGTGGGTATCCAGTTGGTGCTAAAATTATTACAGATTTTCGAAAACAAAATATTTGTACCAAAGAAGAAGCAGAAAGAATGCTCGCTTTTTGTAACAACTCTGGTCCACTTTTTATTATTGCAACAGTTCGGTAGTTCTTTCTATTACGACTCCCGCATTGGTTTTCTATTATTAATCACGCATATTTTGGCTAGTTTGTCAGTAGGAATTTTTCTGGGCCTTTTGAGTCGTATTCCCAAAAAACGCAGTGTTTCTTCTCTAAAATCAGAATTGCCAGAATCCAAAAATCGTATGAGCGAATTATCCATTGGAGAGTGCATTTTAAATTCTGTTCAAACTATTTTAATGATTGGAGGATTTTTACTACTTTTTTCAGTCTTGATCTCAATGATGAAAGAAACTCATCTTCTTGCATTACTTTCTGATTTTCTTGTACCGATTTTTACCTTTTTTCAGATTCCTTCTGACTTTTGTACTTCTTTTCTTTCAGGAATCTTTGAATTAACAACTGGCTTAAAAGGTATTTCTACTTTTCTTTTAAAAGATATGTCTATTAATCTCGTTTTAAGTGCCTTTATTCTTGGTTTTGGTGGCCTTTGTGTTCTTTTACAAGTCTATGGCATTATTTCCAAAGAAAAGCTATCCATCAAACCTTACTTTTGGGGAAAATTGCTACAAGGAATTTTAGCTGCTGTTTATACATTTCTCATTTTGCAAACAACTTGTTTGTTTCAATTTAAAATTTAAATTTGAAAGGAGTTTTTATGGAAAAAAATACTGATTTCTCATCTCAAGCACCCTATATGGGATTTGATTCTCCTGGGCATATGGATCCAAATTTTCCTCCCTATGACCCAAATTTATTTAATCCAATTTCACAATATGAGCAGGCATACATGTATTATCGCTATTTAACCCAACAACTCGACTACAAAATCAAGTGTAAAGAATATGAAAAACTATGTGGAAGGGAGCGAAAGATCGAATAGTAAAAGCGTAGAAAATATTTCTACGCTTTCTTCTTCTTTTTCACTCTATCTTTTTAAATTGGGAAGAATCTCATTTGGAATTGGTTCCGGATGCTTTTTTTGTATTTTGCCAACACCATCTGCTAGGATATCATAGAGATTATCGGCTACATAAGCTATCTTCTCGATCTCTACCTTTTTTTCTGGAATTTTGCCTTGATTTACCATCGTTGCATATTCTCCGCATTCTTTTAAATAATCCAATATTACACGAAATCGATCTTTTTCCTTTTCTTGAAAATATGGTTGCATACATAAATTCTCCTTTAGAAAATCGCAAAAATAGGTAAAATCTTCATCCCAATTTCGATTTCCATTTTCTTGTGCTTCTAAACGAATCTTTTCAACTTGTCTTAACATTTCTCCTTGCAAAACTTCTGATTGTCCATTTCTTGGTACATATTTTTCCCAAACTTCTTTACATTCTTTAAAATATTTCCATTCATATTTTTCTTTTTTAATCTCTTGGATCTTTTCTTTATTCCTTGAAAACATCTTTGTTTTTCTCCTTATTTTCTTTTTCTGATTGTATCATAAAACAGGGAGCGTTGGAAAGATTTTAATTCTGTTCAAAAAATTTTTCTTTATATTTATAATTTTCTTCTTATTCTTTTAAGATGGTATATTCATTTTGATCCGGTTCGATAAAATCTTCTTCTGTTACGCAATCGAACTCATAGACATATTCTGCTGCAGGATATCTTCCTTTTCTTCCTTCTGAATCTTGATATTCGTAGGCGATTGTGCTAATTGGAAGACCGGTTTCCTTGTCAACATACATGCCTCTTACAAAACTAGAGCTATATACGGTTTCAAAGTTTGTGATATAATAACATTCTTCCCCATTATAGGCCGCATTTTTAACAGTTGCAAAAATAGAATGGATCACTAATTGTAACCAATTATCGGTATAAAGCCAATTTTGCAAGCTAAGATAAACTCCCATATCCATATTCAATCGAGCTGTTTTTTCTTCTTCCGTTTCTGTATAAGTATTTACTCGATATCTTTCTGAGTTTTCATCTTCACTTTTCTTTGCAAACATCATTGTTGTTTCTTTTCCCTCTTCTGTTATTTTCGTTGTTTTTACTTTATACTGATCATCTAATTGGGATAATTCTATTGTCGTATATTCTCCTATATCATAGCTATAGGTTGTGCTTCGCCAATTTTTAGAATTCTTAATATTTTCTGCTTTATTCGATAAATCGGAAATGATAAATGCCTTCCTCAATGTGAGTGCTATAAAAATGATTACGATTATCAAAATGATTAATTTTAATACGGTCATTTTTTTGCGAAATTTCTTAATATATTTTACTTCTCGATTATCTCTATCTGCTTTGTTTACTGGTATGTCTTTTTTCATGTTTTCTAAGATCTGCTTACAATCTTCACATTCTTTGAAATGCTCTTCGATATATTGATTGGTTTTTTCATTGGTTAAGTTTTCAATATAGTTTGGTAATAAATCTTGAACAATCTTACAATCTCTTTTTTCTTTCATCTTAATCAACCTCCTTTAATTGGTTTTTTCCTCGATAAAAAGTTACCCTTGCCCAGTTTTCTGTTTGATTCAAAATCATTCCGATTTCTTTAAAACTAAGTTCTCCTGTTATCCTTAGATAAATAACTTCTCGTGTTTTCTCATCGAGTTTTTGCAATTTTCGATACAAGGATATTTTTTCATCATTGGAAATTACCTTTTCTTCTGTTGTTTCATCAGATTGTATTTCTAATAGCTCTTCTTCAAGACGCATTACTTTTTTGTTTTTCTTGCAATAGTCATACCATGAGTTTTTAGCAATTTGACATAGCCATACCGATATTTTACACTCACCTTTATATGTGTCGATTTTCTTGACCGCTTTATAGAAAGTTTCTTGGGTTAATTCTTCGGCAATGTCATTATTGCGAGTTAAACAGAATAAGTATTTATTTACAGTTTCAAAATATTGTTCATAGATTTGTTCCATATCCTGCATAACTTTATCCCCCTTTGCATATATGACGATTAAAAGAATATTTCGTTACAAGATTATCATAATTTTAAGTTTTTGGAAACAAAAAAGTCCAGGATTATCTCCTGGACTTTGGTAGCGAGAAGTGGATTCGAACCACCGACCTGCTGGGTATGAACCAGATGCTCTAGCCAACTGAGCTATCTCGCCATAAATCAAGCAAGTAATATTATATTCGCAAAGTATTCATTTGTCAAGAAAAAAAGAAAGAAATTCAAAATTTCTCTGATTCAAATATGATAATGTCTTAAGTAATCAAGATTGATTTTGTCTTAATATATAGAAAAAACTATGTTAAA
>CALYAK010000025.1 GCA_944393505.1 uncultured Clostridia bacterium | reverse complement strand
CAAACGGAGGAACATTTTCGATAACAGCAGATGGAACATGGACAGTTACAGCATATATGTATGACCGATCAGGAAGAGATACAGCAGTAAGTACACTAGTCTTTACAAGAGATACCGTTGCACCAACGATATCAAGTTTTACAAGGACAGCAAGAAGTAGATCTACAATTAATGTAAGTGTCAGTGCAAGTGATGGAACAAGTGGATTAGCAACAAGTGGAACGTATCAATATTATCAAGCAAGTACAAGTAAAAGTACAACAACAGCAAATACGTATCAATATACAGGATTAAGTACATTAACAACATATACATTAAAAGTAATTGTAAAAGATAGAGCAGGAAATACAAGTGAAAAATCATTAACAACAACAACAGCAGGAAGTAGAAATTTTGCCTATACAGGAGGAGCACAAACATTCACAGTACCAGAGACAGGAAGATACAAGCTAGAAGTATGGGGCGCTCAAGGTGGAAATAGTAATCTGGCATCAGGAAGTTATGGTATTGGTGGAAAAGGAGGATATTCTGTTGGAACGATTTCTTTAACATCTGGAACTACTTTATATGTAAATGTAGGTGGAGCAGGAGCAAATGGTGTTCGAAATTCTAGAGTAGCAGGAGGATGGAACGGTGGAGGAGATGGTTACGGAACGCATGGTTCAGGTGTTGGAGGAGGTGGAGGAGGCGGTACTGATATATGCACAGTCAGACCGACATTTAGTTCGAATTCTTTATTTAAAAATGGATTTAGAGATACAAACTCTCTATTATCAAGAATAATTGTTGCTGGTGGAGGGGGATCAACTGGATATAAAGCTAGCAGTTATCAAACTGCCGGAGGTGTAGGAGGAGGAACTTCTGGAGGAACTGGATATTCTACCAGACAATATAAAGGAACAGGAGGTACTGCTACTAGTGGAGGCTCCGGTGTGGAAAATGCCCATAGATCAGGAATGACAGCGGGATTTGGATATGGTAGTACTGCTTCTACAAGCACTGATACAGCACCAGGTGGAGGTGGCGGTTGGTATGGCGGTGGGCTTGACTGTGATTCTGCTGGAGGCGGCTCGGGATATGTATATACTTCATCAACAGCCTCAAGTTATCCATCTGGATGTAAGTTGAATAGCTCATACTATTTAACCAATGCAGCAACTTATGCAGGAAATACATCATTTGCTTCACCAAATGGTGGAAATGAGAAAGGGCATGCTGGAAATGGATACGCAAGAATTACGTTAATAGAATAAAAAAGTGAAATACGAAATATGTAGAATTTGCATATTTCGTATTTCTTTTTTTTGGTAAGTATGGTATAGTAGGTTCGAGGCTTAAAAGGAGAAAAAAATGAATCTATTAGGAATTGTTGTATCATATATCTATATATTTTTTATTATACTATCTGCAAAATTAATCGAAAAAAAGGGAAAAGAAGTTACTCGAAAATACATCCACATCATGCTTGCCAATTGGTGGCTAATTGCTATGTTCTTCTTTGATCAAGTTTGGTATGCGTGTTTTGTGCCAGCTACTTTTGTCATCATTAATTATGTTTCGTATAAAAAGGACTTAATCGGTGTAATGGAAAGAAGTGAATCTGAAAAAGATGGTTTGGGAACAGTGTATTACGCTTTGTCGTTATTAATTCTAGCTGCCGTTATTTGGGGATTTCGTTTGCCACCAATCATTGGACTTGCTGGCGTTTTCACCATGGGATATGGGGATGGTTTTGCAGCAGTTGTTGGGAAAAAAGTAAAAAGCAAGGAATATCATATTGGAAAAGGCAAAAAGACATTAGCAGGATCATTAACCATGTTTGGCATTTCTTTAGTGATTTTTGGTGTCCTATTCTTCCTGTTAGGAACGCCAATTTGGTATGGAAAAGCCATCCTATTAGCAGTAATTATGACTGTAATTGAGGCGGTTTCGATCAAAGGAACGGACAACTTAACGGTACCACTAATTGCCTCTTGTATATTTGGTTTGATGATATAAAGGAAGTTGAAACAAAATGAAAGAAATATTGAATAAAATAAATGGACCAGCAGATCTAAAGGGATTATCCAAACAAGAGAAAGAACAACTAGCACAAGAAATCCGAGAAGAGATTATTGAGACGGTTTCCAAAACAGGTGGACATTTAGCTTCTAATCTAGGTGTAGTGGAACTCACCATTGCACTTCATTCGGTTTTTAATTCACCCACCGATAAATTGATTTGGGATGTTGGACATCAAGCCTATGTCCACAAACTTTTAACAGGAAGAAGAGAACAATTCAAAACATTACGTACCATGAATGGACTAGCTGGATTTCCAAAGACATCAGAATCGGAACATGATGTTTTTAATACAGGTCATAGCAGTACGTCGATTTCGGTTGCTTTAGGAATGGCTAGAGCAAGAGATTTAAAAAAAGAAGACCATTCCGTCATTGCCATTATTGGAGATGGAGCTTTAACAGGAGGCATGGCATTAGAAGCTTTAAATGATGCAGGAAATAGCCGAACAAGATTAATTGTCGTATTAAATGATAACACCATGAGCATTTCTAAGAATGTAGGAGGGTTATCGAACTTTTTATCCAAATTACGTTCGAGAAAGATCTATACAAGACCAAGTATTTATGTAAGAGATAAAATTGCAAAAATTCCGAAGTTTGGTAATTGGGTGATTAAATGGGTTAGACGTATGAAAGATTCCATTAAGCAATTGATTTTGCCTAATATGTTTTTCGAAGACCTAGGATTTACCTATTTAGGACCGGTTAATGGACATAATGAACAAGATCTAGAGGATATGTTAAAACGAGCAAAAGGATATGACAGTCCAGTTTTAATTCATGTTTTAACGAAAAAAGGAAAAGGGTATGCTCCAGCGGAAGAAAACCCTGGTAAATTTCACGGTGTTTCGAGCTTTGATCCCAAAACCGGAAAAAGTAGGAAAGAGAAAAAGACAGACTATTCTGCTGTATTTGGTGAAGAACTTGTGAAACTTGCTAAAGAAAATGATAAAATTGTGGCAGTTACAGCAGCCATGCGTGATGGAACAGGATTAAAACCATTTGAAGAACAATTCCCAGATCGTTTCTTTGATGTGGGAATTGCAGAACAACATGCCATTTCTTTATGTGCTGGAATGGCAAAAGAAGGAATGATACCGGTTGTACCAATTTATTCTTCTTTCTATCAAAGAGCGTATGATCAAGTGATTCACGATATTTGTATTCAATCTTTGCCAGTTGTACTATGTGTGGACCGAGCTGGAATTGTGGGAAATGACGGAGAAACGCATCAAGGATTGTTAGATTTGGCATTTTTTAATTTAGTACCCAATCTAACCATTATGGCTCCAAAAGATTTTGAAGAATTGAGACAAATGTTAAGATTTGCAGTTCAATTCAACAAGCCGGTTGTGATTCGTTATCCAAGAGGAGGAGAATCAGAAAGCAAGTTCCAAAAACATGAACCAATTCGCTGGGGAAAAACTGAAAAATTAGAGGACGGAAAAGATCTTACGATTTTGGCTATTGGTAAAATGGTAGCAAAAGCAATGGGAATACGAGCTATCCTATCCGAAAGAGGAATTCAGGCAGAAGTAATTAATACCAGATTTTTAAAACCATTTGATGAAGAAACACTTGTACAGTCGATCCAAAAAACACGGAAAAGTAGTTACGATTGAAGATGGTGTTTTAAGAGGAGGACTAGCAAGTAATATCCTAGAGCTCATGAATCAACATTCTTTCAAAGAAGTTTCATTTATTGGATTTGGGTATCCGGATGAATTTGTAAAGCACGGAACGATCGAACAAATTGAAGAAAAATATGGTTTAACCGAAAAACAAATGGCGGAAAAAATTCAAAAAGAAATATTTCAAAAAGGAAAAGAACTTGTTCCGATCAAACAAAAGAAAGCAAAGAAAAACAAGAAAAAGAGGAGGTAAACGAAAATGGCAATTTTGATGGATGGAAAAGAATTGGCAAAAAAGATAAGAGGAAAATTAAAAGAGGAAGTAGAACAGTTAAAAAAAGATGGAATTACTCCAAAACTTGCTGTTGTCATGGTAGGAGAAGATAAGGCATCTCAAGTATATGTACGTAATAAAAGTAGAGCATGTGATGAAATTGGAATTGCATTCGAAGAATTTCTATTACCAGATACGACAAAGATGGAAGAGCTATTAGCGTTAATTGATTCTTTAAATGATCGTGATGATATTGATGGAATCTTATTACAAAGTCCAATTCCAAAACATTTGGATATTAATTTGGCATTTAATCGTATTTCTCCAGAAAAAGATGTCGACGGATTTAATCCAATTAATGTGGGAAGATTATCCATTGGAGAGGACTCGTTTGTATCTTGTACACCAGCAGGTGTTGTTCGAATGTTAGAAGAATATGACATTGAAATGGAAGGAAAACATGCTGTAATCTTAGGAAGAAGCAATATTGTTGGAAAACCATTAATTCAATGTATGTTAAAGAAAAATGCAACGGTTACAGTTTGTCATTCACGAACTAAGCAGATTGAGGAAATCACGAAACAAGCAGATATCTTAATTGCAGCAATTGGAAAAGCAAAATTTGTAAAAGCAGATATGGTAAAAGATGGTGCAGTTGTGGTTGATGTTGGAATCAATCGTACCGAAGAGGGAAAACTAGTTGGTGATGTAGATTTTGAAACTGTAGAAAAAAAGGTAAAGGCAATTACACCGGTTCCAGGAGGGGTGGGACCGATGACGATTGCAATGTTAATGACCAATTTGGTAAAAGCAGCAAAAAAGAGAAGATAAAAGAAAAAAGGGGGCAAAAAAATTGCTCCCTTTTTGCCTTCTTGAGGACAAAGAAAAGAGGAATATGGAAAAAGAAGTATATTTAATTTGGCTAAGTATGATTCCAAAACTTGGGAAGAATCCAATCAAAGCAATTCGAGAAAGTTATCCGAATTTAGAAATGATTTGGAAAGAAAAAAATACCGAAGAATTAAAAAAGATCCCAGGGATTGGTGAAAAGATCGCAAATGAAATCTTAAATCCAAAATGGAAAAAAGAAGCTTGGAAGGAATGGGAAAAAGTAAAGAAACACAAAATTCAAGTGATTGGTTTTGGAGAAGATAATTATCCACCATTATTAAAAGAGATTTATGATCCACCGATTTGCCTCTATGCCTTCGGAGATCTAGAAATTTTAAAGGAACCGTCGGTTGCAATTGTGGGATCTCGTATGGCAAGTGATTATGCTAAACAAGTGGCATATTATTTAGCTTATCAATTGGCAAGCAAAAAGATTCATGTGGTAAGCGGGATGGCCAAAGGAGTAGATAGTTATTCGCATAAAGGAGCCATTCGCGCATATGATAAAAAAGAAAAGGAAAAAATGGGAAAAACAATTGCAGTGATTGGGACTGGCTTGGGAGAAGTTTATCCAAAAGAAAATGAAAAATTAAGAGATGAAATTCTTGCTTCTGGAGGAGTGATTCTGTCCGAATATCCAATGGAGACCAAAGCAAACCGCTATCATTTTCCAGAAAGAAATCGTATTATTAGTGGACTAACAAGGCGGAACCATTGTGGTAGAAGCTGGTGAGAAAAGTGGGTCTTTAATTACAGCAGACTTTGCTTTAGAGCAGGGAAGAGAAGTTTTTGCTGTACCAGGAAGAATTACAGAAGCAAATGCGAAAGGAAGTAATGAAATGCTAAAACAAGGTGCCAAAATGGTAACCAATTTAGACGATGTGTTCGAAGAAATCAAATGGTGTTAGAAATGCTGAACCGCCGAAACTTAAGGAAAAATTAAGAAATTAATCCAAAAAAATCAAGGAAAAACCTTTCCTTTTTTGGTATTATATAATATAATAAAAGCGTGAATTTTTAGCTAAGGAGGAAATTATGAAGAAGAAAACAGCTAAAAAGAAAGATGAAGAATTAGAAAAAACAAAACAATATAAAATAAAAGGGAAAAAGAAAAATAGTAATAAGAAAGAAAAAGTCGATTTAAAAAGTATGTCGAAACAAGAAAGAAAAGCATACAAGAAGCAAAAAAGGAAGAAATCAAAAGTAAGAAAATTCTTTTTAGGATTTTTCTTGATTCTTTTCCTATTAATTGTGATTGCACTTGGTATCTTTGCAGGACTTTTCTTTGGAGATACATGGGCAATTGATGAAAAATATCTAACAATTAATACGGCAAACTCGATTGTATATGACCGAGAAGGAAATGTAATTTGCGAATTAAATGGAAATGAAAATCGTAAAATTATTAGTATGGAAGATATGTCTCCATATTTACCACAAGCATTTATTGCAATTGAGGATAAACGTTTCTATGAACACGGAGGAGTCGATATTAAAAGAACAGCGGCTGCTGTGGTAAGCTTTGTCTTTAATAATGGAAGTTCTTCTTTTGGTGGAAGTACGATTACGCAACAATTAATTAAAAATATTACTGAGGAAAAAGAAGACTCTGGTTTTGCAGGAATTGAAAGAAAAGTAAAAGAAATGTCTCGTGCGATTAAGATTGAAAAAATCCTATCCAAAGATCAAATCTTAGAGAAATACTTGAACTTAATCTATCTTGGTGGTGGAAGTAAAAATATCGCTGGAGTAGAAGTGGCATCCGAATACTATTTCAACAAATCAGCAAAAGATTTGGATATAGCAGAATGTGCTTTCTTAGCAGGAATTAACCATTCACCAAATGCTTATGATCCATATAACGAAAACGTAGATAATTCAGAAAAAATTCAGAAAAGAACGTTAACTGTATTATATGAAATGAAGGATCAAGGAAAAATTGATGAAGCACAATATGAAGAAGCTTGTAACAAAGTAAGAGAAGGATTAACGTTTGAAAAAGGTAATGTAACTTCAAACACAGAATTATCTTATACGGCATCTGCAGCACTTGATCAAATTGCAAAACAAATTGCAGAAGAACAAGAACTAGATTACCAATATGCAAGAGATATGCTATATGGAAGCGGATATCGTATTTATACAACGGAAGATCCAGCAATTCAAAGTCGATTAGAAGAAGAATATTTAAAAGACAAATATATTAGAGATTCTAAAGAAACTGAAGGAGCTCATACCCAATCTGCTATGGTCATTATTGATCATACAACAGGGCAAGTAGTAGCTTGTGTCGGAGGTTTAGGAGAAGATAGTAATGCTCTTGGATTAAACCGTGCAAAACAAGCAAGACAACCAGGATCTTCGATCAAACCAATTGCTGCGATTGCACCAGCGCTAGAAGCTGGAGTTGTAACAGCAGCAACGGTATATGATGATTCTCCAACAACATTCCCAGGATATTCACCAAGAAACTCAACTGGTTACCAAGGACTATGTACAGTAAGAAGAGCAATTGGAGTATCAGCAAACATTTTTGAAGTAAAAGTACTTTCAGACTTAGGTGTTGGAAACTCAATTGAATTTATGCAAAAAGCAGGAATTACAACTGTAACGAAAGAAAATGATTCAAACTTAGCAATGGTATTAGGAGGAATGCATACTGGTGTAAGCCCACTTGAAATGGCTGGTGCTTATGCAATGGTTGCAAATGATGGTGTATACATTACCCCTACCTTCTATACAAAACTAGAAGATTCGAATGGAGTCGTAATTTTAGAGCCGGAACAAGAAGAAACTAGAGTGATGTCAGAAGGAAATGCTTATGTTTTAAAAAGCATTTTAACTGAAACTGTTGTAGGAGCCGGAGGAACAGCAAGATCTTGTAGTATTTCTGGAATGAGCGTTGGCGCAAAGACTGGTACAACAAATAATAAATATGATCGTTGGCTTTGTGGATTTACACCATACTATACAGCAGCAACTTGGTTTGGTTATGATTACAACGAATCTGTTAATATGAGTGGAAACCCTGCAGCAACCATTTGGGCAGCTGTTATGAGAGATATTCATAAAGATTTGGAAAGTAAAAGTTTCGAAAGACCAAGTAACATCGTATCCGCTAAGATTTGTATGGATTCTGGATGTGTTGCAACAGAGGAGTGTACCAGAACTTATACAGAAGTTTTTGTAAAAGGTACTGTACCAGATGAATGTGAAGGACATAAAAAACTAACGATTTGTAAAACAAGTGGAAAAATAGCAAATGAATTTTGTACAGACACAGAAGAAAAGACCTATTTAACAAAACCAGAAAAAGAAAGAGAAGCTGGCAACAAGTGGAAGACAAGTGAAGGGGATAAATACGATATTCCGACTGAAACTTGTGATGTTCATAAAAAGCCAGAAGAGAATAAAAATAATGTGGTAAATCATACAACGGCAACCAATACAATAGGAAAGAATAATACAACGAATAGTTCCAATGCGACAGGAAATACAAATACGGTAAACGGAGGAGGAACTACTTCTGAAGAATTAGTGGAAGTTCCAAATTTCGTAGGCCAAACAATTGATGCAGCAAAAGCAACGATAAGCAAATTAGGACTTACCTATATTGAAGGAGAGACTGTAACAAACAGTAAGCCAAAAGGAACGGTTATTAGCCAAGGAACAAAAGCTGGTACGAAAGTAAAAAAAGGATCGAAAATTAGCTTAACCGTTAGTAGCGGACCAGCAGAAGAGACACCAACCAATACCACAGAACAGGAGTAAACATGAAAATAACTTTTTATAACACACTAGGTAGAAAAAAAGAAGACTTCATTCCTTTAAAAGGGAATGAAGTCCGTATCTATACCTGTGGGCCAACTGTATATAATTATGCTCACATCGGCAATTTTCGAGCATATATCTTTATGGATAATTTAAGAAGAACGTTAAAATATAATGGTTATCAAGTGAAACATGTAATGAATATTACCGATGTAGGACACTTAGAATCAGACGCGGACGAGGGAGAAGACAAAATGATAAAAGCAGCCAAAAGAGAGAAGAAAGATCCTTACGCGATAGCTGATTTCTATACAAAAGCATTTTTTAAGGATATTCAAAGCTTAAATATTGAAGTGCCAGAAATTATTGCAAAAGCAACCGAACATATACCAGAGATGCAAAAAATGGTAGAGGAAATTTTGGCAAATGGATATGCTTATGAAACAAGTAAAGGAATCTATTTTGATATTTCAAAATTGGATCAATATCCAATTCTATCCAATCGAAAGATGGATGAACAAATCGCAGGAGCAAGAGTAGAAGTAGATCCAGAAAAAAGAAATCCATATGATTTTGCAATTTGGATTAAAGCAGATAAAAACCATATTATGAAATGGGAAAGCCCATGGGGACTTTCTTATCCAGGTTGGCATTTGGAGTGCTCTGCCATGTCTCGTAAATATTTAGGAGATGAATTTGATATTCATACAGGAGGAATTGATCATATTCCAACTCATCATGAAAATGAGATTGCACAATCCAAAGGAGCTACTGGAAAAATACCAGCAAGATTTTGGATGCATTCGGAATTCCTTTTAATTGATGGCGGAAAAATGTCAAAAAGTTTAAATAATACCTATACTTTAGAAAACTTAAAAGAAAAAGGAATAGAACCATTAGCTTTTAAACTATTTTGCTATGCAGCAAACTATCGAACGAAATTAAATTTTACTTTTGAAGGAGCGCTAGCTGCACAAAAATCATTAAATCGTTTAAGAGAAGGGTATTTAAAACAAAAACAAGGTAATACTAAAGTAGAAGAAAAAGAGCTAGAAGAATACAAAGTAAAATTCTTAGAAGCAATTAATGATGATCTCAATATTCCGCAAGCAATGGGAATCGTTTGGGAGATTATCCGTAAGACAGAAAAATCAAAGGATTATGCTACTTTATTAGAACAATTTGATCAAGTATTAGGTCTTGATCTTGTTCATGCAGAAGAATATTTAAAAACACAAAATGCAGAAGTTGTCATGGATGAAGAGGTAAAGCAACTAGTAGAAAAAAGGGATCAGGCTCGAAAAGAAAAAAATTGGGCTTTATCGGATGAAATTCGAGATTTATTACAGCAAAAAGGATATGTCGTAAAAGATACCAAAGAAGGTACCATGATCGAAAAGGCATAAGAATATTCTGGAAGGGAGTACAAAAGCTTTGAAAAAAGAAATAAAAGAACCAAAAAATATCAAATTACCAGATCAAGAGAAAAAAGAAAATGGGGAGAAATTAAATTTTTGGAAAAGAATATGGATTAGTATCAAAGATTTTGATCGATACCAAGAATTAGCATCTGAAAAAGTAAGTGTAGCAGTTGGGTATTTGATGAAATTAGTACTCATTTTTGTGATTATAGCGACTGCCTCATCGGTTTATCGCTTTCACATAAGCTTCCAACAAGTTTTGGAATATTTTAATCAAAATATCGAAGAATTGAAAATTGAAAATGGAACACTAGAGGTAAAACAAGAAGAACCGATTCGTATGGAAAATATTGATCTCTTAGATGGAATTGTGATTATTGATACCATCACAACTGATCAGGCTACCATTCAAGGTTATACAGAAGAAATCAAAAATACGAATGATTCGGTTGTCTTTTTAAAAGACCGAATTTTATATAAAAACTCGATGTTAAGTGAACCAGTGGAATATACGTATGATGGACTAATGGAAAACTTAGGAGTAGATTATTTAGATAAGCAAGCAATTTTAGATTATTTTTCCATTGAAAATTTAACAACGATCTATGGAACCATCTTTTTTGTAATGCTGATTTATTTATATATGATCTATTTGGCTAGTACATTTGTTGATGTTATAATTCTTTCTTTCTTAGGATATCTTACAACAAAATTGACTGGTTTGAGGATTCGCTATTCTGCTTTGTTTAACATGGGAATTTACGCAATTACATTATCTGTCTTATTGAATATGCTTTATTTAATTATCTACACCTTTACCGGTTTTGTAATTGAATATTTCCAAGTCATGTATACGGCAATTTCCTATATCTATATCGTGACTGCCATTTTATTAATTAAATCTGATTTAATCAAAAAACAAATGGAATTAATGAAAATTCAAGAAGAACAGGAGAAAATTCGAGAAGAACTTCGTCAAAAAGAGGAAGAAGAAAAATTAAAGCAAGAAGAGGAAGAACGAAGAAAAAGAAGAGAAGAAAAACGTAAAAAAGAGAAGGAAAAAGAAGAAAAAGAAAATACAGAAAATAACGGACCAACGCCGGAAGGAAATAATGCATAAATAGAAAGGAGAATCAAAAAGCAAATGGAAGAGCAAAAAAAGCAAGAAGAAAGAAAAGATAAGAAAAAAGAAAATAAATTAAAAGAGATTCTCTTTGTTCTAATTCCGATCATAATTGCCATTATCGTAATTGCAATTGTTGCCTTTATCTTATTTGGAAAAGGCCAAGGAGAGGAAGAAGAATATCAATTGCCAGAAGATGTGATTTCTTATGATCAACTTTTGCAGGAAATCGAAGAAGATTCTGTTGAGAGAATCGAGATGAGATTAGGAAGCACCAGTGTAAAAATAAAACTAAGAGATCAAGATGAAGAAAAAACAGCAATGATTCCAAGTACACAGGCTTTTGTGGAACTTGTGCAAGAAAAAATCTTAGAAGGAAATGAGATATTACTTGTTCAAAAAGATACCAATCCAGTTATCTCAATTGGTACGAAACTATTTTCTTTACTTCCAACCATTTTGTTAGTTGTTTTATTCCTACTTGTATTTAAAATGCAGGGGCTAGGAGAAAAAGGAAAAGTATATGATTCAGAAACAACAGAGAGTAAAGTAACCTTTGACGATGTAGCAGGACTGGATGAAGAAAAACAAGAAATGATTGAGATCGTAGATTTTCTAAAAAGTCCAGAAAAATTTTATGAAATGGGAGCGAAAGTTCCAAAAGGAGTTCTTCTTTGCGGAAACCCTGGTACAGGAAAGACCTTAATTGCCAAAGCAATTGCCGGGCAAGCAAATGTACCATTTATTTCTATCAGTGGTTCTGAGTTTATTGAAATGTTTGCAGGACTAGGTGCATCCCGCGTTCGTAAATTATTTGAAAAAGCAAAAAAATTAGCTCCTTGTATTATATTCATTGATGAAATTGATGCGATTGGTGCTAGAAGAACAAGTGAGAGTGGAGCAGAAACAGAAAATAATCAAACCTTAAATCAGCTATTAGTTGAAATGGATGGATTTGATTCCGAGGAAACTATTATTGTTCTAGCAGCAACGAACAGACCAGAAATGCTAGATAAAGCTTTATTAAGACCAGGAAGATTTGACCGACAAATTACCATTGGTCTTCCAGATATTAATGGTAGAGAAGCAATTTTAAAGATTCATGCCAAAGGAAAGAAATTTGCAGAAGAGGTAAGTCTAAGAAGTATTGCAGAAGATACAGCTGGATTTACAGGTGCGGAACTAGCCAACATTCTAAATGAAGCAGCAATTGTTGCGACCATCAAAGAGCATACGGAAATTATGCAAGATGATATTGAAGAAGCGGTGAAAAAGGTAACCGTTGGACTAGAAAAGCATAATCGTGTGATTTCTGAAAAAGATAAGAAAGTAACCGCTTACCACGAAGCAGGTCATGCGATTGTAAGCAGTACATTGGAAACACAAAAAGATATCAAAGAAGTATCCATTATTCCAAGAGGGCTAGCTGGTGGTTATACCATGTATAAGACAAATGAAGATAAGTGCTATATCACCAAAACAGAAATGGAGGAAAAATTAATTTCTTTACTTGGCGGAAGAGCAGCGGAAAAGATCATTTTCCAAGATATTTCTACAGGGGCTAGTAATGACATTGAAGTAGCAACTGAGATTGCAAAAAATATGATTACGGTTTATGGAATGGGAGAAACGTTAGGACCGATTTCAATTCATACCGAAAAAGATCCGTATGAACTTCAATTGTTAGGAGATAAATTTACGGATGCCATTGGTGCAGAAATTAAAATTTTATTAGATACTGCTTATGAAAAAGCACAAAGAATCTTAATGGAAAATCACGAGAAATTAGAACGTGTGGCAAACACGTTATTAGAAAAAGAAGTCATTACAGCAGAAGAGTTTCAAAAATTGATTCAAGATTAATGCTTAAAACGAAATAGAGGATTAAAGTATTGAAGAAATGAATAGGAAAAGGCGAGGACAGAGTCCTCGCCTTTTGGCATGATTGCTTATCCTTTTTTACCGTTGATACGGAAGCCGACTTCATCGTTCCAAAGGGAAAAATCGTTGTGAGAAAAGCTATAGCGAATGATACGAGTCAGATCTTTTGCGGTCAGTACTTTCTTTCCGTCAAGCCCGTGATAGCTGATCAGTTGCCGAGGCAAAAAGACGACCATCTGCTTTGCATACTGCTTGGCGCAGTAAGAAATGAGATCAAAGATTTTGTCTAGATCTGTTGCAACCTGGTCACTCAAAACTTTTCTTCGTCCCAGAAAGGTGATGTCGTCTTCTTCCAGTTCTTCGATCTTGATGTTCTTGATGGCGACTGCATCCATGACAAACT
Organism: uncultured Clostridia bacterium; assembly: GCA_944393505.1. Classification (GTDB taxonomy): domain Bacteria; phylum Bacillota; class Clostridia; order TANB77; family CAG-508; genus CALYAK01. The sequence continues at coordinate 6,990 of CALYAK010000025.1, read as the reverse complement.
TGATTTCGCGATTGCTTTCTTGAATAAAGTAGGCACTGACACAGAAATAGTCGTATTCTTCATGATTGGGCAAGGCTTTGAATTCCTTTGTTGCCCGGCTGAGTTGCTTTTTCAGAATTTCTCTCATTGGTCGTACCTCCAGATGAATAAAATTAAGAGAGTTCCTCATCCACACGAAAACCAACTTCTAGATCGACCTCAGGACGATCGGGATTCCATAAAGAAAAATCTCCGGTTTGACAGGAAAAATCCAATACGCAAAGAATGTCATTCATGGTGAGAAAGTGGCGCTTAGTGTGATGAAGCAGTGCAATCAGTGGTCCTGACATAAAGATGGTCATCTGCTTCTGATAGATCTGTGCAAACTCCAAAAGAAAGGACTTTATTTCCGTATAGCAGTCAGACACTTCTCCAAGAATTTCGCCCTCATAGAAAGAGAAAAAATCGGTTTCTTCACAGAAATCTTCAAGATCAACTTCCTTGAGTGCGGCAATGTCGACCAGTAAATGGACTGGCAGGTTATCCCCATTGGGAGAAAAGTAGACCACTGTGCTAAGACGAGAATATTCGTCTTTGTTTGGAAGCGTGGCAAATTCCTCTCGGGCATCCTGCATAAGCAAGGTTAGCCGTTCTTTCATCATAATAGATACCTCCGTAAAATGAGAATATGCTGAAAGTTCCTTTACAAAACACTTTCGCGTTTGTCCGATTATATCATGTTTACATAAAAATAGCAAACAAAAGAACAAAAAGATAAAAAAGTTTCATAAAAATATTGAAATCGAATATAATATTGTATATAATAGCAAAAGAAAAAGAAATATTCCTCTTTAGCTCAGTTGGTAGAGCGCTCGGCTGTTAACCGATAGGTCGTTGGTTCGAGTCCAACAAGAGGAGCCACTAAAAGCAAGTTTTCGGTTCGACAGAGAAAGCTTGCTTTTTCTTCTAAAATGAAAATAAAAGAAAGGGAAATCATCATAAAAGGAGTGAATGAAACATGATTGGAGATCCAAGCAATCCACAATATTATTCAGAAGATCCAATTCAGACAAAGGATGCTACCTTATTAACAAAGACATTCTTTTGGATGTTTTTAGGACTTTTAGGAACAGCTGCTGTTGCAGCATATAGCTATTATTCAGGGCTACTAGAGGGAATTTTGACAGCAGGCTTTTTTCCAACTTTGATGATCATTGAACTTGTTGTCGTTATTGTATTTTCTTTATTATTTCGAAAATTATCACCGACCGTAGTAGGCATTTTATACTTTATTTATGCATTTATTAATGGATTATCATTTGCTACCATTTTTTATGCTTATGAATTATCGTCCATAGTATCGTTATTTGTCATCTGTGCCTTAATCTATGGAGGACTTGCACTATATGGTTATCAAACCAAAAGAGATTTATCCAACTGGGGAACGATTTTGTTTGCAATGCTATTAGGAGGATTAGTCGTTTCACTTATTAATTTATTTTTAGGAAATCCAATGACTGATTTAATCATTGATTGGGTAATGTTAATAGTATTTTTTGGAATTACCATTTATGATATGAATAAATTAAAAGCATTATCCATGGAAGAAGGGATTAATCAAGAGAAAATAGCAATTTATTGTGCAATGCAGTTATATCTAGACTTTATTAATGTTTTCTTACGAATACTTGCAATTTTTGGAAAAAGAAGAGATTAAAAACAAAGGAAAAATAGGGGGATAAAATACCAATGAATGTAATACAAAAGTTAAAAGATTATCTAACAAGAAAAAAAGAAAATAAACTTTTAATATCGAATGTAAACATCAATGTTATTGAAGGATTTTTTGATCAGATTAAAGACATTATTTGTATTGCGGATTATGATGGAAAAATCGAATATATCAATAATGGGCAAGTGTATAACAAGTATAAAATGTTAAAAGAAGTTTTGCTATATGATCAAAATAACGAAATGGCTTATGAAGAAATTATTTCCAAAACAATTGATGAAGGAGAATTTATTGGAAATATTCAGTTAAACAAAAATGCAACCAAAGTAGATGTTTATGTTGCATCCTACAATATGACATCACAAGGAAAAATCTTTATCTATATTAAAGACTTAAATGAATATTTTGAAAAAGAGTTGCAACTACAAAAAGAGATTGAAAAGAAAGATGAATATCTTCGTACAAAAGACCTATTTATTGCAAATTTGTCCCATGAGATTCGTACTCCAATCAATATTATTGTTGGAATGCTATACTTTTTAAAATCTACCGAGTTAGATGATAAACAAATTGAATACATCGGAAAATTAGAACAAGCTTCTAACCTATTACTTGAAATGGTAAATAATATTTTGGACTTGTCGAAAGGAAAAGAGAATCTTATTACCAACAACAAAGTAAACTTCAACTTAAAAGCATTTTTAGACAATTTATATAACTTATTTGAAGCAAAGGCAAAAGCAAAGAATTTACAATGGTACATAACTTGTGATTTTGATACTGATATTGATATTTACGCAGATAAAACACGTATCGGACAAGTTTTCCTAAACTTAATCAATAATGCGATCAAATACACAGAAAAAGGATATATTGAACTTCTTGCGAAAAAAGTAGAAGAGAATAGTTTTTCCTATAAGTTACAATTTTGTGTAAAAGATACGGGAATTGGAATCAAAAGAGAAGATTCGTTAAAGATTTTTGCGGAATTTGAGCAAGCAGATGATCCAACTGTAAAAGAAAAACAAGGAACCGGAATGGGTCTTGCGATTACCAAAAAAATTATCGAAAATATGGATGGAAAGATCTGGGTAGAGAGTAACGTTGATCTAGGAAGTAAATTCTATTTCAATATTATCGTTGATAAGAGTACAGCAGAAACACAAGAAAGAGAAGAAAGACCAACCAAACAAGAAGTAAATGAAGAAAAAACGAAACAGTTATTAGAAGAAAGTATGGCCCTTTTTCATGATGTACAAGAAAAACACGAGATTCAAGAAGCAATTCCAGCAGAAGAAAGTTCTTTGGGTGATTTAAAAGAAAAGAAAATTCTAGTGGTAGAAGATAACGAAATCAACCAAGAAATTACCAAAAAATTGATTGAAGAAATGGGAATTGTTTGTGAGACGGTACTAGATGGAACAGAATGTCTAAAACGAATTGAAGAAGTAGGAAAAGAGTACTATTCCTTAATTTTAATGGATATTCATATGCCAAAACATAACGGATATGAAATTTCTCGTATCTTAAAAGACAATATGGGTGTGCATGTTCCAATTGTTGCACTAACAGCTACCAATATCACACAAGATGTTGTGGAAGAAAACCGAGAATATATTACAGCATATATCCAAAAACCAATTATGCCATTAGAATTCAAGAAAAAGGTCGAAGAACTATTACGTAATACACGAGAATTAGATAATAAGCTATCCTTTATTGATTCCTATGACGAGGTAATGGAACGTCTTGGCAATAGCGAAGAAATGTTAAAGAAACTTTTGAACATTTTCTATAACACCTATGTAAACATTAATAAAGATATTGCTAACCTAAAAGATCGTGATGAAAAATATATTTATGTGCATTCTTTAAAAGGTGCTATGGGAAATTTAGGATGTCGAGCAATCTTCCGTAAATTAGGAGAAATCGAAGTTCGAATCAAAAATGGAACCGAGGAAAAAGAATTAGAAGAATTTCTGACAGATTTCCAATATATTTTAAAAGAATTAAGAGAATCACCATATATCAAATTTGGAATTAAAAAGATTTTAATGATTAGTACCAATCGAGAAAAACAAGAAGAACAGAAAAAACTTCTTTATCCATACTTTGAAGTCATTACAACACAAAAAGAAAGTGATGTTTACCTTCTTTTAGATACGTATCGTATTGATGCCATTTTGGTTCAAGAACTTGAAACACCAGAACAAGAAATTGCATTAATCAAGAATTTAAAGAATAACGATAAATACAAAGATATTCCATTAATCCTAATCAATGAAGAGAAAAATCCAGAACTAAAAGCGAAAGCTTTAGAAATTAATATTGATGAATATCTAGAGGCAAAATTTGAAGTCGATAGCGTAAAATGGCATATAGATAATGCAATTCAGAAAAAACAAGATGAAATCAAATTAAAGAAAGATTTGAAAAAGTCCAACAATGAAATTGAAAATGTATATGATTTCTTGTATAGTAGTTTGGTTCATTTGACAGCATACAAGAGTAAAGAGACTGGTGCACACTTACTTCGTACCAAAGAATATATGAAACGAATGTTAAAAGAATACGAGAATTTCTATCATGAGGGACAATTTGTTGATGAAAAGACAATTGAAGATATTGCAATTGCAGCAACTTTACATGATATTGGAAAAGTAGGTATTCCAGATAATATATTAAACAAACCAGGAAAATTGACAGATGAAGAATATGAAATTATCAAACAACATGTTGTAATTGGAAGAGATACACTAGAAGGAACTTATGGAAATAAGTTATCCAATAACGTATTGCAATATGCAAAAGATATTGTATATCATCACCATGAAAAATTTGATGGAACTGGATATCCTGAGGGATTAAAGAACGACGAAATTACAACCATTTGCAAGATTATGGCGGTAATTGATGTTTATGATGCTTTAGTAAATGATCGTGTATACAAAAAAGCAATGCCTTATGAAGAAGCGGAACAATATATCATTGGACAAAGTGGAAAAGCTTTTGATCCAAAAGCAATTAATATCTTCCGAATTGTAAAAGAGGATTTAAGAAGAATCAATGAAGAAAATCAAGATAATTAAAAGAAAAGAGGAAAAATAAAAAGAAAGAATTTTGAGACGACAAACTCAAAGTTCTTTCTTTTTTGCACCATTAGTAACAATAGTTGTGCTTGTGATCTTAGCAGGAATCACTCTAAATGCAGTCATAGGAGAAGATGGAATTATCTTTCAAGCAAAAGATACGAAAAATATGATCACCAATGAAACAGAATATGATAATCAACAATTAGCAGCTCTACAAAATGAACTAAGAGATAATCAGCTATACACCGGAATCGGAATCATTCCAGGTACCGATACAGGAGGAAGCTCTGAAGGTGGCGAAAATGGATCAAGTGGAGGAGGCAACCAAGGAGGCTCTAACAGCGAAGGAACGAATACGAACACTGGTGGAAGCGATGGAAGTATGATTGGAGGAGATGCAGTGCCACCAACCATTACGGTACTAGAAGGAGAAGAAATTGCAGCAAGCTTTTTCCGAAGTGATGTAACCATCCAAATTGCAACAACAGATAAAACATTAAGGATTAAATATATTCTAACAACAACCGTAGATGAAATTAATAACGAATTGTATCCAAGTGGATTAATCAAAGAGATTGATATTGAAAATGGTGGAACCTTAACCTTTACAAAAGATGGAGAATATACAATAACAGCATATTCGTATGACTTAGAAGGAAAAAAATCAAACTCAAGTATTATGTGGTTAAAGAGAGAAACAGGATCCACAGCAGGAAATGGAGTAACAGTTAGTGTAGCCAGTGGAAATATGGGACAAAATGAATGGTATACGAGTAATATAACGCTACGTGTATTAGGAACGGATACTGGATCATCAAGAGTAACGTATCGAGTAAGAGGAACCGCATATAGTAACGGAACAATTGGAAATACGGAATATATGGCAGGAGAGGTAGATACCGGAGAAGTCGATATCGCAAATGGAACAACTTTCCGTATTGCCATAGATGGAAGTTTTGCGATCGTAGCATATACCTACGATAGTGGAGGAATGAGACTATCGACAGCACCAACATTAAATGTGAGAAGAGATGCATCCAGACCAATTGTAACGTTGTATAAAGGAGAGCAAGTAATCGGAGAAGGATTCCGAATTAGTATGGCAGCAGATGATTATGCATCAGGATTAGCAACAGAAGGAAGATATACATATCGCCATAAATTAGCACCAAGCATGACTTATACAGATAATCAATCCCAAGATACAAGTTATACTTATACGGGATTAGAAGCAGATAAAACGTATGATATGTATATGATCGTAAAAGATGAAGCAGGAAATATGACAGCAAGTGATGTCATCTCAAGACCAGCAGTATGGATAAGTAATACACCAACTGTAGGAGATACAGTAAGTGGAGGAGTAGAAGGAGCAAGAAAATATTGTAGTACGGATGTGGATGTAAGTTTAACAGGACAAGATGAGAATAACGTAGATATCTCGAGAGTAACGTATCAGATCTTAGGAACAACAACAGGAGCAGGAAATATGGATGGAACGTATTATGATCGAGGAGTATCGTTACCAGAAGATGAGATCGAGATGGCAAATGAGAAAACAATTCAAATACGAGCAGATGGAAACTGGACAATCAAAGTACATACATATAACAAAGAAAATGTAAGAGTAACAACAAATACATTAGAAGTAACAAGAGATACAGTAACCCCAGAACCACCAGTGATCGAAGTAGTAAGTGGAACGATGGGAGAAGAGACATATTATAGAAGTGATATAACGGTAAAACTAAGTAGTCAAGATGATACGTGTTACAAGAAAACAACGTATACAGTAACGGGAACAGCAACAGGAAATGGAACAATAGGAGGAGTAAGTATCACAAGTGGACAACAAGTAAACGTTACTGAAACAGATATCGCCAACAATGGAACATTTGTAATCGCAGCAGATGGAAGGTGGACAGTAAAAGGATATACGTATGATAAAGCAGGAAGAAAATCAGAGATAGCAGAAGGAATTGTTGTCACAAGAGATATGGTAAATCCGACAGCAAATACACCAACTGTATCAAGTGGAACACAAGGAGAAGCAAGTTACTACAGAAGTAACGTAACAGTACGAATTAGTGGAAGTGATATAACAAGCCCAATACAAAAGATAACATACACCATAACAGGAACAGCCAAAGGAAATGGAACAATAGCAGGACAAAGTGTAACAACAAA
>CALYAK010000024.1 GCA_944393505.1 uncultured Clostridia bacterium | reverse complement strand
ATACAAAAGATAACATACACCATAACAGGAACAGCCAAAGGAAATGGAACAATAGCAGGACAAAGTGTAACAACAAACCAAGCAGTAAACATAGGAGAAACAGAAATAGCAAACAACGGAACGTTTACAGTAGAAGCAGATGGAACATGGACAGTTACAGCATATGCCTATGACAAATCAGGAAGAAAAACAACAAGTAGCACACTAGTTTTTACAAGAGATACAGTAGCACCAACAATATCAAGTTTTACAAGAACAGCAAGAAGTGGATCAACAATTAATGTAAGTGTCAGTGCAAGTGATGGAACAAGTGGATTAGCAAGTAGTGGAACATATCAATATTATCAAGCAAGTACAAGTAAAAGTACAACAACAGCAAATACATATCAATATACAGGTTTAAGTAGTTTTACAAGTTATACATTAAAAGTAATAGTAAAAGATAAAGCAGGAAATACAAGTGAGAAATCATTAACAACAATGACAGCAGGAAGTAAAAATTTTGCATACACAGGAAATGTACAAACATTCACAGTATCAGAAACAGGAACATATAAGCTAGAAGTATGGGGCGCTCAAGGAGTAAGAAATGGATCATATGCAGGGGGGAAAGGTGGATACGCTGTTGGAATGCAAACTTTAACTTCCGGAACTACATTATATATAATTGTAGGAGGAACCGGTTCGGGAAGAAGTGGAGGGTATAATGGTGGAGGAGCTGGTGCTGGAAATAACGGACATGGAGGTGGAGGAGCTACTCATATAGCCACACGTTCAGGACTTCTTTCAAGTCTATCTTCATATAGGTCAAACGTTCTTATTGTTGCGGGAGGTGGTGGAGGTGCTGGAACATCAGGAACTTCTGCTACAGGTGGATCGGGTGGTGGAACATCAGGTGGTTCTACAACTGAAGGAGGTGGCGGTACTCAAACATCGGGAGGAAGATCAAATAACTTGAACAGTTCTTCTACTCCGAGTGGATTTGGAATTGGCGCTTCTGCTCCGACCTCTTATGGTAATAGTGCGGGAGGTGGTGGAGGTTATTATGGAGGAGGGCATTCTAATTCTGGACCAGGAGGTGGAGGCGGTTCTGGATACATCGGTGGTGTAACGAATGGCTCTATGACAAATGGGGCTAGATCTGGCAATGGCTATGCAACCATTACATTGGTGGAATAATAACTGATGAAAAATTGCTTATATTGATTATATAATGAAAAGAGAAGGAAACGATTTATGCTGTTTCTTTCTCTTTTTTTCTTGAAATGCTTGACAAATCTATAAAAATAGTGTAAAGTATATTAGCATTACACTTTGGAGGTGATCAAGTGGAAGAAAAAGTTAAAATTAGTATGTTGTGGCAAATCTATGGAAAACTTTTAACTGAAAAGCAATACGAGATGATTGATGACTACTATAACAACGACTTATCACTTTCCGAACTTGCAGAAAATCATGATATTACAAGGCAAGCAGTACGAGACAATATCAAGAAAGGGGAAAATAAACTTTTCGAACTAGAAGAAAAGCTACGGTATTATGAAAAGGATGTTAGAACAAGAAAAGCAAATACAAGAAATATTAGCTGAACTTAGTAAGATTACAGACTATTCTTCAGATAAGAAGATTGAAAAAGTTTTAAACCACGTTAGAAAAGAACTAAATTGCTTAGTATAAGGAGGAAACAAAATGGCTTTTGAAGGATTATCTTCAAAACTTCAGGAATTTACCAAAAAGTTAAGAGGAAAAACTCGTATTACAGAGTCAGACTTAAATGAAATGCTAAGAGAAGTAAAACTTGCGTTATTGGAGGCTGACGTAAACTACAAGATTGTAAAGGAATTTGTTTCTTCGATCCATGATAAAGCATTAGGGCAAGATGTGTTGAAATCCTTAACACCAGGACAGCAAGTCATTAAAATTGTAAAAGATGAACTTGTTGAACTATTAGGTGGTGTAGAAAGCAAAATAAATTTCTCATCCAATCCACCAACTGTCATTATGCTAGTGGGTTTACAAGGTTCTGGTAAAACAACAACAGCAGGGAAACTTGCTAATTTACTTCGTAAACAAGGGAAAAAGCCGTTATTAGTTGCCTGTGACGTTTATCGTCCAGCTGCGATCAAGCAATTACAAGTAGTGGGAGGACAGCTAAACATACCAGTATTTGCAAATGAAACTTCAAAAGATGTCGTTCATATTGCAAAACAAGCAATGAATGTTGCAATGAGTAAATTAAATGATGTCATTATTCTTGATACAGCCGGAAGATTACATATTGATGAAGAATTAATGAATGAGTTAAAAAACTTAAAGAGCAGTGTTCGTCCTCATGAGATCCTATTAGTTGTTGATTCGATGACAGGTCAAGATGCAGTTAATGTAGCAGAATCTTTTAATGAAGCACTTGGCATTGATGGAGTCGTATTAACCAAACTAGATGGTGATACGCGTGGTGGTGCAGCTTTATCAGTTAAGAAGGTAACAGGTAGACCGATTAAGTTTGCAGCAACTGGAGAGAAACTAAGTGATATTGAGGTATTTCACCCAGATCGAATGGCTTCACGTATTTTAGGAATGGGAGATGTCTTAAGCATTATTGAAAAGGCAGAAGAATCTTTTGACGAAGAAGAAGCATTAAAAATGGAAAAGCAGCTAAAGAAAGGAAACTTTGACTTAAATGATTATTTAGCTCAGCTAAGACAGATTAAGAAAATGGGATCCTTCTCTGGACTATTAAAAATGATACCAGGAATGAATGCTTTAAAAGATGTGGATATTGATGATCACGAATTTGTAAAAATCGAAGCAATTATTACTTCTATGACAGAAGAAGAAAGAAGAAACCCAAAGATTCTAAATGGTAGTAGAAGAATTCGTATTGCAAAAGGAAGTGGAACTTCTGTACCACAAATCAATAAATTCATGCAATCTTTTGAACTTACGCAAAAAATGATGCGAAAGATGAAAGATGAAAAAAGTATGAAGAAAATGATGAGTGGATTAAATATGAAAGATTTAAAAAATATGAAATTTTAGAAAAATTTGTTTTTAACTTTTTAAGTTTATATAGATACAAATTTTCAGGAGGTGAAATTATGGTAAAAATCAGATTACAAAGACAAGGTGCAAAAAAAGCTCCATTCTATCATATTGTTGTAGCAGATTCTAGATCTCCTAGAGATGGAAAAGTAATTGAAAAAGTAGGAACATACAATCCAATGACTGATCCAGCTACAATCGTAGTAGATAAAGAGAAAGTAGAAGCTTGGATTAAAAATGGTGCAAAGCTAACAGACTCTGTGAAAGCTTTAATGGAAAAAGCAAACTAATTAAAGAAGGTATACGCTATGAAAGAAATTTTAGAAACGATACTAAAAAATTTAGTGGAAAAACCAGACGAAGTACAAGTAACTGAGAAGGAAACAGAAACAGGAACTGTACTAGAAGTTAGAGTAGCAGCTGATGACATGGGAAGAGTAATTGGAAGACAAGGTAAAATAGCTTCTTCCATTCGTACCGTTATGAAATCAATTGCTGGAAAAGAAAAAAAGAAAATTACTATTGAATTTATAGGTTAAAAAATGAAACAAGAATATTTTGAAATTGGTCAAATTGTCAATACTTTTGGGATTAAGGGACAAGTAAAAGTAACACCTTTTACCGATGATATTCATCGTTTCGATGAATTGAAAAAAGTCATTTTAGAAAAAAACAAGAAAGTACAAGAAAGAGAAATTGAAGAAGTAACTTATCATAAAAATATGGTACTAATCAAGTTTAAAGGGATTGAAGATATCAATATGGCAGAGACTTTGCGCAATAGCTATCTTAAAATTAAAAGAGAAGATGCCAAAGAACTTCCAGAAGATACTTACTATATCGCAGACTTACTTGGACTTGCTGTTTACACAGAAGATGGCGAGTATTTGGGAAAAGTAGATGATATTTATTCTACGAAAGCAAATGACGTCTATGTAGTAAAAGATGAAGAAGGAAAACAGATCTTGTTACCTGGGACAAAAGAAGTCATTCAAAAGGTTGACCTTGAAAAAGAAACCATAACCGTTCATTTATTAGAAGGGTTACGATAAGGAAAGTAAAATGAAATTTGATGTTTTAACGCTATTTCCAGAAATGTTCGAACCATTAAACCACAGTATTATTGGAAGAGCAATTGATTCTGGAAAAATTGAAATCCGTTATACCAATATCCGAGACTTTTCCAAAGATAAACATAAAAAAGTGGATGATACACCTTATGGTGGTGGAGCAGGAATGGTCATGAAACCAGATGTGATTTATGATGCCTATCAGTCCATTCCAGACCACGACAAGGCGAAAGTGATCTATTTATCCCCAAAGGGAAAAACACTTGAGCAAGAAAAGGTAAAAAGCTTGAGTCAAGAATCTCATCTCATTTTGTTATGTGGACATTATGAAGGAGTTGACCAAAGAGTTTTGGATGAAATTGTAGATGAAGACATTTCCATTGGAGACTATGTCTTAACTGGTGGAGAACTTCCAGCAATGGTATTAATTGATGCAGTCAGCCGCCACATTGACGGTGTACTTGCACAAGAGTCAACGGAAGAAGAATCTTTTTCGAATTCTTTATTAGAATACCCACAATATACAAGACCAGAAATTTTTCGAGGAAAACCGGTACCAGAAGTATTAAAATCAGGAAACCACGAAAATATTCGAAAATGGAGATTGGAACAATCTCTTGCAATAACAAAACAAAAACGACCAGATTTATTAAAGAAAGGAGGATATCAATCATGGATATCATAAAATCAATCGAACATGAACAATTGAAAAATAAGATACCAAACCTTAAAATTGGTGATACAGTAAGAGTACACCAAAGAATTAAGGAAGGAAATCGAGAAAGAATCCAAGTTTTTGAAGGTATCATTATCAAAAAACAAGGCGGAGGAGTAAATGCTACATTTACCGTAAGAAGAGTAGCTTATGGAGTAGGAACAGAAAAAACATTCTTAATCCATTCACCAATGGTAGAAAAAGTAGAGGTAGTAAGAGTAGGTAAAGCAAGAAGAGCAAAACTATACTATCTAAGAGACAGAGTAGGTAAAGCTGCTAAGACAAAAGAAAATATTGGTGCTCGAATTGAAACAACAGAGGTTTCTTTAAAAGAAGATTTAGTAGAAGAACCAGTTGCAGAAGAAGTTGCTACAGAAGAAGTAGTAGCTGAGGAAGCAACCGTTGAAGAAGCTCCAGTAGTAGAAGAAAAAGTAGAAGCTGCTGAAGAAGTAAAAGAAGAAGCTAAAGTTGAAGAAAAAGAAGAGAAAAAAGACGATAGCAAAAAAGAATAAAAGAATACGAGGAATTCCGAAAAATAAATCCGGATTCCTCTTTTTTTATGGAATTCTGGAAAAAAGTATGATAGGATGAGAACGAAAAAGAAAAAATAAAGGAGAAAAATGATGAAAGTTGGAATTGGACAAGATAGCCATCGATTTAATGAAAAAAAAGGAGAGAAAAAATTGATTTTAGGTGGAGTAGAATTTGAGGATCAACTTTCTATGGAAGCAAATAGTGATGGAGATGTGGTCTTACATGCGATAACAAATGCCATTTCTGGTGTTACTTGCCAAAATATATTAGGAAAGATTTCAGATGAGATGTGTCTAAAACAAGGTATTTTCGATAGTGAAGCATATGTGAAAGAAGCGTTAAAATATTTAAATGGAAGAATTGTTCATTTATCTATATCCATCGAATGTAAGGTCCCAAAAATCAGTCCAAAGATCGAAGAAATGAGAAAAAAGATTGCACGTATTTTGCAGATAGGAGAAAATTCTGTAGGAATTACAGCAACCTCAGGAGAAGGATTAACGGAATGTGGTAAAGGAAAAGGAATTAGTGTATTTGCCTGTATCACAGTAGAAGATTAGAGGTATGAACCATATGGAAGAAATTTATCGAAAAGCAAGAGCTAAAATTAATTTAAATTTAAAGATTACTGGAATTCGAGAAGATCATTACCACAATATTGAATCTATTTTTCAAAAAATTAATCTCTATGATGAGATTTGGATTCAGAAAACAAAGACAGGCAAATGTGAGTTACAAATCAATGTACCAGAATTAAATTCTCCAGAAAACATTATCGTAAAAGCTTATGAGATTTTAAAAAAACAATATCCTTCTGAGATCTCAGGCGTTTTTGTAAAGGTAAAGAAAAACATTCCGATGCAAGCAGGTCTTGGCGGAGGAAGTACAGATTGTGCTACTTTTTTATTCGGAATGAATCAACTTTTTTCCTTAGCGTTACCCCAACGTAAAATTGAGGAGATTGGGAAAAGTTTAGGAGCAGATGTAGTTCCGTGTCTATTCAATCAGCCAGTAAAAGCAGAAGGAATTGGCGATCAAATTACCGCGATTCCAAGTAATTTTCGATACGATCTTGTTCTCATCAAACCAAACCTTGCTTGTGATACCAAGGCAATGTATCAAAAATTTGACCAGCAAAAAGGGATTGTGCAAGCAGACACAACAGACCAAATTATACAGGCTCTTATAGCAGAGGATAAACAGCAATTAGCAGAAAATCTATATAATGTATTTGAAAATGTTGTGGATTCACCAGAGATTATTCAAAATTTGAAAAAGGAATTAATGCAAAATGGAGCAATTGGAAGCTTGATGACTGGTTCTGGTTCTTGTGTTTATGGAATTTTCAAAAACAAACAAGAAGCAAGACAAGCCTATCAAGGATTAAAGAAAAAGTATCAAACCTATCTTTGTACTTCCTATTACTCAACAAAGGGAGAAAAGAAATGTTAAAAGAAAAAAAGGTAACAGCCGTTATATTAGTGGCAGGAAATAGTACAAGATATGGGAAAAATCGAAATAAAAATTTTGAGCGAATCCATGGAAAAACGGTTTTAGGATATAGTTTAAAAGAATTTGATCAAAATTTATCGATTGATGACATCTTGGTGGTAGCCAAAAAAGATGAATTTTCACAAGTACAAGAGATCTTAAAAGAAGAAAATGTGAAGAAAAAAGTAACATTAATTCCTGGCGGAGAAACGAGAAAAGAATCGGTCTATCATGCCATTCAAAGCACAGATGCTCCTATTGTCATGATTCAAGATGGAGCAAGACCAGGATTAAAATAACGATATATTGATGTATGCTTGGAAAATATGGAGAAATACAAAGGAGTAACCATTGGTGTCAAATCAAAAGACACGGTAAAAATAACGGACGATCATCAAATTGTTCTGGAAACAACGAAAAGAAGTAATACGTGGCTCATTCAAACGCCACAATGTTTTGATCGTGTTACACTATTAAAAGCACACGAAAAATATGAGGATGAAGAAGTAACCGATGATTGTATGTTACTGGAAAAAGAGCATAATCCTGTAAAAATTTTGGAGGGTGATGATACGAATCGAAAAATTACAACGCCTGAAGATTTTGAAATGATGAAAAATTTTCTGTCCTAACGAGGAACAAGAAGCGATTTGTTTCGCGAAAATGTATTTACAAACGATTGAGTTTAAGATAAAATACAAATTGAAAAAGACTTAGAAAAAGGGAGAATTATGAAACAATTTATCTCAAAAAGAGAAGAAGACACCATTGAATTTGCCAATCGTTTGGCTTCTGTGTTAAAAAAAGGTGATTTGATCTGGTTATCCGGTGATTTAGGAACTGGAAAAACCAAATTTACACAAGGAGTTTTAAGACATTTTGGTATGGAAGATCAAATTTCTTCTCCTACTTTTACCATTGTAAATGAATATCGAAACGAGCAAGCAGAGATTTATCATTTTGATGTCTATCGTCTAGATGATGAAGAAGAATTTTTTGCAATTGGAGGAGAAGAATATTTCGAAAAAGGAATTTGCTTAGTAGAATGGGGAGAACGCATTCAATCCATTTTGCCAGAACCATATATAAAAATTTCTTTTGAGAAAACAGAACAAGATTTAGAAGAAAGAATTTTAAAGATTGAAATGATTGGAGAAATTCGAGAAGAAATAAAACAGTTTTTGGAGGAAGAATGCCATGAAAATTTTAGCGATTGATACATCTTCCAGAATTTGCAGTGTAAGTATTTTAGAAGATGAGAAAGTCATCTTAGAAAAAAGAAATGATGATGAAAAAACACATTCCCAAAAATTAATGCCACTGGTAGACGAAATTTTTCAGCAGACAAACCTAAGTTTCGATCAAATTGATTTATTGGCTTGTTGTAAAGGGCCAGGATCTTTTACAGGCGTGCGTATTGGTATTGCAACAGTCAAAGCTTTTGCCGATACCAAAGGAATTCCAGTAATCGGAATTACTTCATTAGAAGGACTAGCATATAACGTAAAAGAGGAAATTGTGTGCAGTTTGATTGATGCAAAACATGAAAATGTGTATTGTGGACTTTATCGATTAAAAGAAGATACTTATGAAATGATTTTGGAAAAGGCTCTTTCTTTACAAGAAGCGATTCAAGAATTAAAAAAATTAAATTTTGAAAGAATTACTTTTGTGGGAGATGGTGTACAAGCCTATTTGGATTCCATTGTACAAAATTTTGAAAACTGCAAAATTGTTGCAGATGAATTAAATGAATCTTCAAGTGTAAGTATTGCAAAAGCTGCATATACTAAATACAAAAAAGGACAAACGGGAACATCAAATGAATTAATACCAGTCTATTTAAAAAAATCACAAGCAGAACGAGCATTAGAAGGAGAAAAATAAAGCATGGTTCAGATCAAAGAAATGCATCAAGAAGATCTACAGAAAATTTCTGATTTTTCGGATTTTGATGATTTTTGGACGATTTCGATTTTAGAAAAAGATATCCAAGAAATTGATGCAATCTATTATCAAGCAATTCAAGAGGAAGAGATTGTCGGAATCTTAGGAGCAAAACAGATTTTGGATGTTGTCGAGATAATGAATATTGCTGTAAAAAAAGAAAAACGAAATCAAGGAATTGGGAGAATGCTCCTTGCCTATTTTTTACAGCAAATGCAAAAAGACGAAACAATTCAAAAAATCGAATTAGAAGTAAACGAAAACAACGCTGTAGCCATTCATTTATATGAAACACATGGCTTCAAACGTGTGGGAAAACGACCAGGCTATTATGGAAATCAAGCAGATGCAATCTTAATGAATTTTGAAAAAGAAAATTCAAGAAATTAGGAGGAAACAAATGAAAAAAGAAAATGAGCTAAGTTACAAAGATTTAAAGGTAACCTGTAATCCGGATATTTTTAAATTTGAAACAACGGATGATTTGGAACCAATTACAGGAGGTATTGGACAAGACCGTGGAATCAAAGCTTTAGAGTTTGGATTAAATGTGGATGTTAGAGGATATAACCTATACCTAGAAGGTCCAAGTGGTGTAGGAAAAACCATGTATACAAAAAATTACTTAGATGTGATTTCAAAAAAGAAAAAAGTACCAAATGATTGGTGCTATATTTACAATTTTGAGAATCCAAATGAGCCGGTTGCTGTTTCTTTGCCGGCAGGGCAAGGAAAAGAATTTAAAGAATCCATGGCTCGTTTTATTAATGATATTAAGGTTGATATCAAAAGTACTTTTAATAACGAAGAATATGAAAAAGAAAAAACATTAATTAAGCAAGAATATGAAGAAAAAAGATCCATTTTAATGGAAAAACTAAATCGAACGACTTCAACCTATGGTTTTCAAGTAAGAACCGCAAAAAATGGAATCTATATGATGCCAATGATTAATGGAAAAGCAATTGAAGAAGAGGAATTCGAGAAATTAGATGAAAACGTCAAAAAAGAATTTGAGGAAAAATCAACTCTTGTGCAACAACATATTCTAGATGCAATTAGTGAGATTAAAGCAATTGAAATTGAAGCAGAGAAAAAAGTAGAAGAATGGCAATCGAATGTAGCTTTGCTTACGGTAAATGCACATATCAACTATATCAAATCGAAATATAAAAGAAATAAAAAGATTAATACATTCTTGGATGATGTAAAAAAAGATATTTTACGAAACATTCGACTATTTACCATGGATGAGAAAGAAGAAGCAAGGCAGCAAGCAAACCAAGCTGGAAAATCAGAAGCAACTTTAAAACCTTGGTTAAATTATCGTGTTAATTTATTTATTGATAATAGTAATACCGAAGGCGCTCCTGTTATTATGGATTCGAACTATTCTTATCACAATATTTTTGGAAAACTAGAATACGAAAACTATTATGGAGCTTTGAAAACGGATTATACGATGCTAAAACCAGGACTACTTCACAAAGCCAATGGAGGCTATATTGTTTTCCAAATCCATGATTTAATTTCAAATGGACTTTGCTATGAAACCTTAAAAAAGGCACTTCGTATGAAAGAAATTGGAATCGAAAATGCAGCCGATCCGCGTTCTTCCATGGTAATGATTTCATTAAAGCCAGAACCAATTCCGTTGGATATCAAAGTTATTTTAATTGGTGACGAGAATATTTATCAGACACTACTTGCCATGGATAAAGATTTCCGAAAATTATTTAAGATCAAAGTGGAATTTGAAGATGATGCACCAAAGACAACTGAAAACATGAATAAATTAGCTCGTTTTATTAAAGGGTATTGTGATCAAGAAGAATTACCACCTCTTGATCGATCCGCAGTAGCAAAAGTAATGGAGTATGCATCGAAAATATCCAATGATAAAGATAAGTTATCAACACGATTTAATGCACTAGCAGAAGTAGTAGGAGAAGCGGCAACTTGGGCAAAACTTTCGAGATCGAAAATTGTAACAGCAGATTTTGTAGAAAAGGCATTAAGAGAAAGAGTAGAACGTGTGAAAAAATATGATACACGCTATCTAGAAATGATTAAAGATAACACCCTTTTAATTGAAACAAAAGGAGAGAAAGTTGGACAGATTAATGGTCTTACCATTATGAGTGTTGGAGATTTTTCTTTTGGAAAGCCGGTTAAGATTACTGCCAATACGTATATTGGAAAAACTGGTGTTGTTAATATTGAAAGAGAAGTTGAACTTTCTGGTTCTTCTCATTCGAAAGGAATTTTAATCCTAACAGCTTACCTAGGTGAAATGTTTGCACAAGAACATCCATTATCTCTAACAGCAAGTATTTGTTTTGAACAGTTATATAACGGAGTGGATGGAGATAGTGCATCGAGTACAGAGCTATATGCTATTCTTTCTAGTTTATCAGAAGTGCCAATTAATCAAGGCATTGCTGTAACAGGATCTGTTAACCAAAAAGGAGAAATTCAACCAATTGGAGGAGTCAATGACAAGATTGAAGGATTTTTCCAAATCTGCCAAATGAGAGGATTAGATGGATCTCATGGTGTAATGATTCCTGTTCAAAATGTTAAAAATTTGAGTTTATCGGATGAAATTGTACAGGCAGTAAAGGAAAAGAAATTCCATATTTATGCAGTATCCAATATCGAAGAAGGAATTGAAATTTTAACTGGTGTACC
Organism: uncultured Clostridia bacterium; assembly: GCA_944393505.1. Classification (GTDB taxonomy): domain Bacteria; phylum Bacillota; class Clostridia; order TANB77; family CAG-508; genus CALYAK01. Next base: position 9,157 of record CALYAK010000024.1, on the reverse strand, counting down.
AGCTGGTAGAAAAGATAAAAACGGAAAATTCCCAGCAGGAACTATTAATCATTTGGTATATGAAAAATTAAAAAAATATGCACAAATGAACCAGAAAGATTAAAAAGAAAGGAAAACCAAAGATGAAATAAGTAGAACACGTAAGCCTTGGGGCTGTACACACACACACACACACACACACACGTAACCCTTACTTAAACAACGGTTTAAGTGTTCTTTTCATATGCAAAAAATTAGAAGACAGACTATTTGAAAAATAGCCTGTCTTTTTGCTGGTCTTAGGAGGTGAAGAATACAAAGGAAGAAAGAAGAAGGAGAAAAGAATAAACGAGAAAAATAGGAATTAGGAAATAGGAGGAAGAAGAAAAATGAAGAAACAAAAAGGAATTACGTTAGTAGCGCTTGTGGTAACGATTGTAGTACTTTTGATATTAGCAGCGGTATCCATTAATATTGCATTTGGAAATAACGGAATCTTTACGCAAGCACAAAAAGCAGCAGGAGATACGGCAGCAGCAGTAGATTATGAAGCAAATGAATTAGGCAAATTAATGGAGAACTTTGTAAAAAATAGTATTGGAGATACACAAACACCAACAGAAGAATATTACTTAGTAGATCAAGTAGAGGTAGGAGATTATGTAGCATATGATGCAGGAACGTGGTCAGAGACCAAAGAATATCCGACAGTACATGGAGAATTTGGAGGATATACAGCAGGAACAAATAAGGGAATCAGTGTTAATTCGCACAATCATGACTATAAAGCACCAACCGATGGATGGAGAGTACTTAGCAAAAGTGGAAGTGGAGCGACAGGGACGGTGACATTAATTAGTGCAGGAACTCCGGCTGTTAAATATTTGGATGCAGTCACTTATGCAGGAGGTGTGGATGTCGAATTGACATTTCTAAATGGGTATGCTGGATTTTTTAAGAATGATTTTGCTAGCTATGGACGTAATGCGACAAGAGAAGATATATTACAATTAGATTATTTTGACGATTTACGTAAAATTAATAGTTATTACTGGCTTGCATCGGAAGGCGGTAGTAATGGAGGATATTACTTCTTTACGTTTGTAGAAGGATCAACAAATGGAATGATTTATACAGGGGGGCAACTAGAAGCTGGAATACGTCCGATAATCGTATTAAAATCCGGAGTAAAAACAAATGAGACAGCAGATACAGAATTTTTGGGACAAACATGCTGGGCTTTGAAATAACATAGAAAAACTAAAAGATAGAAAGAGAAAATGGAAAAGTTTTCTTTCTATCTTTTTTATGAAGAAAATCTATATTTTTATTTTGTTTTATGGTATAAATGAAATATAGGGTGATGAAAAATGAAAGTGAAAGTAATCTATTTTCTGGTATTTTTGATCATTTACCTAGAAATGATTTTTAAATTCATTGTGTTAAAATCGGCCAAAGTAATGGATGTTGCCTATACGTTATTATTTTCAATCCAAATTATTTTGGTACTTAATTTATTGTGCAATGCATTTAAGCCAAAAGTATCAAAAGTAATCTTAATGATAACGACAATTGTTTTAACGATATACTTTATGTTCCAATCGGTATTCTATAACTTATTTAGTGTACCTTTTTCCTTTATGACATTAGGATTAGCAGAAAATGCGCTTGATTTTACTGAAATGGTAAAAGATGCCATTATTCAAAATGGCTTTATCCTAATTTTATTAAGTATACCATTTTGGATGCTTCTCTTTTTACAAAAGAAAATCGATTTTGTTCCATTTCGAAAAGAACAGATTGCAATGAGAATTGCAGGGATTGCATTTTTTCTTTTAATCTTATTAGGTGTTATCCAAATCGACCAAAAGGGAATTTATTCCACCTACAATTTATTTTATAACCTAAATGCACAAGAGAAAAATATGGAGAGATTTGGTTTGATTAATTCGACTGTAATTGATTTAACAAGAACGATTACTGGATTTGAAGAAAATTTGGTGCTGGAAGTAAACAGTAATGAAATCGAGCAAACACCAGAAGCAAATAATCAAAATGAACCACAAGAACCAGAAGAAGTGGTCGTTACCTATAACGAGTTAGATTTGGGTCTAGATGCGTTAATCGAGCAAACGACAGATAAGAACTTAAAAAGTGTGTATCAGTACATTGCTTCTGTATCTCCAACCAATCAAAATGAATATACTGGCTATTTCAAAGATAAGAATTTAATTTTTATTTTAGCAGAAGGTTTTAACAGTATTGCGGTAGATCAAGAATTAACGCCAACGTTATATCGATTAACGAATTCTGGCTTTGTTTTTGAAAATTTCTATTCTCCCGTATTTTTAAGTACAACAGGAGGAGAGTTTCAAGCATCAACTGGATTGATACCAACGCAAAATATTTTAAGCTTATGGAAAAAGAATTTGCCTACTATTTCTTATGGATTAGGAAATAGCTTTACTAAACAAGGTTATACAGCAAATGCTTATCACAACTGGACTTATACCTATTATGACAGACAAAATACCATGAAAACATTAGGATTTTCTTCCTATATGGGAATGGGAAATGGATTAGAAAAATTGATGAGTAGCAAATGGATCCCAAGTGATGTGGATATGATGAAGGTAACGACTGATTTCTATACATCAGAAGATAAATTCGTGACCTACTATATCACGGTAAGTGGGCATGCACCATATAACTTTGGAGGTGGAAACTCAACAGCACTTCGTTATCGAAATGAGGTAAAAGATTTACCATATAGTACAGCGGTCAAAGCTTATCTTGCTTCCCAAATGGAATTAGATCGAGCTTTGGAAGTATTGATTCAGGACCTAGAAGAAAAAGGAATTTTAGAAGATACGGTAATTGCTTTGGTAGGAGACCATTATCCATACACTTTATCAATCGATGACATTAATCAGATTAGTACTTATCCAAGAGATTCCATTGTAGAAGTTAATCGAAGCAATTTTATATTGTGGAATAGTGAAATGGAAGAACCTGTGAAAATAGAAAAAGTAGGAAGCCAAATTGATGTTTTACCGACTCTACTAAATCTATTTGGAATCGAATATGATTCGAGACTAATCATTGGGCAAGATATTTTAAGTGATAATCCAGGAGTTGCGATCTTTTCCAATCGAAGTTGGGTAAGTGACTACGGAACCTATTTTGCTTCTCAAAAGCAATTCGTTCCAAAAGGAAATACGGAGCTTGATTCGGATTATGTAGAGAAAATGAATCAAAGTGTAGCCAATAAATTTACGATGAGCCAATCCTTTTTGAAATATGATATTTATACCAAGCTTGTAAAATAAATTAAAAACCTGTTAGTGTAAGAAAAACTAACAGGTTTTTTGATATTGGTAAAAGTTAAATAAAGGACGCGCTTGTCTTTTTCAGGGAAAGTATGGTAGAATAGGAGAAAGTTTGAAAAAAGGAAAAGAGAGGAATCGATGGAAGATAGGAAACAATACATTCGTAATTTTAGCATTATTGCACATATTGATCATGGAAAATCAACACTTGCCGATCGATTAATTGAAAAAACAGGTGTACTAACAGCACGAGAAATGGAAAATCAAGTGTTGGATAATATGGAAATTGAAAAAGAAAGAGGAATTACCATCAAATCACAAGCAGTCAAAATGAAATATCAAGCAAAAGATGGACATACCTATGAATTCAATTTAATTGATACACCAGGACATGTGGATTTTAATTATGAAGTATCCAGAAGTTTAGCTGCTTGTGATGGAACCATCTTGGTGGTAGATGCATCTCAAGGAGTGGAAGCACAAACTCTTGCCAACGTTTATTTAGCAATTGACAATAATCTAGAAATTTTACCAGTGATTAATAAAGTGGATCTTCCAAATGCTAGACCAGAAGAAGTAAAAAACGAAATTGAAGATATTATTGGAATTCCAGCACAAGATGCTCCATGTATTTCCGCCAAAACAGGGTTAAATATTGATGAAGTATTAGAAAGAATTGTAACTGATTTGCCAGCTCCAACAGGGGATGAAAATGCAGAATTAAAATGTCTGATTTTTGATTCGCTTTATGATAACTATAAAGGGGCAATTGCGTATGTGAGAGTGAAAGATGGAACCGTTCAAGTGGGAGACGAAATCATGCTAATGTCTACGAAAAAAGCATTTGTTGTGACAGAAGTAGGATATTTTGAACCAGGGAGTTATCAGCCATCTGAAAAATTGCAAGCAGGAGAAGTTGGATATATTGCAGCAAGTATTAAGAATTTATCCGATGTTCGTGTTGGTGATACGATTACTTTAAAAAATAACCCAGCAAAAGAACCTTTACCAGGATACAAAAAAGTAAATCCAATGGTATATTGTGGGCTATATCCAGTAGATGGAAGTGATTATGAGAACTTAAAAGTTGCTTTAGAAAAATTAAAACTAAATGATGCAGCATTAGAGTATGAACCAGAAACATCGACTGCACTAGGATTTGGATTCCGATGTGGATTTTTAGGTTTGCTTCATTTAGAGATTATTGAAGAGCGACTAGATCGTGAATTTGACTTAAGTTTAATTACTACTTCACCATCGGTTATTTACAAAGTCCATAAAACAACCGGCGAAGTAATTGAGTTATATAACCCAGCAGATTTACCCCCAACCAATGAAATTGCATATATGGAAGAGCCAATGGTAACAGCAGAAATTTTAACACCAAAAGAATTCGTGGGAAATATCATGGAGATTTGCCAAAACCGAAGAGGGATCTATATTGATATGAAATACCTAGATGCCAATCGTGTAACCCTGATTTATGAATTACCATTAAATGAAATTATCTATGACTTTTTTGATACTTTAAAATCCAAAACAAAAGGATATGCTTCTTTTGATTATGAGATGAAAGAATATGTTCGATCAGAACTAGTAAAACTAGATATCCATGTCAATGGAGAAGGTGTTGATGCACTATCCTTTATCGTTCATAAAGATAATAGCTATGAAAGAGGCAGGAAAATGATCGAAAAATTAAAAGAGGTAATTCCAAGACAGTTATTTAGTATTCCATTGCAAGCAGTAGTGGGAGGAAAGATTATCGCAAGAGAAACCATTTCTGCGATGAGAAAAGACGTTCTTGCCAAATGCTATGGCGGTGATATTACGAGAAAGAAAAAGCTGTTGGAAAAGCAGAAAAAAGGAAAGAAGAAAATGAGACAAATTGGAAATGTTGATATTCCACAAGAAGCTTTCTTGAGTGTCTTGAAATTGGATGATGAATAAAAAGAAAAAGGAAGAAAAATATGAGAGAAAACCAAAAAGAATATGAAGACCAAATTGAAGGAAGAAATGCTGTACTAGAATTATTGGAAACAGGGAAAGATATTAATCGAATTTTAGTTGCAAAAGGGGAAAAGCATGGCTCGATTTTAAAAATTTTAGCCATTGCTAAAGAACGAAGAATTGTGACAGCGGAAGTAGAACGTAGCAAACTGAACGAAATTGCGCAAACACCAAACCATCAAGGAGTAATTGCTCTCGTTCCTCCTTATGAATATTGTGAAGTAGAAGATATTTTAGCAGAAGCCAAAAAAAGAAAAGAGCCACCTTTTATCTTAATATTAGATGGAATTGAAGATCCACATAACTTAGGATCCATGATTCGTACAGCAGAAACTGCTGGTGTACATGGAATTATTATTCCAAAAAGAAGAGCTGCAAGTGTCAATAGTACCGTAAACAAGGTATCAGCAGGAGCAGTTCAACATATGAAAATTGCTCGTGTGAATAATATCACGGAAACAATTCGTGATCTGAAAGAAGAAGGATTATGGATTTGTGGAACGGATATGGAAACGGAAAAATACTATTATGATGAAGATTTCAAAGGAGCAATTGGAATTGTAATCGGAAGTGAAGGATATGGAATGAGCAGGTTAGTAAAAGAAAACTGTGATTTCCTTGTGAAAATACCAATGAAAGGAAAAATTACATCTTTGAATGCAGCTGTTTCAGCAGGGATTGTCCTATATGAAGTGGTAAAGCAAAGAATGTAAAGGAAAAGAAATGTTAAGAAAAGATCGAATTGCAAGACTCATAATTGGAATTATTTTAGGGATTGGAATTGTAATCGGAGTGTTATGGGGAACTGGAATACTTCAATCCAATCAAAGCAAATTTCAAAGGGAAATTTCCTATTTAAAAGAACCAATCGAAAAGATCTTGTATAGTCCCAATGAGAATTTTCATCGTTTAGCAAGATTGCAAAATTATACCAAAGAAGGAACTGCGACTTTCCATTTAGATGGTTATCATCAACTTGAATTAGAAAACAAAATTGAGGACAATACAGAAATTCAAATTATGGGTAGAATCAATGGAAGTGGCAAACAAAGTTATACCGAATATCGTTGGCTATATGGAGAAACAGAAATTCTAAAAGTGAAAGCAATTCGAGATGATCAAAAAATAGGACTTCAATCCGATGAGATTGTAAATGGATATGTAGCGATTGAAAATTCAAACTTAAAGGATTTATTAAATAATTTGGATCAAGCGTTCCCTTATGAAATTCAACAAATTGAAATGAATAGTTTAGTCGAACTCTTTAAATTAGAAACTGTCGAAGAGCAAGCGTTAGAAAGTTATGTATCTTACTTAAAAGAGGATACCCAAAAAGAAAACTATACAAAAGTGCAACAAACATTTACGTTAGACGGAGAGCAAAAACAAATCAATGGCTATCAATTAAAACTTTCCCAAGAAGAAACGAAACAGTTTTTTATTCGATTGTGTGAAAATTTACAACAAGATAGTATTACCTTAAACATGATTTCGAAAAAAATGAAAACGATTGGATTTTCCGAAGAAGCGGCTAATGTAAATCAAATAAATAGTCGATTAGAAGAATGGAAACAACAATTGCAAAATAATCAAATTTCGGTGCAAGAATTAACGATATCCTTATATAGTTGGAAAAAGAGTTGTATCCAATGCGTAATTCAATATGGAAATTTGCAGATTTCTTTGCAACAAGATCCTACAACAGGGAAAGTAGAATTAACATGGAATACAGAAGCAAATGCAGGAAAAATTGAAAAAGTGCAAACAGAAGGGAATAAAACAAATTTACAAATCCAAATAACAAACACAAATGGAGAAGAGTGGACTGCTAGTGTAGAAGCAGAAGAAAAAAATACTGGAATTAAAAATACACTATCTCTTTATTGGAAAGATTCCTATGGAACTGCGTCTGTTGACTATACTGAAGAAAATACATTCCAACAACAGGTTGATGCAATTGAGCAGTTAACACAAACCAATAGTGTTACCTTAAATCAATATCCAAAAGATCAGTTACAAACATTATTACAAGCAATTCAAGCACAATGGGATATGGTTTATCAAAATAAAAGAAATGCATTACTGCAATTAATACCGGAATAAAAATACAAAAATAAGAAAAAATAACTTACTGATCGAGAAAATTTAGTAAGTTATTTTTTTCGTTTACTAAGAAATTGTAGAAGAATCATTCCGATCGGGAGTAGAGAAACTGTTGAAGAAAGGATGGAAGTTTCTTTTCCAAAAGGTGGAAGGACAAGTACACTTAAGGCATTGGATTCTCCTGTGAAATTTTCGCCATCGGCTCGTACGATTTGAAAGTATGCATTGTTCTCAAATCGGTTATTACTATTTTTCGGAGTGAGAGTTGTGCTGACAACTACTTTTTGTGTAATGGTAGATCCTTTTTTCATATTATTTGGTGAAATCGAAGAGTAAGTTAAGGTTTGACTGTTAAACTGCCAGTGATAAGATACGTTGGTTTGATTTTCGGTAAGAAGCTTAGCATCTTCTGCGTAAATTAGCTCCGGCGTTAAATAATCTTGAATATAGATACTTGTGCAATCAGTTTGGAGTTGAATCGTAAAGATATATTCGATTTCTAAGATAGCACCATGCATTAATTCATCGTCTAGTGTGATAAGAATCAGTTCATTTGGTAATAAGGCGGCGTTATAGGAGTTTGAAGTGCTTGTATTCTCAACAATTTCTACTAACTCTGAATAGATGGAATCATAAAGCGTATTGACCATGGTTTCATAAATTGTGTTTCCAGAGCTTGTATTGATTTCAAAGATATTTTCAGTAGGAACAACTGAGGTAAAGCATGTTTGAGGTGCTAGATCGAAGAAGATAGAGTTAATTGCAATTCCTTGAGCGATTACCGTACTTAAAGAATTTGTGGTATCAGAGGCGTCGGAAACAGAACCATCGGTTACTGTTATGATGATCTTTTTGCTTGTGGAATTTGGAGTGAATTTTGATGTAGCTAGATCAATTGCTCCCGAAATTCTTGTGCCTCCAGATGCTTGTAAAGAATTGATTCGCTGCGTGATAACAGGAAGTTGGTTCGTTAGATCTAAAACTTGATCAGAGATTACTTGTGAATTGAAAGGAATTAATCCGATTGTTAATTTATCAGCTGGTAGAAGTTCATAAAGTTTTGTAATAAGTGCTGTTGTTGCTTCCTTCAGCTGGGTGATACGAGAATGGGAAGTCATACTACCAGAACAGTCTAGTATAAAAATAATCTCGACTGGGTCGATATTTTCCGTAATTTCTTGAGAGATGTGTTTATCTAAGGAAGAATAAGACATAACTTGTCCATCAGAAAGTGTTAAACGAACAGCGTTTACTTCTTTATATGCAACAATTCGATTATCTTCTGATACCAGAATGGTACTGTTCGCGTAAACGATGTTAGCAAATGCTAGGAAAATTATTAAAATTAGAAGAATTTTCTTTCTTTTCCTCATATTACATCCCTCCTTTCTATTATACCACAAAAACAAGAAAAACTCAATTAAGAGAAGGGGTTCCAAGCACGTAATAAGAGGAAGAAAAAAGAGGGGAAAAAACTTTTTAAAAAACTTTAAAAAAAGTGTTGACTTTTGTTTTGCAAGGTGGTAAGATAATGGTCAGTTCTTCGCGAGTCGAAGAAATATTTTATTGCCCAGAATTTGACAAGAAAAATAATGAAAAAAAGTGAAAAATCTTATTGACAATCAAAGTCGAAGATGGTACAATAAAAATTGTCGTAACAAACGACAGAAAAGTACATTGAAAAGTAAACAATAAACCTTTGAAAAAACCAAAAGCGGTAGTACTATACTACCAAA
>CALYAK010000023.1 GCA_944393505.1 uncultured Clostridia bacterium | reverse complement strand
ATTAGCAATTTCAATCTGCTTTTCTTTGTCTTCCCTATAGGTACTATAGTAGTTAAGGGTTGCACATTTCTTGGCTATCGCCAACAAATGAGTTTCGGTTGCAAAATTACATTGAGCAATTTCAAGCCAATTAGCTGGATTATCCGACTTAATTTGAACATCCAAAAACTCTAATATTTGCTGATTTGAGTTTGTACTGTTTTCTGTCATTTCTGGAGAATTACTCGTTGCTTCTTCTGTGGGATTAGGCTCTTTTACGCTGTTTTCCGTTTTTTCAAGTTCTGATATTCTTGTCTCTAATGCATCTACCTGTTGCCGAAGTTCATCGAGTTCACTAGTGTTTGTGCTTCCACATGCCGTGAGGCTCATTATCGCCAAGAGGCAAATAATAAGCAAAGAAATAGTTTTTTTCATAGTTCATTCCCCCCCTAAAAACTTTATTGTTGTTGATAAATATTATATGAAAACACTAAAAGTTAGAGGATATCCCTCACACTAATTAGTGATAATAAAGGAAAAAATTTAGAACTCTGCCTATATAATTTTTATTATACACTGATTTTACATAATTTTCAAGTGATGGAGAGGATATTGTATATGAACATTTAAGACCGACAGACATAGTAAAATAAATAGGTGTAGGTAAATCAATATAACAAAAATTATTCAAAAAGATGAGAGATATATTGAAGAAAAAGAACACCGATAAACAAAGATAATATTACAGCCTATATGTTAAATAGCTTAATAGAAAAAAATTGAAATTGATAACAATAAACAAGCAACTATTTACTATAAGTTTAGTGATTTGAATAAATTATCAAAGGTGTCATAAAGAAATACCAAGAGCTTAGCACACGCAACATGGAATGCAAGTACCATATAGTGTTTGTACAGAAGTATAGAAAAGAAATATATGAAAAATTAAGACAAGAAATAGGAATGATATTGAGAAAATTATGTAAGAGAAAAGAAGTTGAGATAAATAATAAATGCAGGAGCACGCCCAGATCATACATATATGTGGATATACTACCAAAATTGAATCTATCATCATTTATGGGATAATTAAAAGAAAATATGATGATAGATCAAATAACAAATATAAAGATCCTTTTAAAGGGGAGAAGGAAGACTATATAGGCCGATAAAGAAATTCACTCTAGTTTTATTCATGGATTTTTATGGGAGAATTAAAAAAATATAGAAGGATCTTGTAAAATGTGCGAAATAAAGATAATATATTTATAAAAGCTTTTATTGTAGTAAATAATAAGTGAGCTGAGAAAAAACTCTAAAAGTTAGAATGGAGCAAATATGCGAAAGATTATTTTTGACTTTAGCGAAGTAGAAAAAATTGAATCAGATCAAGGAACAAAACCAATAGCAGAGAAAAAAGAAGAGATGGAAGAATATATTGCTAGGATGATGAAAGAACAGCACGGAGAAGTTGGCTTAGGAATTCATGCGGTCCGAAAAGAAAAAGTAAAAGGAGCTAGCGTAGAAGATATCTTAAAACAAATCTCTGAAAACGGATTAGAAATCAAAAAAGGAAGTACGGTACTTGCGACCATTAGTTCTTTAGGAGTAAGCTCTGAATTAAGACATCATCAAAAAGAAGCTTTGAGGCAATATAAATTAGGAAATGAAATGGCAGATAACGGTGTAATTGCTATGGTCCCTACTGTTTTAGAAGGAAATGGTCAACAGCTTTATGTAGGTTTTCCTGGAATGGATACTAGTGCAATGGGAAACAATCATAAAAAAACATGTCTATTAGATAGTATATGTTGTGGAGAAAATGAGTATGGTGTATTTCCAAAGGAGTTCATCTTGGGATATTTCAGAAATGAAAATGGAAAAAGAGTCTTTCATAAAAATGAGCAACATTTTTTGGAAATGACAGAGGAAGAAAGAGGAGCTTTTATTCAATCTCTTTCCGAAAGATTAACAGAACAAGAAAGAGAAGTAAGTGAAGCGGTTCTTTCTGGGAACAAGAAAAGATTAGAAGAACTATCGATGCAACGTTATGGGAATACAGAAGGCAGTCTAGGAGAAGATACCGTGATTCAAAATGCAATGTTATATTTAGATCGTCAGCTTGAACAAACGATCCCACAACAACAAGATAGACGAAAAAGTATACTGTTTGAATCCTATTGTGATGTTAAACGTTCTGATTTACAACAAGCAAAGGCGCAGTTGCAAGAGGGATTGGAAGATCGTCAAATACAAAATGAAGGAAGAGAGATATGAAACAAGAAACAAAAGAAATTTATTCAGAGCTATATCAAATCTTAACCTTATTAGGAGAGGAATATATTGAAAAGCTACCACATAACTTAACAAAACTGTTGGAAGAAAAAAGAGACTTGGAATATATACCACAATATACAGTGGAAATTCCTTTCAATCAACAGCAGGTAAGAAAAGAAACAATTGCGGTGCTTGCGTTGATACACTTGAATTATTGGTGTGAAGATGAAGAAGAAAAACAGAAATTACTTCAGATGTTAAACAAGAATGAACAAAGCTTTCAAGAAGAACTAAGAGAGCAATATAACCCAGATGAAATTTTTAAAGATAGAAAAAGAACAGGGATTTTGCAAGAGCAAGAAAATATGGCACTTGTTCCAATAGAAGAAAACTGGTGGAAGAAAATGATAAAGAAAATAAAAGAGATTTTTAAAAAATGAATAAAAAATGACCGATTGTCTTTTCGATAGTCGGTTATTTTTTTGTAATATTTTAAATTTATGCAAAACAATTGTAATTTTGTCAAATTATGATATAATGTGACTGAATATGTAATTAGGAGGGGAAATGTGTGGAAAAGAACAAAAAGATAATCATTGGAATCGTTGCCGTTATCATTCTGTTATTGATTATTGGTTTAATCTATTTCTTAATGAACCGATCATATACCGTAACTTTTGATGCAAACGGTGGATCAGAAGTAGAAAGCCAAATCGTAAAAAGAAATCAAACAGCGACGAAACCAGAAGATCCAACAAGAGAGGGCTATCAATTTGAAGGATGGTTCTATGAGGAAAGACAAGAAGAACAATTTGATTTTACAACAAAAGTAACAGAAAACATCAATTTGATTGCAAAATGGATTGAAGAAGAAGTATCTATTTCTGAACTTAAAATTAATTCGGAAAAAAGTACAATCAAAGTGGGAGAGGAACTTGCTTTAACACTTGAAATACAGCCGGAAGACATCGATCGAGAAAAATTAGAAATTACTTGGAGTTCAAGTGATGAAACAATTGCAACCGTATCAGAAGAAGGAAAAGTAACTGCAATAAAAGCAGGAAAAGTAACCATAACTGTAACGGTCAATGGAATTTCTACTTCTTTTGAATTGACAATTGAAGAAGAACAAAAGAAAGAAGAAACAACAACGACAGCATCCAATAGTAATAAAAATACAAGTACTAGCACCAATAAGAAACCATCAACAAGTACAAACACAAATAACAATGCAAACACAAATGATAATTCCAATGCAGGTACAGAAGAACCAACGCCAGAACCTACACCAACGCCGGAGCCAGAACCGGAACCAGAGCCTGTAACATATACTTATGAATGGGTAAAGGTTGATAGCAGTGTTGCAGGACAATATACATTATACATTGTAAGCTCTGAAGGAAAACATGTCGCAGGAACAGCTACTTTAAAGATGTTAAGTGGCAAAACAACAACGGTATCGATTCCAGCTAGCGGAAAAGTTTATGTAAAAGATTCGGTAACAAGTGTATCAAATGTAAAAGGAAATTAAAAAGAGGGGAGTAAAAAGATGAAGAAAAGTATGAAGAAATTCTTAATCGCTCTTATTCTATTACTTGCTATCATTGGATTATCGACAAGTGTTCAAGCAGCAACGATAACAGAAACGACCAATCCAAATGATAAGTATGACACAATAGAAAGTGGAACGATTATCATTGGAACTACGAAATTCACACCAGATACGATTATTACAGGTGTAAAAGCTGCAACAGCAGGAGCAAATGACATGGGAGTATACATGACAGCAAATGGAGATCGCCAAGATTATGTATATCCTAATATGTATTATTATCTAGAAGGTGACTGGTATCAATTTGATACAGAAGGAAAACTAACCTATATCGAAGAGATTGATTCTCTAGATATTTACTATGTAAACAATGAAGCAAAAGAAGGAATCACATTCCCAACCAAACCAGAAGAGCCAGTAAGCTATTCTGTATACTTTACAGATGAAACGGAAAATTATGCAACACAAACTGTATTAGAAGGAAATACAGCAACAAAACCAACCAATCCAACTAGAGAAGGATATACCTTTGCTGGATGGTATTTAGATGGAGTTTTGTTTGATTTCTCAACGGAAATTACAAGTGACACAGTTCTTGTAGCAAAATGGGAAGCAAAAGAGGTAACTCCAAGCTATACAGTAACCTTTATGAATGGTTCTGTAGTAAGTGAAACCAAAACAGTAGAAGAAGGAAAAACAGTAGCAAAACCAACTAATCCAACGAAAGAAGGATATACATTCATTGGATGGTACCTAGATGGAACTGCTTTTGATTTTTCTACTAAAATCACAAGTAACACAATTCTTACAGCAGAATGGCAAGAAGTGGAAAAAACACCAACCTACAAAGTAACCTTTGTGAATGGATCAAATGTATATAAAACAGAGACTATTGAAGAAGGAAGCGTAGTAACAGAACCTACTGATCCAACCAAAGAAGGATATACTTTTGTTGGATGGTATCAAGATGACACAGCATTTAATTTCTCAACTAAAATTACAAGTGATACGGTACTTGTAGCAGAATGGAAATATACAACTGCTATTGTAAATAACCAAGGAGAATTAGAAGATGCAATTGCAAATCAAGAAATTACAACCATCAAGATTGGAAAAGATTTTGAAGTAGATAAGTCAATCGTTATTTCAAGAGAATTAGTTATTGATGGACAAGATAACACCATAACAAAATCAGGAACACCAACTTATGTGTCAGGCGGAGATAACTATATCTTCAAAATATATCCAGTAGTGGCTGGCTCAGAAGTTATTGTGAAAAATATCGCTTTAACGAATAGTATGGGAGCAATTATCGTTGGACCAAACACAAAAGCAACTGTTGATCATGTTGACCTAACAGGTAATGTTTGGGGCGGTATCGAAGTGTCTGGAAAAACTTCTTTGGTTGCAACCAATCTAACAATGACGGATGAAGCATATGCAAAACCAGTTATTTGGGTAAATACAAAACCAATTGATGACCCAACAATTACATTTGAAGGTTCTGAAAGAATCAGATATCAAGAAAATAGCAAAGATGAATATCATTATTATACAAAATTCTGTACGGTAACTTTTAAAGATGGAGATACAACTGTTGAAACGCAAAAAGTTGTTTATCAACAAAAAGCTACACAATTAGCTGTAAATCCAACAAAGGAACATTATGATTTTGATTATTGGTATTTAACAGATGAAAGCCAAGAATTTGATTTCGACACACCAATTTCTACCAATACAACCTTAAAAGCAAAATATACACCAACGAACTATACGATTTCATTTGAAGATTCTGGAAATACAATCAACGGAAACTATAACGATAAAGTAACGATTACATTTGACGATCCAAGCAGCTATGATGATGATGGATATACCTACGTATTTGCTGGTTGGTCAGATGGAAAAGGAAATTTATACAAAAAAGGTGATAGTGTAACGATAACAGGAAATGCAACATATACCAAAACGTGGAAAGTTCAAAAGAAAGCTAATACATTAGAAGAACTTAATACATTGCTGGCAACGGAAGATACAACATTGGATGAAATTGTTGTTGCAGCACCAATTACAATTAATGAAGGAACAGCAGAAAAGCCAGTAGAACTTGATTTAAGTCAAAGTGAGAAACCTGTTGTTATTGAAGAAACTATTACAAACAATGGAAACCTAGAATTAAACTTAGGTGATCAAACAGCTACTACAGAAAAGACGATTATTAATAACGGAACATTAACATTAGAAGGTACCACAGGAACAATTGCAACAAGTGAAGATGCTGGAAATAGTGTTCATACGATTAGAAATACGAAAAATGCTACCTTAACGATCGATGGTGGTACTTATGATGCATCAACACATGCATCTGCAACTGTATATAATGCAGGAGGAAAAGTAACGATTGAAGACGGAAACTTTAGACGTTCAAATGAGAACGGAAGCAACTCCTATGATAACGGAGGAAACTCATATTATCTAATCGATAACTATGGAGAGATGACCATTAATGGTGGAGATTTTGAGTTTGATGGAGAATACTCAAGCTTAATTCACAATGGATACCAAAACTATGCAACGCAATATACACAGAATAAATTAGGAATTGCAAATCCAACTATGATTATCAATGGAGGTAGATTCGCAGGTGGTCTTAATACAATCAAAAATGATGATGGTGGTATTATGACGATCAATGACGGTGAATTTATTTCTTATTCACAACAAGCATTACTAAATTGGAATGTAGCAACCATAAACGGTGGTAAATTTGACGGAACAAATGGCGATACTTGTATCTATAATAGCTGGGGTGATGATTCGATTGATAAAGGACAACTTAACATTACAGGAGGAGAATTTATTGCTCCAAACAGAGGTTATGCTATTTATCAAGCAGGTGCAAATGCAAGTTTAACGATATCAAACACGACATCGGAACCAGTATTCAAAGACTATGATGGAAGTACGTTAGCTGAAAATCGTATATCGAATAAAGCTTTTACAGATGAACGAAAATAAAATAGACAAAAATCGAATTGTATAAAAATAAGACAGAAGATTTTTGGCTGATTGTCAATTGTTGGGGTAGAAAACTCTAAAAATTTTCTACCTCAATATTTTTTGAGGATTTAAAATTATGGCAAAATTGGAAAAACTTAAGAAAAATGCTTGACTTAGAGTAGGAGGCCGTTGTATAATATTAAAGCATGTAGTTTGCGATGAAGTAGGATGTGGCTACAATCTCTTGAAATGAGAGGGATTGGAGGGAACTCCTATGGAGTATGTCGTGGCTTAGACCAGGCGGTAAGTTATATAAATGTAGTTACTTATCCCAAGATTATCATGCAACTTGGGTTTAAATATTGGTAATTTAAGAAACACCAGGATGCGTTTATAACTTCCGACCGAAATAAAATTATTTTATATAGGAGGGAAAATTTATGGCAACAGTAACAGGTAAAGCAGTAGCAAGTGAAAAAATTAGAATTAGGTTAAAAGCTTATGATCATGTTGTTTTAGAACAGTCTGCTGAAAAAATAGTAGATACTGCTAAAAAAACAGGAGCAAAAGTATCAGGACCAATTCCATTACCAACACAAAAGGAAATTATTACAATTTTACGTTCTCCACACAAACACAAAGATTCTAGAGAACAATTTGAAATGAGAACACATAAAAGAGTAATTGATATTCTTTACCCAACACAAAAAACAGTAGACAGTCTAATGAAGATTGATTTACCAGCAGGTGTTGATATCGAAATCAAGTTATAATGAAATGATAATTTTATCATATTTTGAAACAAACCAAGCTGGTTTTGAAAAGATCAGCCAATAGTTAGGAGGAAATAAAATGAAAAAAGCATTAATCGGAAAGAAAATTGGAATGACTCAGATTTTTGATGAGGCAGGAAAAGTAATTCCAGTAACAGTAATTGAAGCAGGACCATGTGTAGTAGCACAAATAAAAACAGCAGAAACAGATGGTTATGATGCAGTTCAATTAGGATTTGGAGAAGTAAAAGAATCCAAATTAAATAAACCAGAAAAAGGACATTTTGCAAAAGCAAGTGTAGCAAACAAAAAACATTTAAGAGAATTCAGATTAGATTCTTTAGAAGGAATGACAGTTGGAACTGAATTAAAAGCTGATGTATTTGCAGCAGGTGACCATGTTGATATCCAAGGAACAACAAAAGGAAAAGGATTCCAAGGTGTTATCAAAAGACATGGACAATCAAGAGGACCTATGGGACATGGTTCTATGTATCACAGAAGACCAGGTTCAATGGGATCTACATCTACTCCGGGTAGAGTATTTAAAGGAAAGAAACTACCAGGACATATGGGAGTTCAAACAGTAACCATTCAAAACCTAGATGTTGTAAGAGTAGACTTAGATAAGAATGTTATTCTAGTAAAAGGTAGTGTTCCAGGAGCAAAAGGCGCTATCTTAAAAATTAAAGCAAGCGTAAAAGCTTAAGAAAAATCCGAGATTAAAGAAAAGGAGGAAGAAAGATGCCTAGTATAGATGTATACAATATAGAAGGTAAAAAAGTGAAGAGCGTTGAACTAAAAGAAGAAATCTTTGGTATCGAGCCAAATGAAGCAGTTGTACATAGTGTATTAGTTAATTACTTAGCTAATCAAAGACAAGGTACACAAAGCACAAAAACAAGAAGTGAAGTATCTGGTGGTGGAAGAAAACCATGGAGACAAAAAGGTACAGGTAGAGCAAGACAAGGATCCATCCGTGCACCACAATGGATTAAAGGTGGTATTGCATTAGGACCAAAGCCTCGTTCTTATAAATATACCGTAAATAAGAAAGAAAGAAGACTAGCAATTCTATCTTGCTTAAGTTCAAAAGTATTAGAAAAAGAATTAGTTGTTGTTGATAGCTTACCATTAAAAGAAATCAAGACAAAAGAAATGGCAAAAGCTTTAACAAACTTAAAAGTAGAAGGAAAAACATTAATTCTTTTACCAGAAAAGAATGAAAATGTTCAAAAATCTGCAAGAAATATTGAAGGAGTAAAAACAACACTTGTTAATACAATTAACGTATATGATTTATTAAAATACAAGAACCTTGTGATTACTCTAGATACTGTTAAAAAACTAGAGGAGGTGTACGCATAATGATGGCTGAAGATATTATTATTAAACCAGTTATTACAGAAAAAAGTAATGATGCATTACAAGAAGGAAAGTATACCTTTCAAGTAAATCCAAAAGCAACAAAAATTGAAATTGCAAGAGCAGTTGAAAAATTATTTGATGTAAAAGTGTTAAAAGTAAACACCGTTAGCGTAAAAGGAAAAGAAAAAAGAGTAGGAAGATATACTGGAAAAACTTCTGACTGGAAAAAAGCAGTTGTTACCATTGATACAAACCCTACTGAAAAATCTTACCTAGCAAAAGGTGGAAAAGTAACAAAGGTTTCTAAGAAATACAAAGATTCAATCGATGAATTTATGGGAGCTTAGGAAGAAGAAAAAAATTATCTGGAAAGAACCAGGAAAATAAAAAATATCTGCAATTGTAGAGCAGGAAAAGATCTACAAAATTTAATCAAAAAGGGAGAAAACAAAAATGGGAATGAAACATTTTAGACCAACAACTCCATCATTAAGAAACACAACTGTTTCGACATATGATGAAATTACGAAAAAAACTCCTGAAAAATCTTTATTAGCAAAGAAAAAAGAAAAAGCAGGAAGAAATTCATATGGAAGAATTACCGTAAGACATCAAGGTGGAGGAAATCGCCAAAAATATAGAATGATTGATTTTAAAAGAAATAAAGATAATATGCCAGCAACTGTAATCGGAATCGAATATGATCCAAATAGAAGTGCTAACATCGCTTTAATCGAATATGAAGATGGAACCAAGAGCTATATCTTAGCTCCAGTTGGATTAACCGATGGAGACAAAGTTATTTCTGGAGATAAAGAAGATATCAAACCAGGAAATTGTATGAGAATCGAAAATATTCCAGTTGGTACTATGATTCATAATATCGAATTAAATCCAGGTCAAGGCGGAAAATTAGTTAGAGCAGCTGGTCAAGAAGCTCAATTAATGGCAAAAGAAGGAAAATATGCACATGTTCGTTTACCTTCTGGAGAAATGAGATTAGTAATGGCTGTTTGCAGAGCAACAATCGGAACAATTGGAAATACAGACCATGAAAATGTGAAACTTGGAAAAGCTGGAAGAAGCAGACATCTAGGAAGAAGACCAGAAGTTAGAGGATCTGTTATGAACCCAGTAGATCACCCACATGGTGGAGGTGAAGGTAGAGCACCAGTAGGACACGCAGGACCAATGACACCTTGGGGCAAACCAGCACTTGGATACAAAACAAGAAAGAAAAACAAACAATCCAATAAGTTTATTGTTAAGAGAAGAAAATAATTGATTGAAAAGATTAGAAAGAATTTGGAAAAGTTTCCGAAAGGAGGAAAATTTTAAATGTCAAGATCAAGCAAGAAAAAACCTTTTGTTGCACCAGAATTATTAAAGAGAATTGATGCAATGAACGAAAGCGGAAAGAAAGAAGTATTAAAAACATGGTCAAGAGCTTCTACTATTTACCCACAAATGGTAGGACACACAATCGCTGTTCATGATGGAAGAAAACATGTTCCTGTATATATTACAGAAGAAATGATCGGTCATAAATTGGGAGAATTTGCTCCAACAAGAACATTCAAAGGCCATGCTGGAGAAAAAACAACAACGACAACAGCAAAATAAAACGGTATAGAAAATAAGGATTCAAGGAGGGAAATCAAGTGGAAGAAAAGCAAGAAGTAATGATTCCAGAAGCAAAAGCTACTCTAAAATTTGCTAGAATTTCAAGTAGAAAAGTAAAAATCGTAGCAGATTTAATTAGGGGAAAAAATGTGGATGAAGCACTAGCAATTGTAAAATTTACACCAAAAGCATCATCCGAAATCATTGAGAAATTATTAAAATCAGCAATTGCCAATGCTGAAAATAACCACAATATGAAACAAAATAATTTATATGTTGCTGAAATTTATGCAAACCAAGGTCCAACTCTAAAGAGAATTAGACCAGCTGCAAAAGGTTCAGCAGTTCGTATTCGTAAAAGAACAAGTCATATTACAATCGTATTGAGAGAAAGAGTGTAGAAGAAAGGAGGATCTTAGCAAAATGGGACAAAAAATGGATCCACACGGATTAAGAGTTGGTATTATCAAAGATTGGAGTTCTAAATGGTATGCAAATTCAAAAGAATTTGGAGATTATTTAGTAGAAGACCACAAAATTCGTGAGTATGTTAAGAAGAAACTATATGTTAGCGGAATTTCTAAAATCGAAATAGAAAGAACTGCTAAATTCGTTAAAGTAAATGTTTATACAGCTAAACCAGGACTAGTAATCGGAAAAGGTGGAAATTTAGCTGAATCATTAAAAGCAGAATTAGAAAAAATGATAGGTAAAGAAGTTAACCTAAATATCGTAGAGGTAAAAAATATTGACATCGATGCTCAATTAGTTGCTGAAAATATTGCAGCACAATTAGAGAAGAGAATTTCTTTCAGAAGAGCAATGAAACAAGCAATGCAAAAAACAATGAAGGCAGGAGCTCTTGGTATTAAAACTGCAGTTTCTGGAAGATTAGGTGGAGCAGACATGGCTCGTACAGAATTCTATAAAGAAGGAACCATTCCACTACAAACTTTAAGAGCTGACATTGATTATGGATTTGCAGAAGCAGATACCACTTATGGAAAAATCGGTGTTAAAGTATGGATTTATAAAGGTGAAGTTCTTCCAACAAAGAAAGCTAAAGTGGAAGGAGGAGAAGCATAATGCCATTAATGCCTAAAAGAACAAAATATAGAAAACAACAAAAAGGTAGAGTAAGAGGAAAAGCAACAAGAGGAAATGTTGTATCTTACGGAGAATATGGATTACAAGCACAAGAAGCTGCATTTATTACATCAAACCAAATTGAAGCAGCTCGTGTTGCGATGACTCGTTACATTAAAAGAGGTGGAAAGGTTTGGATTAAAATCTTCCCAGACAAACCAATTACAAAGAAACCAGCTGAAACTCGTATGGGTAAAGGTAAAGGTGCTGTTGAATATTGGGTAGCAGTTGTAAAACCAGGTAGAGTAATGTTTGAAATTGCAGGAGTTCCAGAAGATCTTGCAAGAGAAGCTTTAAGACTAGCTGCAAATAAACTATCTGTTAAATGTAAATTTATTGCAAAGGAAACAGAAATAGGTGGTGATAATGATGAAGATCAATAAAATTAATGAAATGTCTTCACCAGATTTAACAAAGGAATTAGAAGAACTAAAAAAAGAGCTATTCAAATTAAGATTTAGTTTAGCTACCAATGGTTTGGATAATCCAATGAAAATTAAAGAAGTGAAAAAAGACATTGCAAGAATTAAAACTGTTTTAAGACAAAGAGAGTTAGCAGAAGCTAATAAGTAGAATAGAGAAAGGAGATTACCATAATGGAAGAAAGAAATCTTCGTAAAGTTATGATCGGAACTGTTATATCAGACAAAATGGATAAAACAGTTGTTGTAGCTGTTAAGACAAGTGAGAAACACAAAACATATGGTAAAGTTCAAGAAAGAACATATAAACTAAAAGCTCATGACGAAAACAACGAATGTCAAAATGGTGACAGAGTAAAAGTGATGGAAACAAGACCTTTATCCAAAGATAAAAGATGGAGAGTTGTTGAAATCGTAGAAAAAGCAATTATAAAATAAGAAGGAGGTACTAACCAATGGTACAGCAACAAACAATTTTGAAAGTAGCTGATAATACAGGTGCAAAAGAAATCATGTGTATTAGATGCCTTGGTGGTTCATATAGAAAATATGCTGGAGTAGGAGATGTAATTGTTGCTTCTGTTAAAACTGCTCAACCAAATGGAATGGTTAAGAAAGGTGACGTTGTAAAAGCAGTTATTGTTCGTACAAAGAAACCAATTCGAAGAGCAGATGGATCTTACTTAAGATTTGATGAAAATGCAGCAGTTATCATTCGTGATGATAAAACTCCAAGAGGAACTCGTATATTTGGACCAGTAGCAAGAGAATTAAGAGATAAAGATTATATGAAAATATTATCTTTAGCACCAGAAGTTTTATAAGATTAAAAGAAGATCGAAATAGACTCATCAAGACTTTGAAAAGAAGAGGTGAAAAAAAGAATGTTAAAAGTAAAAAAAGGCGATACTGTTCAAGTTTTATCTGGAAATGATAAAGCAAAAACAGGAGAAGTTTTAGAAGTATTACCAAAAACAGAAAAAGTTATCGTTAAAGGTGTTAACGTTAGAAAAAAACATGTAAAACCTAGAAAACAAGGTGAAGAAAGTGGAATTATTCCAGTTGAGTGCCCAATCCATATGAGCAAAGTAAATGTTGTTTGCCCAAAATGTGGAAAAGCAACTCGAATTGGTTTCAAAGTAGAAAAAGACCAAAAAGTACGTGTATGTAAAAAATGTGGTGAAATCATCAAATAGAAAGGAGGTCTAGCTTTAGACATGGAAATATTAAAAGAGCAATATGAAAAAGAAATTATTCCAGCAATGATGAAGAAATTTAATTATCAATCAGTGATGGAAGTTCCAAAACTAGATAAGATCGTAATTAATATTGGTTTAGGCGATGTAAAAGATAATCCTAAATCATTAGAAAATGCAATGAACGATTTAACGATCATTACCGGTCAAAAACCAATTGTTACAAAATCAAAGAAAGCAATCGCAGCTTTTAAGCTAAGAGCAGGAGTAAATGTAGGTTGTAAAGTTACATTAAGAAAAGGAAAAATGTATGACTTCGCATTTAAGTTATTTAATGTAGCACTTCCTAGAGTAAGAGATTTTAGAGGAGTTTCAGCAAATTCTTTTGATGGAAGAGGAAATTACTCAATGGGAATCAAAGAGCAATTAATTTTCCCAGAGATTGAATATGATAAAATTGATCAATTAAGAGGAATGGATATCATATTTGTAACGACAGCTAAATCAGATGAAGAAGCCAAAGAACTATTAACTCTATTAGGAATGCCTTTCAAAAATTAATTTGAAGAATTAAGTTAGGAGGAAAAGGAAAAAGTATGGCTAAAAAATCATTAAAAGTAAAACAACAAAAACCACAAAAATATCAAACAAGAGAATACAATCGTTGCAAAATTTGTGGAAGACCACATGCTTATATTAGAAAATTCGGAATTTGCCGTGTATGTTTTCGTGAATTAGCACACAAAGGTGAAATCCCTGGTGTAAAAAAAGCAAGCTGGTAAGGAAGCGGATAAAAACAAAAAGAAGGAGGGAAAAAAGTTGAATATTACTGACCCAATAGCAGATATGCTAACAAGAATTAGAAATGCAAATAGTTCAAAACATAAAACAGTTGATGTACCTGCATCAAACATGAAAAAAGCAATAGCAGATATCTTAGTAAGAGAAGGATATATTAAGTCAAGTGAAGTAATCGAAGATGGTACACAAGGAATCATCCGTATTACCTTAAAATATGACGAAAAAGGTGCAAGAGTAATCGATGGTTTGAAAAGAATTAGCAAACCAGGATTAAGAGTTTATGCATCAAAAGACGAATTACCAAGAGTATTAAACGGATTAGGAATCGCTTTAATTTCTACATCAAAAGGAATCAAAACAGATAAAGAAGCTAGAGAAGAAGGTCTAGGTGGAGAAGTTTTAGCTTATGTTTGGTAATTGAATAAGTAGCAAAAAGGAGGGAAAACAAAAATGTCAAGAATAGGAAATATGCCTATTACTGTTCCAGCAGGTGTTGAAGTTACTTTAAATGGTAACCACATCACGGTAAAAGGTCCAAAAGGAACATTAGAAAAAGAATTACATAAAAACATGCAAGTGACACTTGAAAATAATGTTATTACTGTCAAAAGACCTGATGATGAACCAGCAAATAAAAGTTTACATGGTTTAACTAGAACATTAATCAATAACATGATTGAAGGCGTTT
The DNA here is from genome assembly GCA_944393505.1 of uncultured Clostridia bacterium. Lineage (GTDB taxonomy): Bacteria > Bacillota > Clostridia > TANB77 > CAG-508 > CALYAK01. The sequence continues at coordinate 8,399 of CALYAK010000023.1, read as the reverse complement.
TAAATGAATATAAAAGAGAATTAGAAATCAACGGAGTTGGTTACAGAGCACAGAAAAAAGGAAATACGCTTGTAATGAACTTAGGATATTCTCATCCAGTAGAGATGGAAGCTCCAGCAGGTATTACATTTGATGTTCCAACACCAAACCAAATCATCGTAAGAGGAATTGACAAAGAATTAGTTGGTGAGGTTGCTGCTGTAGTTCGTACAAAGAGACCACCAGAAGTATATCGTGGAAAAGGTATTAAATATGTTGAAGAACATATTAGACGTAAAGAAGGTAAAGCAGGTAAGAAATAAAAACTGATACAAAGATAAATCGTAAGAAAGGAGTATCGAAATGGTTACGAAAATAGATCGCAAAGCACAAAGAGAGAGAAGACATGAAAGAGTACGTACAAAAGTAAGTGGTACTGCTGAACGTCCAAGACTATGTGTTTTTAGAAGTAACAATAACTTATATGTTCAAATTATTGATGACGTAGCTGGAAAAACTTTAGCTAGTGCATCAACATTAGACAAAGAAGTAAAAACAAAGCATTCCAATAAAGAAGCAGCAAAAGAAGTTGGTACTTTAATCGCTAAAAGAGCAGCAGAAAAGAAAATTAAAACTGTTGTTTTTGATCGCGGTGGATACATCTATCATGGTGTAGTAAAAGAATTAGCAGAAGCTGCAAGAGAAGGCGGATTAGAATTCTAAAATATTAAAAAAAGGAGGGTACTAGAAAGTGCAATCAGAAAATACATCAGAATTAAAAGAGAAAGTTGTAGCAATCAACAGAGTTGCTAAAGTTGTAAAAGGTGGTAGAACTTTTCGTTTTAGTGCTGTCGTAGTTGTTGGAGATGAAAACGGACACGTGGGTGTAGGAAATGGTAAAGCTTCTGAAGTTCCAGATGCAATCAAAAAAGCAATCGAAGAAGCAAAGAAGAATTTAGTAGAAGTTCCAGTTGTTGGAACAACCATTCCTCATGATTATCTTGGAGAGTTCGGAAGTGCAAAAGTTATGCTAAAACCAGCAGAAGAAGGTACAGGAATTATTGCTGGTGGTAGTGTAAGACCAGTTCTAGAACTAGCTGGATACCGTGATATCCGTACAAAAATCATTGGAACAAACAATCCAAGAAACGTTGTTTATGCTACACTAGAAGGATTAAAGAAAATGCAAACAGTAGAACAAGTTGCGAAAAAAAGAGGAAAAAAAGTAGAAGAGATTTTATAATTAGAAAAGCAAAGGAGGCGAGTTTTACACCATGAAATTAGACGAATTAAAACCAGCACAAAAAAGTAAAACAAGAACAAGAGTTGGACGTGGAATTGGTTCTGGTCTAGGAAAAACTTCTGGTAGAGGTCACAAAGGTCAAAAAGCTAGATCTGGTGGCGGTGTAAGAAGAGGTTTTGAAGGAGGCCAAACTCCATTATATCGAAGACTACCAAAAAGAGGATTTACGAATATTCATGCAAAAACTTATACAGAAGTAACTTTAACGATGCTTAACAAGAGTAAAGCTACGGAAGTAACTGCTGAAACATTATTAGCAGAGGGAATTATCGGAAAAATCAATGATGGTATTGTCGTTCTTGCAACCGGTAATTTAGAGAAAAAATTAACCGTTAAAGCTGTAAGATTCACGAAAGCAGCACAAGAAAAAATAGAAGCTTTAGGTGGAAAGACAGAGGTGATCTAATTGTTTAATACAATCAAAAATGCCTTGAAGACACCAGAGGTTAGAAAAAAACTATTATATACATTACTATTGATCGTAATTTTCCGTTTAGGATGTTATATAACTGTTCCTGGAGTTGACACAATTGCTTTATCTGAATATATGTCATCATCTGCCAATGGAATCGCCGGATTGATTAACATGATATCAGGAGGAGCGTTCTCTAGACTTTCTATATTTGCCATGTCAATTACTCCTTATATCACTGCTTCAATTGTTATCCAATTGTTAGCAATGGTAATACCTTCTTTAGAAAGAATGGTAAAAGAAGGAGGAGAAGAAGGAAGAACAAAAATGAATCGATACACCAAATTGTTATCAGTTGTTCTTGCTTTAATCGAAGGGTTAGGATTATATTTAACCTATCGTAGTTTATTTGTTGATACAGAAATTTTAACCGGAGCCCTAGTAGTTCTTTCGCTTATGGCAGGAACCGCGCTACTTATTTGGTTAGGAGAACAAATTACAACAAAAGGAATCGGAAATGGTATATCCATGATCATTTTTGTTGGTATCATATCAGGATTACCAGGTGCTGTTACATCAATTGTAACAAATGTAATTTTCCAATCAGGAGAATTAAATACCATTGGAATTTTAATCGCATTAGGAATTATTTTAGGAGCAATTCTTTTAGTCGCTGCTGTTGTATTTGTACAACAGGCTGAAAGAAGAGTACCGGTACAATATTCAAAGAAAGTTGTAGGAAGAAGAATGGTTGGTGCACAAAATACGCACATTCCATTGAAACTTGCAATGGCTGGTGTTATGCCAATTATCTTTGCATCTTCTTTTATGACTTTTCCAGCTATGATTATTCAAATGTTTGTGAGTGATATTGAAACACAAACTGGATTTTTAGCAGGATTATATAAATTCTCAATCGCGACATCAACATCAAATGTGCCAATTGGTTATACAATTGCAAATGCAATTGTTTACTTATTACTAATTGTTGGATTTACATTCTTTTATACTTATGCAACATTTAATCCAGCAGAAGTATCGAGTAACATTAAGAAAAACGGTGGTTTCATTCCAGGAATTCGTGCTGGAAAACCAACAACCGATTATCTATCTTCCATCATATCAAAATTAACATGGTTTGGAGGAATCTATCTAGCAATCATTGCTATATTACCAATGTTGATTCGTTTCACCAATTTAGTCGACTTGGCTTTTGGAGGAACCTCAATATTGATTGTTGTTGGAGTTGCTTTAGAGACTGTTCAACAGTTAGAATCTCAACTTGTAATGAGACATTATAAGGGATTTTTAGAGTAATAACAATAAAAGATAGAATGAATTTGCAAAGACAGCAGATTTGTTAAGAGATAAGGGAGATTAGAAGTTAATTCGATCTCCTTATACTTTTTTATCAAGAAAAATGATCAGGGAACTGATATAAAGGAGGAAATTACTTTGAATATTATCATGTTAGGTGGTCCTGGAGCAGGAAAAGGTACAGCAAGTACCGAATTATCCAAGGATTTAAAGATTGTTCATATCTCAACTGGAGATATTTTTCGTGAGGCAATCAAGAATGAGACAGAATTAGGAAAGAAAATTCAAGATTATATGAATCGAGGAGTTTTAGTTCCAGATGAAATTGTAAATGATGTGGTAAAAGAAAGATTACAAGCACCAGATTGTGCAAATGGTGTAATCTTAGATGGATTTCCTAGAACAAAACAACAGGCAGAAGTATTAGATAGGATCTTCGAAGAAAGTGGAAAAAAATTAGATGCAGCAATCGAATTATCCATTCCAGATGAAGATATTATCAAAAGACTTTCTGGTCGTAGAATTTGCTCAAACAAAGAATGTGGAGCAATCTATAATGTGGTAACACGACCACCAAAAGTAGAAAATGTGTGTGATGTATGTGGCTCAGCTTTATATATTCGAAAAGATGATAATGCAGAGACTGTAAAAGTAAGATTAGAGGAGTATCATAGAACTTCAAAAGATTTATTAGAATATTATCGTAAAGACAATCGTTTAAAGACCGTATATCCAAAAATTGATAGCTCAGTAGAATCTTTAATGAATGAAATCAAAAAGATTTTAGAAATCTAAGAGATGAGAGAAAAGAAAGAAGGAAAAACAGTTGGTAACCATAAAATCAAAAAAAGAAATTGAGCAAATGAAAGAGGCTTGTAAAGTTACAGGTCTTTTGTATCGAGAACTTGAAAAAATGATCAAGCCAGGAATTTCGACAGCAGAACTTGATAAATTTGCAGAAGATTTGATCCGTAAGAACGGAGGAGTACCAGCACAAAAAGGATATCCGAGTGGTATGCGTGGTGTGCCGAATTTCCCGGCAACCTTATGTGTTTCGGTCAATGATGAAGTCATTCATGGAATCCCATCGAAAAAAGCAATTTTAAAAGATGGAGATGTGGTTAGTATTGATTGTGTTGTTTGGAAAGATGGTTTTCATGGCGATGCAGCGAGAACCTTTATTGTAGGAGAGGGATCAAAAGAAGCAAAACGATTAGTAGAAGTTACAAAACAAGCTTTTTTTGAAGGAATCAAAATGGCCAAACCAGGAAATCGAATCGGAGACATTTCGAGTACCATTGGAGAGTTTGTCGAAAACCATGGTTATTCAGTCGTAAGAGAATTTCAAGGACATGGAATTGGAAGAGAAATGCATGAAGATCCGGGTATTCCAAACTATGGCAAACCTGGTAGAGGATTAAGATTGGAACCAGGTATGACGCTAGCGGTTGAACCGATGGTAATTGCAGGAAGAAGAAATATTTTACAACTGGATGATGGGTGGACCATTATCACAGAAGATGGTAGCTTAGCAGCACATTACGAAAATACAATTTTAATTACAGAAAAAGAGCCGGAAATATTGACATTATAATAAAATTATAATATAATATATACGCTATTGCTTAAAATAGCACAATTTTATGTTATTGATGAAAAATCAATAGGAGGAAACAATGTCAAAAGAGGATGTTATCGAAGTAGAAGGTACCGTTATCGAGACCTTACCAAACACCAATTTTAAAGTTGAATTAGAAAATGGACATCAAATTTTAGCTCACATATCGGGAAAATTAAGAATGAATTATATCAAAATTTTACCGGGTGACAAAGTAAAAGTTGAATTATCACCATATGATTTAACAAGAGGAAGAATTACTTGGAGAGCAAAATAAGATCATAGAAAGAATTGCAAACAAGCAGATAGAAAGATTTTAGGAGGTGCAAGTGGTATGAAAGTAAGACCATCAGTAAAGAAAATATGCGAAAAATGTAAAGTAATCAAAAGAAATGGTGTTATCAGAGTAATTTGTGAAAATCCAAAACATAAACAAAGACAAGGATAATTAAACAAAAAAACAAGATATTAACACAAGTCTAGAAAGCGGCTGTTAAGTTTCGAAAGAAACTTGATATTAGATTTGTGTTTATATATATGTCTTAAGAAATATTACTGATTGGTTTTTAGCCAATGCATTTCACCTTTAATATGAATAAGACAAAACAAAATAAAAAAAGAAAACAATTTGGAGGTGCAAAAATAATGGCTCGTATTGCAGGAGTAGATTTACCGAGAGAAAAAAGAGTAGAAGTAGGATTAACTTATATTTATGGAATAGGTTTATCAAGTTCGAAAAAAATATTAGCAAAAGCTGGAGTAAATCCAGATGTTCGAGTAAAGGACTTAACAGACGACGACGTACAAGCAATTAGAAAAGCTATGGATGGTTACAAAGTAGAAGGTGATCTAAGAAGAGAAGTTTCTTTAAATATTAAGAGACTAACTGAAATTGGTTGCTACAGAGGACTAAGACATAGAAGAGGTCTTCCAGTAAGAGGACAAAGAACCAAGACAAATGCTCGTACCAGAAAAGGTCCAAAGAAAATTGTTAGCAAGAGCAAAAAATAATTGAGGAGGTAGAACTTAAATGGCTACAAAGAATGTAACAAGAAAGACGACAACAAGAAGAAGAGATAGAAAAAATATTGAAAAAGGAATGGCTCATATTCATTCTAGCTTCAATAATACAATCGTTACAATTACAGATGTTCAAGGTAATGCAATATCTTGGGCAAGTGCTGGAGAACTTGGATTTAAAGGTTCTAGAAAAAGCACTCCATTTGCAGCTGGAGAAGCAGCAGAAACTGCAGCAAAAGCAGCTATGGAACATGGCTTAAAAACAGTAGAAGTTTTTGTAAAAGGACCAGGTTCAGGTCGTGAAGCAGCAATTCGATCTTTACAATCAGCTGGATTAGAGATTAGTAGCATTAAAGATGTTACACCAATCCCACACAATGGTTGTAGACCACCAAAAAGAAGAAGAGTATAGAAGAAATAAAGAGAATTTTAAGGAAGGTGAAATAGAAAAATGGCAAGATATAAAGACGAACAATGCCGTATTTGTCGTAGAGAAGGACAAAAGTTATTCTTAAAAGGTTCAAGATGCTACACAGACAAATGCAGTATATCAAGAAGAAATTATGCACCAGGACAAAATGGTCAAAAGAAAAAGAAACTTTCTGAATATGGTAACCAATTAAGAGAAAAACAAAAAACAAAATCTTTCTATGGTGTAGCTGAAAAGCAATTCAGAAAATATTTTGAAATGGCTTCAAACAGTAGAGGAAAAACTGGTGAAGTTTTACTTCAAATACTAGAAAGCAGACTAGATAATGTTGTATACAGATTAGGTTATGGAAGTTCAAGAGCACAAGCAAGAATGTTAATTACACATGGTGCTTTTGAAGTAAACGGAAAAAAGGTAGATATCCCATCTTACTTAGTAAAAGCTGGTGATGTTGTTGCTGTAAGAGAAATCCGTAAAGACAATGGAGCAATTAAGGCAAATGTAGAACAAAATTCTGCAAGACCAGTTCCAGAATGGTTAGAAAAAGATGAGAAAAACTTAAGTGGAAAAGTCGTAAGATTAGCTTCAAGAGAAGAAGTTGACATTCCAGTAGAAGAACATTTAATAGTAGAGCTTTACTCTAAATAATAGTCTATAATTTGTAAAATGAGGGTGTCCTCATAATTATTAGGAGGTAAAAATGATTGAATTTGAAAAGCCAAATATTAAATGCTTAGAGATAGATAACGAAAAGAATTATGCAAAATTTGTATGTGAACCTTTAGAGAGAGGATATGGAGTAACAATTGGTAATTCTTTAAGAAGAATTCTTCTTTCTTCACTACCTGGATGTGCAATTACGAGTGTTAAAATTGATGGCGTATTACATGAATTTACAACAATGCCAAATGTAAAAGAAGATATACCAGAAATTATTGTAAATATGAAGGGAATTCGTTTAAAATCAGAAGATAACGAAGAAAAAGTTCTTCGTATTGATTTTAAAGGAGAAGGTGAAGTAACAGCAGGAGATATCATCACTGACGGAACGGTTGAAGTATTAAATCCAGATTTACATATCGCAACTGTATCAGAAGGTGGACATTTAAAAATGGAAATGACTGCTGATCGTGGTAGAGGATATAACACTGCTGAAAAGAATAAAAAACCAGATCAACCATTAGGTGTACTTCCAATTGACTCAATCTATACTCCTGTAAAAAAGGTAAATTACACAGTTGAGAACACAAGAGTAGGACAAAGAGTAGACTATGATAAATTAACCATCGAAGTATGGACAGACGGAAGTCTAAAACCATATGAAGCTTTAAGTTTAGCAGCAAAAGTAATGACAGAACATTTAGAATTATTTATCGATTTATCAGAAGCAACCAAAAATACACAAGTTATGATTGAAAAAGAAGAATCTAAGAAAGAAAAAGTTCTAGAAATGTCAATTGAAGATCTTGAATTATCGGTAAGATCATTTAACTGCTTAAAGAGAGCAGGTATTTCAACTGTAGAAGATTTAGCAAATCGATCAGAAGCAGACATGATGAAAGTACGTAATTTGGGTAAAAAATCATTAGATGAAGTAACCAATAAATTACATTCTTTAGGTCTAGACTTTTCAAGAGAAGAAGAATAATTCTAACAGAAAAAGAGGAGGGAAATACAGTGGCAACAAATAGAAAGTTAGGAAAAACTACTGATATTCGTTTAGCAATGCTAAAATGTCAAGTTACTGATTTACTATTAAATGGTAGAATTGAAACAACAGAAGCAAGAGCAAAAGAAGTAAAAGCAATTGCGGATAGTATCATTTCTTTAGCAGTAAAAGAAAAAGATAACTTTGAAATGGTTGATGCAAAAGTTGTAAAAGCAAAACTTGATTCAAAGGGAAATAAAGTAACAGAACTTGCAAAAAGCAAAAACGGTAAAGAATATCAAAAAGTTGTAAAAGAAACAACAACTGAAAAAAGACAAAAAGATATGCCATCAAGATTAAATGCAAGAAGAAAAATGATGAAAATGATCAATAAAGTAAAAGATGAAAACGGAAATCAGATTGATCTTATTGCAAAATTATTTGATGAAATTGCTCCAAAATATGAAGGTAGAGTTGGTGGATATACACGTATCATCAAAGCTGGACCTCGTAGAGGAGACGCTGCAGAAGTAGCAATACTTGAATTAGTTTAATCGAAAAAGAAAAGAAGATTGAAAGTTATTTCAGTCTTTTTTTATTGTATAGGAAAAATCGAAGATTTTGAATATGCAATAAAAAAATTAAAGACATAATAAATAAACCTTAAATAAA
>CALYAK010000022.1 GCA_944393505.1 uncultured Clostridia bacterium | reverse complement strand
CTAAGATAAGATATCCCATATCGCAAGATAGTAAGATTCCATGAAGACTACGTGGTAGATAGGTTGGAGGTGTAAGTGCAGTAATGTATTAAGCTGACCAATACTAATAAATCGAGGGCTTAACCACAGTATATATATGTGTGAGAGGTTTAATTGGAACGATTATTCTATATATTTTTGAGTGTGCTAGGAAAAAGCATACGAAACATTTCTGGTGATGATAACATAGAGGAAATACCTGTTCCCATACCGAACACAGAAGTCAAGCTCTAATGTGCCGAAGATATTTGTGGGTTACCCTGCTGAGAAAATAGGTTGTCGCCAGTTTTTTTTATGTAATTAAGAACGAATGATTCGTTCTTTTTTTGTGCTTTTTTGGATCTTATTTACAAAATTGCTGTTTTTTTGATATAATCAATTTAATAGATTTAAAATTAGGACAAATAGGAGAGTCGATAAAATGAATGAAGAAAGAAAGGAACAATCCGATATTATCTCACTAGAAAGGTTTGCCAATATCTTATACTCCAATTATATTGTTGGACCAGTCATTCAAGAGAAAACCGTATTAACAGAAAATCAAAAACAAAACCATCAAGGAGTCTTAGAAAAATGGAAAGAAGTTGATCTAGAAAAATATCAACAAGGATTAGCAATATTAGCAAATATTCAACAGCTAGCTTCTGATCCAGAAGGCTTAAAAGCTTTTTTGAAGAGAAAAGCTGCAAAAGTTCCGATCTTGGAGAATTTGAGACTTTATGCATTAGGAGAAGAAGAAAAAGATTTTTCAGGACTCGAAAATGAAAGTTTGATTACCAATAGTAACTTAGATCCAGCAACAGCACAAGTTTTAAAAATGAAATATGGAAAAAAACTAACACTAGTAAGTGGCAAAGATGAATACTATATGGAAAAACCGCGATTGTCTATCAGTATTGTAAATGAAAGTGGAGAAAGAATGGTCATTTCTGAAATCGGAACATTAAATTATCATACTTGGGCTGGTGTGAAGGATTTTATACCATGTTATGAAATCACAAAGCAAAAAAATGGACAAGAGCAGATAACAACTGTGTTTACAAGACTTCAACCGATTCGATTTGATGATCCTAGATACTTAGAATTAGTAGCAGATCATTTACTAACAGATGATCATTTATTACTTCAAAATTATGGTGGCTATATTGGTGAACTAGAAAAGGCTTCAAGAGTTCCAACAGAAGATACGATTTCGATTGAAGGAGAAGAGGAAGAAAAAGGAGGATATTGTATCTATTATGATGCAACCGCTTTGTCAGCTGTAAAATTATTCGAAAGACAAATCGAAAAAGAAAAACCAAAAAGAGAAGATCCAAATATTGGAGAAAATGGAGAGTCTAGATAAAGGAGAAATTATGGGAAGAGCAATTTGGAAACCGGGAACCTTTCTTTATCCAATTCCTGCTGTTTTAGTAACATGTGGGGATATGGAACATTCCAATATTATGACGGTTGCATGGACTGGAATTTTAAATACAAATCCTGCGATGTGCTATATTTCAGTAAGACCAGAAAGATATTCCTATCAATTGATTAAAGAGAAAAAAGAATTTGCAATTAATTTAACAACCGAAAAATTAGCATATGCAACTGACTGGTGTGGAGTAAGAAGTGGAAGAGATTATGATAAATTCAAAGAAATGAAGCTAACCAAAGAAAAAGCACAACATATTTCTTGTCCGATTATTCAAGAAAGTCCAGTTGCAGTGGAATGTAGAGTAGTTGAAGAAAGAAATTTAGGAAGCCATCATTTATTTGTGGCAGAAGTTTTATCCATTGATGCAGATGAAAAATATATCGATGAAAAAGGTGGTTTTGATATTCAAAAATGCGATTTAATTGCTTATTGCAATGGAGGGTATTATTCCCTTGATCAAAAAATTGGAAAATTTGGCTTTTCTGTTCAAAAGAAAAAACAGAAAAAAGCGGAGAAAATACAGAAAAAAACGACTTAGCATGTTGACATATATGGAAATTCGTGATACAATAATTCAGCGTATGTAAATGATTGCATACGCTGAATTAAATGTTAAAAGAAGGAAAAATGGCTGGAGGTGTAGAAAATGGCTGCAAAAGGACCAAGAGAGTCAATTACATTAGAATGTACAGAATGCAAGAGAAGAAATTACATGACAGAAAAGAATAAGAAGAATAATACAGACAGATTGGAAGTCGTAAAGTACTGCAAATATTGCAAAAAACGTACAACACATAAAGAAACAAAATAACCTTTTTAAGGGGGAATCAAAATGCCGAAAAAAGTGAATAAAGAGGAAAATAAGGCAAAGAAAGATAAAAAACACTATTTTAAAGATTTTAAAGCAGAACTTAAAAAAGTTATTTGGCCAACACCAAAGCAACTAGTTAATAATACAATTACTGTTATTGTAATGGTTTTAATTACTGCTGTGATCGTATTTGCTTTAGATTTCATATTTGAAACGATCAATGAACAAGGTATTGAAAGAGTGAAAAGTATTGTTTCAACCGAACAAACCAATGAGGTAACAGAAAATCAGACAACAGAAGCAGAAAATACTGAAACAACAGATCAAGAAAATGCAGTACAAAATGAGAGTACTTCTGAAAATGTAGAAGAGAATAATACTACGGTAGAATAAAGGAGGCTTATTAAAGATGTCTCAAGAAGAATTAGAACCAAAATGGTATGTTGTTCATACTTATTCAGGATATGAAAACAAAGTAAAGACTGATCTTGAAAAAACAGTGAAAAACAGAGAACTAGAGCAATACTTTTTTGATATCGTTGTTCCAATGGAAGAGCAAATTGAGATCAAAGATGGAAAAAGAAAAACAAACTTAAAGAAAGTTTTTCCAGGATATGTTTTAGTAAAAATGATTGTTACAGAGCAAACGTGGTATATTGTACGTAATACGAGAGGTGTTACCGGATTCGTAGGATCTGGTACGGATCCAATTCCATTAACAGATGAAGAAATTCGAAATATGGGATTTGAAATTGCAAATGTCAATATTGACTATGATGTGAATGATTCCGTTAAAGTTATGGATGGACCATTAAAAGATTTTGTCGGAACTGTACAAGAAATTAACAAAGAAAAAGGAAAAGTTAAGGTGTTAGTTTCCATGTTTGGAAGAGAGACACCAGTTGAATTAGAGTTTGCACAAGTTCAAAAAATGTAACAAGAAATCATTTGTGATCTATTTATTATTTAGATTAATATACATATGGACAAAAAAAGGAGGTGCTAGAAATGGCAGAAAAAGAGATTAGCAATGTAATTAAACTACAAATTCCTGCAGGGAAAGCTACACCAGCTCCACCAGTAGGACCAGCGTTAGGATCAAGTGGTGTTAATATTATGCAATTCGTAAAAGAATTTAATGATCGAACAGCAAATCAACCAGGAATGATCATTCCAGTTGTTATTACTGTTTACAAAGATAAATCTTTTGAATTCATAACAAAAGTACCACCAGTTGCAGTATTAATTAAAAAAGCTGCAAAAATTGAAAAAGGTTCTGGAAAACCAAACCGTGAAAAAGTAGCTACCATTACAAAAGCTCAAGTAAAAGAAATTGCTGAACAAAAAATGCCAGACTTAAATGCAGCATCATTAGAAGCAGCTATGAGTATGGTTGCAGGAACAGCACGTAGCATGGGCGTTGTAGTAGCTGAATAAGAATTAGAATGGGAGAGCAAATTGCTCGTTTGAACCAAAGGAGGTAAAAATGAAGAGAGGAAAAAGATATCAAGAGAGCCTTAAGCTAGTTGATGCTTCTAAGTTATATTCTCCAAAGGAAGCTTTAGAAGTAATCGAAAAAATGCCAAAGGCAAAATTTGATGAAACAGTTGAATTACATGTTAAATTAGGTGTAGATTCAAAACATGCTGACCAACAAGTTAGAGGTACAACCGTACTTCCTCATGGTACAGGAAAAACATTAAAAGTTTTAGTTTTTGCAAAAGGACCAAAAGCAGAAGAAGCTCAAAAGGCAGGAGCTGACTATGTTGGTGCAGAAGAACTAATTCCAAAGATTGAAAAAGAGAATTGGTTTGATTACGATGTTATCGTAGCAACTCCAGACATGATGGGTGTTGTTGGTAGATTGGGTAAAGTATTAGGACCAAAAGGATTAATGCCAAACCCAAAATCAGGAACTGTTACCATGGATGTAACAAAAGCAATCCAGGAAATAAAATCAGGAAAAGTAGAATATCGTTTAGATAAAACAAACATTATTCACCTTGGTTTTGGAAAAGTTTCATTTGGTGCAGAAAAATTAGCAGAAAATTATGATGCAATTATCAATGCTATCATTAAAGCAAAACCAGCTGCTGCGAAAGGACAATACATTAAGAGTGTTGCTATTTCTACAACAATGGGACCAAGTATGTATATTGACCAAAAATAATTTTAGAATATAGCCAAAGACAGTAGGCAAAAAAATAAGTCCTACCGAGGCAATAGATCCGGACAAAATCCAGTCTATAGTCTCGTGCATGGCTATAAACTGGATTTTTTATAATTTTTAGGAGGTGAACAAAATAAAATGGCAAACGAAGTAGCTTTAAAGAAAAAACAAGAAGAAGTACAAGAATTAGCTGAAAAATTCAAAACAGCAAAAATCGTTCTTCTAGCAGATTACAGAGGAATTAACGTTACAGATGTAACAAGTTTAAGAAATGATTTAAGAAACGCAAAAGCAGAATACAGAGTTATTAAAAATAACATTGTAAAAAGAGCATTAGAAGCAAATGGAGAAAATGGATTAGACGAGTTATTAGAAGGACCAACAGCAGTTGTAATTGGTCAAGAAGATTACTTAGATCCATTAAAAGCAATTTATAATTTTGCAAAAAACAATGATTTCTACAAGATTAAAGGTGGAATCATCGAAGGAAAAGTAATGACACCTGAAGAATTAATCGCTTTAGCAAAATTACCATCAAGACAAGAACTTCTTGCAAAACTTGCTGGTGCATTACTTGGAAACATTACCAAACTTGCTGTTGCGCTTGATCAAGTTCGAGCTCAAAAAGAAGAAACAGCAAATGCATAAGGAAAGAATTGGAGCGAAGCCATCGCTCTAAAAACAAAGTAAAATATTAAAAAAGAAAGAGGAGGAAAGTAAAATGGCAAAAATAGATGAATTATTAGAGACAATCGACACTTTAACAGTTGTTGAATTAGCTGAATTAGTAAAAGGAATTGAAGAAAAATATGGAGTATCTGCAGCAGCAGTTGCAGCACCTGTTGCAGGTGGAGCTGCTGGAGCAGCAGCTGAAGAGAAATCTTCATTTAATGTTGTATTAAAAGAAGCAGGAGCTAACAAAATCCAAGTTATCAAAGTTGTTAGAGATGCAACAGGATTAGGATTAAAAGAAGCAAAAGACTTAGTAGACGGAGCTCCAAAAACAGTAAAAGAGAACGTAGCTAAGGAAGAAGCTGAAGAATTAAAAGCTAAATTTACAGAAGCAGGAGCTGTTGTTGAATTAGCTTAGTTTTGTAAAAAACTCTTAAAAATGAATCAGTAGAAAGAGAATGAAAGAATTTCAATTCGAAATCCTGTAATTCTCTTTCTTTTTTTCGAATAAATGGTCGATAAGATTGATTTTTATCCAAATAATGAGTAAAATTGAATTTGCTCGATTGACTTTGGTAGATAGAAGTTATAAAATAATAAAATAAAAATATATATATTTAAAAAAGCGGAGGATTTACATTTATGAGAATACTTTTAGATGCCATGGGAGGAGATAATGCACCAGAAGCTACCATCAAAGGAGCAGTTAAAGCTTCGAGTAGGGTAAGTGCAGAAATCTTATTAATCGGAAATCAAGATGTAATCAATCAAAAAGTAAAAGAACTATATGGAAAAGAGTCAATCGAAGAAATGGGATCGAATTTAAAGATCCATCATACAACAGAAACAATTGAAATGGAAGACATACCAACACATGCGATCAAAAGAAAAAAAGATTCTTCAATGGTAGTTGGATTTAACCTATTAAAAGAAGGAAAAGGAGATGTTTTCATTTCAGCAGGAAATTCAGGTGCTTTATTAACAGGAGCTACGCTATTAGTAGGAAGAATTAAAGGAATTGATCGACCGGCATTAGCAGGTATACTACCTGCTTACCATGGAAGATTATTGTTAATTGATGCAGGATCCAATACCAATTGTAAACCAATTAATCTATTACAATTTGCACAAATGTCGAGTATTTATTTAAGAAATACATTTGGAATGGAGAGTCCACGTATTGGTTTATTAAATATTGGAACCGAAGAGACAAAAGGGAATGAATTAACGAAAGAATCCTATGCTTTATTAAAAGAAAAAGCAGAAGAATGCAAGATTAATTTTGTTGGAAATGTAGAAGGAAGAGATGCCTTTTCTGGAAAAATTGATGCCATTGTAACCGATGGATTTACTGGAAATATCTTCTTAAAAACAGTAGAAGGCATGGGAAAATTTATCAAAAAATCATTGACAGAAAGTTTAAAGAAAAATTTCTTTACCATGTTAGGATCGATTCCTGCTATGCCAGCGATTAAGCGTTTCGCGAAAACAATGGATTACAAAGAATATGGTGGTGCATTATTTTTAGGAGTAAAAAAACCAGTCGTAAAAGCTCATGGAAGTAGTGATGAAAAATTATTTGAATATACCATTATCCAGGCAGAACAATTTGTAAAAAATAAAGCAGTGGAACATATGATTGAAGAATTTGAGCGTTTACAAAAAAGTGAAACAGAAAAAGAAGAAAGAATCGAAAAATAAAATTTTAATCTATTGACATTTGCCAGAACATATATTATTGTTAAGGTAAACAAAAGAAGATTCGTTGAGAGGGGGTGTACTTAGAATGAACGCAGAAGAAGTATTTGAAAAAATCAAAGGAATCATTGTAGAACAACTAGGTGTTGCAGAAACAGCTGTTACAATGGAAGCATCCTTCATTGATGATCTAGGAGCAGACTCTTTGGATATTGTTGAATTAATCATGGCATTAGAAGAAGAATTTGATATGGAAATACCAGATAATGATGCTGAAAAAGTAGTTACAGTAGGAGACGTTGTTGACTACATTAAAGATCATGTTGCATAAGAATAAAACAAATGAAAATGAAAGGGTAATACCTTTCTTTTTTATTTTTCTTGGTGTATAATACCAATAATGGTTAAAGGAGATTGAAGATGGAATTAGAAAAATTGGAAGAAAAGATTGGATATCACTTCAAGAACAAAGCATTATTAAAAACTGCACTAACACATACTTCTTATGCCAATGAACAAGAATGTGATAGTAATGAAAAGTTAGAATTCTTAGGAGATAGTATTTTGGAGTTTGTATCAAGTGACTACATCTATGAAAATTATCACCATTTAAAAGAGGGAGAAATGACTAAAGTTAGAGCTGCTGTGGTATGTGAGAATAGTCTTTATAAAGTGGCAAAAAAGCATAATTTTAGTGATTTCTTATATGTTGGAAAGAGTGAGCTCGTTAGTCATGGAAACACGAGACCAGCAATTTTAGCAGATAGTGTAGAAGCGGTGATTGCTGCTCT
The DNA here is from genome assembly GCA_944393505.1 of uncultured Clostridia bacterium. GTDB lineage: Bacteria > Bacillota > Clostridia > TANB77 > CAG-508 > CALYAK01. The sequence continues at coordinate 17,396 of CALYAK010000022.1, read as the reverse complement.
ATATTTTGATGGAGGGTTTGAAACTGCTAAAAAATTCATTATTGAAAATTTAAAAGAAGAAGTAGAGATAGCAAGTCATCATGTTGGAATGAAAGATTATAAAACTGTACTACAAGAAATTTTACAAGAACATGGAGAAGTGGAGATTAAATATCATTTGCTTCGTACCGATGGTCCAGATCATGATAAAACATTTTACACAGAAGTTCGCTGTAATGGAAAATTATTAGCAAAAGGAGAAGGAAAATCCAAAAAGGGCGCAGAGATGTCTGCCGCAAAACAAGCAATTGAAGAATTAAAAAGAGAAAAATAAATTGAGAAGAAGGGATCGAAATGAAGAAAAAAGAATATATTATACCGATTTTTGTTCCACACTTAGGATGTCAAAACAATTGCACTTTTTGCAATCAAAAAACAATTAGTGGTCAAACGAAACAAGTAACTGCACAAGATGTAAAAGAAACGATTGAATATTATCTAAAGAATTTTCGTGATGATTACCGCTATGTAGAAGTTGCATTTTTTGGTGGTAGTTTTACTGGGATTGAAGAAGAAAAACAAATTGAATTATTAGAAGCGGCATATGAATATATCAAAATGGGAAAAGTAAATAGCATTCGTATTTCAACAAGACCGGACTATATCAATCGAGAGATTCTAAAACGATTAAAAAAATATCGTGTTAAAACGATTGAACTAGGGGTACAATCTACTAATGACTATATTCTAAAAAAATGCAAAAGAGGTCATACTTTTGCAGATGTGGAAAAAGCATCGAAAATGATTCGTAGAAGAGGATTTATTCTTGGACATCAAATGATGGTAGGATTACCGGAAAGTACAGCATTGGACGAGATTAATACAGCGAAAGACTTAATCAAATTAAAACCGAAAATTGTTCGCATTTATCCAGTTTTAGTGATTAAAGGAACGGAACTTGAGAAAGAATATCAAGAAGGAGAATACATACCATTAACCTTGAACCAAGCAACGGAAAGATGCAAAGAATTGGTTCGTATGTTTAATGCCAAGAAAATCGAGATTATTCGAATTGGATTGCAAAATACGGAAAGCATTACCGATCCAAACAAAGAAGGAAGTGAAGTAGTAGCAGGACCATTTCATCCAGCTTTTCGTCAATTAGTAGAATCTAGTTTATGGTATGACAGTATTGTGGCAAAAATTAAAAAGATCAATACAAAAGTAAAAAAAGTGCAAATCGAAGCAAATTCAGAAAACATTAATCATATTATTGGACACAAGAAAGAAAATATTGAAAAATTAAAAAATACCTATGAAGTAGAAGTATTAGTAGAAGCAAATGATCTAATTAAACCAGGGAACTTTGAGGTTCATATTCTAGAAGAATATTAAGGGAAAATCGTATAAAATCACCGATATTTACCAATAATGGGAATATAGGTGATTTTTTTATGGAAAAGAAGATCAAGAAAAAGCTGGTGAAAAAAATAATCGGGAGTTTATTGAAGCTAACAGTGGGATGTTTTTTTATGGCAGTTGGAACATCTTTGTTTTTACTTCCCAATAAATTATCTTCTGGTGGGTTTGCTGGTGTTGCAACCATTTTCTATTATTTAATGGATATCCCGGTAGGAACAACAGTTTTAATTTTAAATATACCAGTCTTTCTTTTAAGTTATTTTCGCAATGGAAAAGAATTATTTTTAAAATCCATTTATGGAACTTTCTTCTTTTCCTTGTTTTTGAATTTAACAGAAGATCGAATTCTTTTTACACAGGATAAACTGTTATCCAGTATTTATGGAGGAGTTTTGGTTGGAATCGGAACAGCTCTTGTTTTACGAGAAAATGGTTCAACAGGAGGATCTGATTTATTAACGTATATCATTCGAAGTTTTTTTCCAAAATTTCGAAGTGGAAGTTTGCTGGTCATGATTGATGCTGTGATCATTCTATTCAATGTACTGATTTTTCGAGAAATTGAAATTGGATTGTACTCCTTTATTGCCATATATATTGTTGGGAAGATGATTGATATTGTATTTGAAGGAATCTATTTTACCAAAATGGTCTATATCATTTCAACACATTATGAAAAAATTGCACAAGAAATTGGAGAGAAAATTGAAAGAGGATGTACACGGAATTCATGCCAGAGGAATGTATGAAAATCAAGAAAAGATGATGCTGTTATGTGTAGCAACTAGAAATGAAGTAGAACAAATTAAAAGAATTGCAATTCATCAAGATCGATATGCTTTCGTGATCATTACCAATGCAAGAGAAGTAAGAGGAAAGGGATTTAAAAAGCCAGAATAAGGTTTGTGTTCCAATGAAAAATATGCTAGAATGAAACAAAAGAAAGTATGATAGAGGAAGAAATATGACAGAACAAGAATGGGAATGGAAAGAGGAAAAAGATTTTGAGCCAAAGCATATTTTTGAATGTGGGCAATGTTTTCGATGGAATCTTGTAAAAGAAAATCTTTATCGAGGTGTTTGTTCCTATGGCGTATTGGAAGTAAAAAAGAAAAAGAACGGAGTAATTCAAATTCGAGGATTCGTAGATGGTGATCTAAGAGAAGTTTGTCGTAACTATTTTGATTTGGACCGCGACTATGGAGCTTTCAAAGAAAAGCTTTCCAAAGTGGACCCATATATTCGAAATAGTATTGAATTTGGCTATGGAATTCGAATCCTAAATCAAGATTTATGGGAAATGATTTTATCCTTTATCATTTCTGCCAATAACAATATTCCAAGAATCAAAGGAATTATTGAAAGAATGGCAAAAAAGTATGGAACGAAATTTGAATGGAAGAAAGAAGAATATGCTCTTTTTCCAACACCGGAGCAATTGAAAGATGTTACGGTAGAAGAATTTCGTGAATTAGGACTTGGATTTCGTGATATTCGAGTTTTTGAAACCACACAATTTATGGTTCATCATCCAGAATTTTTCGAAGAATTGCAAAAAGAAAAATCAACTCAAAAAATCCGAGAAAAACTATTGACACTTTCAGGAGTTGGACCAAAAGTGGCGGATTGTATTATGCTCTTTTCCTCTTTGAAACGATTGGATGTATTTCCAATCGATGTATGGGTACGAAGAGTAATGAATGATCTATATATCAAGCAACCAGATGAAACAAAGGTTGCTAAAAATCAAATTGAAAAATTAGCAAGAGAGAAATATGGAGATCTTTCCCGGAATTGCACAACAATATCTATTTTATTGGAAAAGAGAAATATCGTAAAAATAGGAGTGAATATGGGAGTAACCATCATATATGGAAAAGCGGGAAGTGGAAAAAGTACCCGTATTTTTCAAGATATCAAGGAAAAATTAAAAACAGGAAAAAAGATTTATTTGATTACACCAGAACAATTTTCTTTTACGGCAGAAAGAAAATTATTGGAAGAATTAGAAACAGAAGCGGTCATTCAAGCAGAAGTATTAACCTTTCAACGTATGGCGTACCGTTTAATTAAGGAATCAAAAGAACAAGAAAAACAAACGTTATCAAGTTCCGGAAAAGCGATGATCATTGCTTCAATTTTATTGGATGAAAAAAAGAATTTAAAATTTTTGGGAAAATCCAATGAAAATATCGAGTTAATTCAAAAACAATTTAAAGAATTCAAAAAACATGGTGTTACGGTTGCTGATTTAGAGAAAGTATGGGAAACTGAAGAAGATCCCTATTTAAAGGCAAAGGTCAAAGATATTTTACAGATTTATCAAAAATATGAAAAAAGGATTGAAAAAGAATATTTGGATGAAGATGATTTTTTATCCATTTTACTAGATCAATTAGACGATTATCATGAATTTGATGGTTCTTACTTTTACTTAGATGAATTTGCAGGTTTTACGAAACAAGAATATTGGATTATTGGAAAATTAATGGAACGAGCAGAGGAAGTAACCATTGCAATTTGTACGGATCGAATCAAAGAAACCGATTGGGATGAAACCGATTTATTTTTTGAAAACAAAAAGACCGTTCAGCGATTATTGCAGTTAGCTCAAGAAAGAAAGATAGAAACGATTACATATTGGGAAACAAGCCAAAGTCGCTTTTCCTCGAAAGAATTAGAACATCTATCGGAAAATATTTATGCCATTCCTTATCAAGTTTATCGAGAACCGGTTGAAAATTTATCGTTATTCTTAGCCAATAATGCCTATACCGAAATCGAACATGTGGCAGAAGAAATTTTAACTTTAGTTAAAGAAAAACATTATCGCTATCAAGATATCGCAATTATCACAAAAGATTTGGAAAGTTATGGTTCTCTTTGCAGTGTGATTTTACAGCGTTACCACATACCGTTTTTTATCGACGAGAAACGCGATTTAAGCCAAAATATTTTAATTAAGTATCTTATTTCCATCTTAGATGTTTTTTCGAAGAATTGGTCTTATGAGGCAGTTTTTAGCTATATTAAAATGGACTTCTTAGAATTAGAAGATGATGAAATTTATCGATTAGAAGAATATGCATTAAAATGGGGAATCCGTGGAAACAAATGGTATCAAGGAACATGGAAAATGTTAAAAGATCAAAAAGATCCAGAAAAGATTCTAAGAGCTCGCAAAATCGCGATTGAACCATTGGCTGCATTAAAAGAAAAGTTAGTTCGAAAAACAACCAGGGAGATTTCAAACAATCTTTATGAGTTTTTGCTCGAACAAAAAATTGATCAGAAGATTGAAGCAAAACGAAAGGAACTAGAAGAAAAAGGGCTATTGGAAATCGCAAAGGAATATCAGAATAGTTGGAAAATTCTAATGGAATTATTGGATGAATTAGTTTTCCTATTCGGAGAAGAGAAAATTGGTTTAGAACGCTACATGCAATTGTTAAAAGTGGGATTAATGAATCGATCTTTGGGAAAAATCCCAGTAGCACAAGATCAAGTTACCATAGGAGATGTGGATCGTTCGAAATCCCATGGTGTAAAAGCAATTTTTATCATTGGATTAAATGATGGCGTTTTTCCAGCTGTTTATCAATCAGAGGGATTTTTGGATGATGCTGATCGTGAAAAGTTAAAAGACTATCAAATTGAGCTTGCAAAAGGAACTAAAGAACGTCTTTACGAAGATCGATTTAATCTATATAAAGCTTTTTCCATTGCAGAAGAGAAACTGTATTTATCCTATGTTTCTTCTGATTTAGAAGGAGCAACGCTAAGACCTTCGATTTTTGTTCGGAAGAATCAAACGTATTTTTCCAGAATTAAAAGAAGAAAGTGATATTATTCAAAAAGAGTCGAAAGTTACGACAGAATCAGTAACCTTTGAAGAATTACTTTCAAACATCCGAAATGTGATGGAAGGACAAGAATTAAAAGAGGAATGGATTTATTTATTTGACTATTACCAAAATCATCCGCAGTGGAAAGAAAAACTAGAAAATGCGATGAAAGGTATGATGTATTCAGCCTTACCGGAAGATATTCATCAAGAAAATATGGATCGACTATATGGGGATCAAATCCAAACGAGTGTATCCAAACTAGAACAATATGCTTCTTGTGCTTTTTCCTATTATTTAACTTACGCCCTTCGTTTAAAAGAACAAGAAGAAGCAAAAGTACAAGCAATGGATACGGGATCTTTTCTTCATGAACTAATTGATCGTTTTTTGGAATATGTCCAAGAAGAAAAAATACAATTAAAAGAGATTGATGAAGAGCAGATCGAAAAAATGGTAAAAGAATTGGTAGCCGAGAAATTAAAGTTAGAGAAAAACTATATTTTTACGGTGAACAAAAAGTACCAATTTTTAGTGGTAAGGTTAACCAAGTTATTGAAAACTGCTTTATTCCATATCATAGAATCACTACGTGACAGTAATTTTGAGATTCTAGGAAATGAGATTGAGTTTAAGAAACGGAAAAAATTATCCTCCAATTGAAATTCAATTAGAGAATGGAAAAAAATTAGAATTAGAAGGAAAAATTGACCGAGCTGATTTTGCCCAAACGCCAGAAGGAAAGTATCTTCGTATCATTGACTATAAATCATCTGTCAAAAATTTAGATCTAAATGAAATCGAATATGGTTTGCAACTTCAGTTATTCACCTATTTAGATGCAATGTGTAAACAAGAGGATTTTTTACCAGCAGGTGTTTTGTATTTTAGTTTAATTGATCCGATTATTAAAGCGGATCAAAGAATGACGAAAGATGAAATTGCAGAAGAGATTCGAAAACGATTTAAAATGCAAGGCTTTGTATTAGCAGATGTGAAAATTATAAAGATGATGGATCAAACATTCGAAAGTGGTAGTTCGAATCGAGTTCCAGTATACCTAGATAAAGAAGGGAACATTAGTCCTTCGCGTTCGAATTGCTTAACCAAAGAACAATTTCAAATCTTGCAAAGACATATTGAAAAAACGATTCAAAAAATTGGAATGGAGATGACACAAGGAAAAATCCAACCAAATCCATATTATCAGTTAAAAGATCAGAAAACACCATGCAAATATTGTCCTTATCATGGAATCTGTCAGATTGACGATAATTTTGGACAAATTACGTATCGATATATTCCAAACCAAAAGAAAGAAGTCATTTTAGAAAAATTAGCAGGGGAAAGAAAAGAGGAATCCTATGAAAACAAGTTATCTAGAGATTGATCGAAAAGCCATTCAGGAAAATATTCGAGAGATCCAAGAAAAAATCGGAGATAAAAAAATCATGCCTGTCATCAAGGCTGATGGCTATGGAACTGGCGCAGAAGCAATTTTACCAATCTTAGAGGAAGAAAAGATTGAACAAATTGCTGTAGCAACTGTCTCAGAAGCAATTCACCTAAGAAGAGCAGGTTGGGAAAAAGAGATTCTTTTACTAAATCAGTTATGGAAAGAAGATCAAGAAGACATTCAAGGAATTTTAAGAGAAAATTTAACGGTACGGAGTTTCACAAATTGATGTAGTAGAGACACTAAACAAAGAAGCCAAAAAAGTTTCGAAAAAAGTAAAGGTTCACGTAGAAGTCGATACGGGAATGGGAAGATGTGGCCTTTTGGAAAATCAAGTTTTACCTTTTTTTGAACAAATGCAAGCATTTTCGCAAATTGAAATCGAGGGAATTTATACCCATTTTTCTTCGGCTGATGACGAAGATCGAAGCTATACCGAAAAACAAATCGCTTTGTTTGAAAAAGAAGTAAAACAGTTACAAGAAAGAGGATTTTCTTTCCAATGGATTCATGCACAGGCAAGTGGAGGAATTATGGGATATGATGTATCCATTTGTAATCTGGTTCGTCCAGGAATCATTTTGTATGGTTATGCACCAGCAGAATTTTTAAAAAATGGATGGAACTTAAGACCAGCAACGCGTTTGATCAGTCATATTGTTTTTCAAAAAGAAGTGCCAAAAGGAACATCCATTAGTTATGGAAGAACCTATACAACAAGCCAAACAAGAAAGATTGCGACCATTCCACTTGGCTATGCAGATGGAATCAGGCGTATCCTATCCAATCGAGGAACCGTCAAAATCAAAGGAAAAGAGGTTCCTATGATAGGAAATATCTGTATGGATAATTTTATGGTAGATGTTTCGGAAATCGATGATGTGAAAGTGGGAGAACAAGTCATTCTTTGGGAAGGAAATGAAATTGAAACAATAGCGGAAAAATGTCAGACCATTCCATATGAAATTTTATGTGGGATTTCAAAAAGAGTAGAAAGAAAGTATCTTGATTAAAAAGAAAGGAGTGATTGGATGAAAGATTTGTCCAATACACAAATGATCCAAACCGAAAAAAATGGTGTTTCCATTTTACAATTTCGTAGTCTAAAAAAATATGAACCAGAATTCTTTCATGGTTATACGATGAAAGATTTAGATTTTCGAAAAGGAGAGACCTATCTCAAAAACGTAGAGGCTTTGCAAAATGCACAAGATGTACATGGATTGTGGATAAAGACCAAGCAAACACACTCTGACCATATTGCTGTTATTTTAGAAGGAGAAAAAGTACCACAATTTTTGGAAGATACGGATGGCGTGATTACCAATCAGAAAAATCTTTTGGTTTTGACTTCTTATGCAGATTGTACGCCAATTGTCATTTATGATCCCCAAAAACAAGTCGTTGCTAACATTCATTCTGGATGGAGAGGAACGGTTCAACAAATTGGACCAAAAGCACTTCAAAAAATGCAAGAAGTATTTGATTCGCAAATTTGTGATTGTGAAGTAACCATTGGACCAAATATTCAAGCTTGCTGTTTTGAAGTAGGAGAAGAAGTGAAGCAGATTTTTGAGGAAACTTTTGGCGATTTTCCAAACTGGAAAGAAATCGTGCAAGAAAAAGAAAACGAAGCTGGAGAGAAAAAATATTGGATTGATACGAGTCAAATAAATCGTACGCTTTTTGAAAAGATGGGAATCTTGCCGGATAAGATAACGGAGAGTCAAATTTGTACCAAGTGTCATTCCAATCAACTACATTCTTTTCGAGGGGATGGAACATCTTCTGGAAGAAGTACCATGTTTACGATCTTAAGAGAAAGGAAGGAAGAAAAATGATACCAAAGCGTTTACAAAAAGGCGATACCATTGGAGTGGTTGCTCCATCGAATCCCATTATAGGAGAAAACAAGGAAGAAGTTGAAAGAGCAAGAAAGATCTTAGAAGCAGATGGATTTCGTATCCAATATGCAAAAAATCTATTCTCCAATACCAATGGATATAGCAGTTCTGCAAAAGAAAAAGCAGAAGATATTAATGAAATGTTTCAAGATCCAGAGATAAAAATGATTTGGTGTGCGAAAGGTGGAGAAAACTCGAATTCTGTTTTTGATTACTTAGATTATGAGATGATTCAAAAAAATCCGAAAATCTTTTGTGGGTATAGTGATATTACCTCTTTAAGTAATGTAATTTATGCAAAAACAGGCTTGGTTACATTTAATGGAACCAATTTTAAAACCATTGCAACCGATGAAACAAGCTATAGCTATCAAGAAGCTATGAAACGCTTTGTGGAAGGAAGTTTAGCGTTAGGACGAGATGAAACCTATCAAACCATTCAACCGGGAAAAGCAGAGGGAATTTTAGTAGGGGGAAACTTAAGTTTAACCAGAGGTTTAGTAGCTGGAAAATATAAAATGGATTTTCAAGATAAAATTCTATTCTTAGAAGAATTAAGTTTCGAAACAGGACCAGCTTTAGTAAGTAATTATCTCTACTATATGAAACAAAATGGAGTGTTTGAACAAATCAAAGGTCTATGGCTTGGGCACTATGAGCATGAAATACCACTTGCACAAATCGTACAAGATGTTTTAGAAGGAGAATACTCTTTTCCGATTGTAACATGTGAGCATTTTGGACATACGGAGAAAAAAACAGTGATTCCAATCGGAACTTGTGCTAGAATTGATACGAGTGAGAAACAAGCAGTTCAATTAGTGGAAAAATGTGTAGAATGAGTAGTCGAAATAGGAGAAAAAGGAAAAAAGAATGATGTATAATAATTGGGAAGAATTAGAAAAAAGTATCATAAATTGTCGAAAATGCAAATTATGCCAAGGCAGAAATCATATCGTTTTTGCAGAAGGAAATAAAGAAGCGGATGTTATGCTCATCGGAGAAGGTCCAGGGGCAGACGAGGATCGAGAAGGAATTCCATTCGTAGGAAAAGCAGGACAACTCATGAATAAAGCGTTTGATGGATTAAAAATTGATCGATCCAAGCTATACATAGCGAATGTAGTGAAATGTCGACCACCGCAAAATCGAGTACCGGAAGAGGATGAAGCAACAGCATGTCTGGATTATTTAAGAAATCAGGTTATGCTTGTAAAACCAAAAATTATCGTTCTGTTAGGAAGTACGGCTTTAAAAAATATTTTGGGTAAAGAATATGGGATTACAGCAACAAGAGGAAAATGGATTGAACGAAAGCAAATTCAATACATGCCGACTTGGCATCCAGCAGCCCTTCTTCGTGATGAGGCAAAAAAAATTGAGTTTTGGAAAGATTTAAAAGAAGTTTGCAAAAAGGCACGAGAAATGAACTTAGAGATGGAGAAAAATTAAATGGAAAAAAAGTATCAAGAAAAAGCAGAATATTGTTTAAATTGTAAAGTAAAACCTTGTCGAACAGGATGTCCACTTGAAAATTCGATTCCAGACTTTATTCGAGAAGCAAAAGAAGGAAATATGCAAGAAGCATATCATATTTTAAGTCAAACAACGGTATTGGAATCAATATGTGGAAGAATATGTCCGCATGAAAAACAATGTCAAAGTAAATGTGTTCGAGGAATTAAGGGAGAACCAGTATCCATTGGAGAGCTAGAAGCATATATAGGAGATACTGCTATTCGAGAAAATTATCCAATGGAAATGGAAGAAAAAAAAGAAGGAAAAATTGCAGTCATTGGAGCTGGACCTGCAGGATTAACTTGTAGTGCTTTTCTAACAAGAAAAGGATATTCGGTAACTATTTTTGAAAAATACGAAGAACTAGGAGGAATCCTAGCACATGGAATCCCAGCGTTTCGCTTAGATCCAGAAGTTCGAAGAAGTACCATTCAAAAAATATTAGACCTTGGAATGGAAGTAAAAACAAAACAGGAATTAGGAAAAGATTTTACCATTTCTGATTTAGAGAAAAACTATGATGCCGTTTTCTTAGGAATTGGAGCGAATATCTCCAGTAAAATGGGAATTGAAGGAGAAAAATTAAATGGCGTTTATGGTGGAAATGAGTTATTAGAATTTGGAAACCATCCAAACTATCAAGGTAAAAAAGTAGCTGTCATCGGTGGCGGTAATGTAGCTATGGATACAGCAAGAACCATTAAACGAATGGGTGCCAAAGAAGTAACGATTATCTATCGTAGAGCAGAAGAACAAATGCCAGCAGAAAGAAAAGAAATTCGAGAGGCAAAAGAAGAAGGCGTTCAATTCTTATTTACCACCAATATTACCAAAATCCTAGGAAAAGAAAGTGTCGAAAGAGTGGAATGTATCAAAACGGAATTGGTACAAAAAGAAGGAGAAACAAGATTATCACCTGTAAATATTGAAGGAAGTAATTATGAGATCGATATGGATTATGTGGTCATGGCTTTGGGATCGAAACCAGAAGAAGCAGTGACAAAAGAGCTTGGCATTACCTTAAATCGAAAGGGCGGAATTCAAATTGATGAACAAGGAAGAACGTCGAAAGAAAATATTTTTGCAGGAGGAGATATTGCTTCCAATAAAGGAACTATTGCTTGGGCTGCAAGAGCAGGAAGAGATGCTGCTTTTGCAATCGACCAATATCTGACTGAAAAAAGGAAAAAAAGATAGGAAAAGGATATTAGAATATATAAGAAGAGTTGTTCTTACAGTAAATTTTGAAAATATAGAAGTTTTTAAAGGGAGTTGGAGTTATGGGTAACAATAATATTAGTATTGGAAATGCAGGAGAATATTTTGTTGCGGGAGAACTTGAAAGACACGGATTTACAGTAGCAATTCCCATGTCAAATACAAAAGATTTTGATATTCTAATAATTAATAGAAACAATAATAAGCAATTTGCCATACAAGTCAAAACAACAAGATATAGACAAAAAAGCTGGATATTGAGTAAAAAAAACGAAACATTAGTTAGCGATAATATTATTTACTTCTTTGTGTCACTCAATGAAATGGATATGCCAGAGTACCATATTGTTCCAAGTAGAATCGTTTCAAAAACAATAGCAGAAGACCATACTAATTGGTTAAATTCATTAGGTAAATCTGGTCAAAAGCACAACGATAATAACATGAGAATTTTTAGGGATAAAGAAGATGCTTACTTAAACAGGTGGGACTATTTAGATTAGAAATTATAAAAATAAGCTAGTTACAATAAAAAACGAATTAGAAAATTTTCTAATTCGTTTTTTGTGTGTATTTCTGTTTTTTTCTATTTCCAGTTATCAAAATTTACTTCTGTAGAAGTTTCTTTTTTCCATAAACGACGAATGGCTTTCAACAAGCTTGCAAGTTTATTTGGTTTAGCAAGAACAAGAGCGGTATGATTTAAAATACTATCATGTTTTAAATCTAAGTTAGCCATTTGATTAATATAGTAAGAGTGGAAGGTATGATAGCCATCTGCAATTGCGATATAATTTTGGTAATTATATAAGCGAGCACGATAAGCTTCGATATCTTCTGTTGTATGAATTTTTTCAAATTCACGATTAAAATAAGAGGTAAAGATAAGATCTTGGGTCTGGATAAAAGTTTCTTTGATTTTTTTCTTTAAATCTTCTATTTTTTCTGCCATTTTTCTAGACTTCTGATTAGAAACCTCCACCAATAATCGATTTTGCAACTGAATAATTTTTTCTTCAGAATAAAGGATAGTATCTAAATTACGAGTAACTTGATAAAAAGCTTTTTCGCCACAAAGTTGAATAAAAGCATTTTTAAATTCATCTGTGCTATAAAAAGTACTCGTATATAATAATTCTTTTCCTGTAATATAAGCCATTTGAGCGACTAAATTGCAAAGTAGTGGATAGAAATTAGGACTGGTCGTTGGAAAAGAAAGATCATAATATTTCACAATATCAGAATCTTCTCCCATGCAATGAGCAGTCATTAATTGAACCGCTCCTTCGTTTAACCCCATTCCATAAATCTTAAACTCGCCAAATTCACAAAGTCCTAAACGGACTAAATCATTTTTCTTATCACGAATAGCTTGTAAGTGATGTAAAAGCTCATGCACAACACATGGTTGAACACAAGAAAGATTAACTCCTTCACGAAAATAAACGGAGGAGTTTTTATAAAAATAATTTGCCTCTGCAACACCTTCTGGAATCGAAGCGGTATACATGGACAAACGAGATAATTCAATAAATAAGTCTTGATTTTTTAGATGAAGTTCTGGAAAAGCAAAACATAGCTTTTCAGAAACAGAACGTGCTAATGAATTAATCGTTAGTGTCGAAATGGGAGCGATGACTTTAATCCCATCTTTTCTTAAGTCTGATTCAATGCTCATATCGCACTTTTCTCCTTTGTATCATTCTTATTACCATTATACAATAGAAAAAACGACAGAATGTAACAAAAATGTTAAAAAACAATGACAATTCTATGACATTTTGGGACTTAAGAGAGCATACAAATGTCTTTTACGACTTCTCCAGCAATCATTAATCCTGCTACCGAAGGAACAAACGAAATGCTAGCGGTTGTGTGTGTAGAATCTGGTGAAATCTGATTCGGGTTTTCTTTGGAGTATAGAACTTTTAAGTGAGGAATCTTTCGATTACGTAGTTCTTTACGAATCACTTTTGCCAAAGGACAGACGCTTGTTTTCTGAATATCGGTAATTTCAAAGCGGGTAGGATCGATTTTATTTCCGGTTCCCATGCAAGAAATTAAAGGAATTTTATGGTCATGAGCATATTGAATGATTGCAAGTTTGGAAGATACGATATCAACGGCATCGACTAGATAAGTAATTGCAGGAATGGTACGAAGATAAGAATCGATATTTTCTTCTGTTACAAATTCAGAATAAACACGAATGTTTAATGCTGGATTAATTTGAAGGGCTCTTTGTTTTAAGATTTGTACTTTCGATTCTCCAATCGTTTGAACAGTAGCCATAATTTGACGATTTAAATTGGTGATGCTAATGATATCTGGATCAAATAGAACAAGATTTCCGATTCCTGCACGAACAAGTCCTTCTACTACAAAAGAACCAACACCTCCACATCCAAAGACGACGACAGTCGAGTAACGTAATTGCTCTAAATTCTTCTTTCCAATTAATAACTCGGTTCTTTGTAACCAATCTTCCATATTCTTGCCTCCTTTTTTGCTTATTATATAAAGAGCAGGGAAAAAAATCAAGCATCAAAAGAAACGAACAAAAATTCGAATAACTACTTGCAAAAATGAAAAAATATGATACAATGACAAAGGAAAAAGAGGAGAATGAAAAATGATAGGATATATAAAAGGTAGTCTAGAATTGAAAACAGGAGAGTATGTAATTATTGAGACCAATGGGGTAGGATACAAGATTTTTATGTCTGCTCCTAGTATGGAACGATTAGGAGAGATTGGACAAAAGGTAAAAGTTTTTACCTATATGAGAGTTCGAGAAGATGATGTAAGTCTTTATGGATTTTGTTCCAATGAAGAATTACGTATGTTTGAACTATTGTTATCTGTCAGTGGAATTGGAGCAAAGTCAGCAATCTCAATTCTTTCAGCTATTTCGCCATCCAGTTTTGCTTTAGCGGTTATTAGTGATGATTTAGGAAAATTAAAAAAATTACCAGGTGTTGGAGCAAAATCTGCACAACGTATTATTCTAGAACTAAAAGATAAATTAAAAACACAAGAAGCAATGGAAGAAACATCGGATGCTATGGCAGTAGAATACTTAACACAAGAAAATCAAGAAGTGGCAGAAGCGGTTTCGGCTTTACAAGTATTAGGCTATACTAGAAAAGAATGTGATACTGCTCTTGAAAAGATCGATGTAAAAGGAAGAAGTGTAGAAGAAATTATTAAAATAGCATTAAAAAATTTAGCAAGATAGGAGAAAAGAAAAATGAACCCAAATGAACCACTTGCCTATCGCATGAGACCGAAGACCCTAGAAGATTATGTGGGTCAAGAACATATTTTAGGAAAAGATAAAATTCTTTATCGAACCATTATGGCAGATCGTTTATCCAGTATTATTTTATGGGGACCTCCAGGATGCGGAAAAACATCATTAGCTCGTGTGATCAGTCAAACAACGAAATATAAATTCACGGTAATCAATGCAGTAACCTCTGGGGTAGCAGAGATTAAACGTGCTGTAGAAGAGGCTGGAAACCTTCTACTAAATCCATCTGGAAAATGTATTTTGTTTATTGATGAGATTCATCGTTTCAACAAGTTACAACAAGATGCACTTTTACCGTATGTGGAAAAAGGAACTGTTATCTTAATTGGAGCAACAACAGAAAATCCATATTTTGAAGTAAATAAAGCTTTAATTTCTCGATCCATGGTATTTAAGTTAAATCCATTGACGGCAGAAAACATTTATGAGGTTTTAAAAAAGTCATTGACGAGCCCAGAAGGACTTGCTTCCTATCGTATCAAGATTGCAGATGATACACTAAGAACGATTGCAGAAATTGCAAATGGTGATGTAAGAACCGCTTTGAATGGATTAGAAGTAGCTGTTTTAACAACAAAAATGAATCAAGATGGGGTAATTGAAATAACGGATCAAATTGCAGCGGATAGTGTACAGAGTCGAAAAGCGTTATTTGATAAATCCGGAGATAGTCATTACGATAATATTAGTGCGATGATTAAATCCATGAGAGGAAGCGATCCAGATGCTACGATTTTCTATTTAGCAAGAGCGATCAATGGTGGGGAAGATCCTGTATTTTTGGCAAGAAGAATTGTCATTTGTGCAGCTGAAGATGTTGGAATGGCAAATCCGCAAGCGCTTGTAGTTGCAACTTCTGCGATGCAAGCAGTGCATATGATTGGTATGCCAGAAGCAAGGATTATTCTTTCAGAGGCAGCTACCTATGTAGCAACTTCACCAAAATCAAATGCGACCTATTTAGGAATTAATCAGGCATTACATGATGTGGTAACAAAAGACACCGGAGAAATTCCAATGCATATTCGTAATGCTCCAGCAGAAGGAATGGAAAAACTAGGATATGGGGTAGGATACAAATATCCACATGATTATCCTGGACACTGGGTAGAACAACAATATTTACCAGATAAAATGGTAGGAACAAAATACTACCACAAAGATTTTGCAGAAGATGAAAAATCAGAAAAGTAAAAATAGGAGTAGATGGTTATGGAAAAAAAGTATGATGTGATTGTAATTCGGAGCAGGACCAAGTGGAATTTTTTTAGCCTATGAATTGATTCAAAAAGGAAAACATCAAAACATTCTGTTAATTGAACAAGGAAAACGAGTTGAGCAGAGAATCTGCCCAATTGAGAAAACAGGAAAATGTGTAAAATGTAAACCACTTTGTCATATTACTTGTGGATTTTCTGGAGCAGGTGCTTTTTCGGATGGAAAATTATCTTTGTATGATCCAGATATGGATCAAATCTATGTGGGAGGAGATTTACAAGAATACATAGGAGTCGAAGAAACCAAAAAACTAATCGATTATACTGACCAAATTTATTTAGACTTCGGAGCAGACAAACATCTAGAAGGAACAGAATACAAAGAAGAAGTAAAAAAAATTAACGAAAAAGCAAAAAAAGAAGAGATTACTTTAATTAACATCCCAATTCGACATTTAGGAACAGAAAAAAGTCATGAGTTATATGGAAAACTAGAAAAATATTTACTTGACCATGGTGTCAATATTCAATTTGAAACAGCAGTGGATGATCTTGTCGTAGAGAACAATCAAATCAAAGGTGTTAAAGTAAGACCTGCTAGTCAAGTCGAAAATGAGGATTTTGCAGACTCAGAAACAATTTATGCAGATCATGTTGTCGTAGCGGTAGGAAGAAAAGGTGCGAATTGGTTAGTTGCTATGTGTGATCGACATCATATTGCGACTAAAACTGGTGTCGTGGATATTGGAATTCGCTATGAGCTACCAGATAAAATTATGGAAAAAATTAATACCTACATGTATGAAGGAAAATTCATTGGAAGAGTTGGACCATTTAAAGACAAAGTGAGAACTTTTTGTCAAAATCCAAGTGGATTTGTTTCAACCGAAGTCTATGATCATAATATTACTTTAGTAAATGGACATTCCTATAAAGAAAAGAAGAGTACGAATACAAACTTAGCAATTTTAGTTTCTCATAAATTTCAATATCCGTTTGATAAGCCAATCGAATATGGACGAAATGTAGCAAAAAACTTAAATGAATTAGGTGCAGGCAATATTGTTGTTCAAAGATTAGGGGATATTTACCGAGGAAAAAGAACTTGGGAAGAAGAATTGAAAAGAAATACAGTTGTACCAACGTTAAAATCTGCTGTGGCAGGAGATATCACATTTGCACTAGGTTATCGTACGATGACCGATATTTTGGAATTCATTCGAGCTTTGGACAAAATTATTGAGGGTTTTGCTAATCCAGATAACTTGCTTTATGGACCAGAAATCAAATTTTATAGCAATCAAATTAGCATTGATTCTAATTTTGAGACCAATATCAAAGGGCTATACTCGATTGGAGACGGAGGAGGAATGACAAGAGGGTTAATGATGGCATCTTGTTCCGGTGTTCAAATGGCAAGGATTTTAGAAAAGAGAATGAAAAATCATGTAAAGCAAAATTGAAAATGTCTTAAAAATTTTTAAATATCAGCACCGTCAATACGGTGCTTTTGACTACTAAAAT
>CALYAK010000021.1 GCA_944393505.1 uncultured Clostridia bacterium | reverse complement strand
GCAGATGGAAGGTGGACAGTAAAAGGATATACATATGATAAAGCAGGAAGAAAATCGGTAGTAGCAGAAGGAATTGTCGTAACAAGGGATACTGTTAGTGCGAATGCTCCGACAGTAAGTGTAGCAAATGGAATGCAAGGAGAAGTTAGTTACTATAGAAGTGATGTTAGTGTAATGGTAACTCACAATGGAGATGTAACCAGTCCAATGACAGACAAGGTAACATATAAAGTAACAGGAACGGCAACAGGAGACGGAACGATTGCAAACATACAAGTAACAAAAGATCAAAGTGTTAATATAGGAGAATTAGAAATGACAACTTTAGATACATTTGTGATAGCTGCAGATGGAAGATGGACAGTTGAAGCATATGTTTATGATTATGCAGGAAACAAATCAAATGGTGGAACACTAATTTTTACAAGAGATGTTGTTAAACCTGTAGTTCAAGCAATGACACTTGTCGGTAAAGTAGAAAATACATTTACTGTGCAATGTTCAGGAACAGATATTACTAGTGGAATTTTGAGATGGGAGATAACGAATACGAACCCTAATATAGCAGATTATACATATAATAATTTGGACTCTTTTACATTTAAAGGACTTCAATCTTATACAGAATATAGTCTAATTGTTGTTGCAATTGATAAAGCAGGAAATGTATCAGAGGCGTTTGGGGATACGGAAACGAGTTTGTGCAAATCGGAAACATGTACGGGACCGTTTACTCAAGTAGTGACTTGTCCTACTTGTAATGGATCGGGTAAGAAGAGTGTTCGATGTTCATCTACTTCTGGAACGATTGGGACGCCGTTCTCAAGTACGGAGACGTCTGAAACAAGGCGTTGTGATTATTGTGATGATGTTATAGGTAAAGGTAATAAGAGGTGGGATGTGAGATGGACATGCTCGAGTTGTGGTAATGACCTGAGGCTTATGGGATATGCTTGTTCGTCTAGTCATGCGACAAGAGCAATGAACGAGAGATCTAAAAATCATAGTAAGAGTGTTTCTTGTCCTACAACAATAACTCAGGCTATAAAATGTTCGCACGGTAAAAAAGCCCAACATTTCTTCTGCGATATTCACGGAATTCAAACTAATTTATGGCATTAATAGGTTTCATTACAAAACTAGAAATCAAAAATATAGAATTATTGTAAAGAAGGAACCATTTTGGTTCTTTCTTTACGTTTATATTACATTTTTCGTAATTTTCTTGCATCAAAAATGATTTGTGATATAATCTAACTAGGAAAAATTTAGCAAAGGAAGAACGATATTAATGGGTGTAGCAAAAGAGAAAAAAGTAATGAAAGAAATGAATATTGTAACCGATAAAGAAAAAAAGATCTATTTTCGCTATGCAATTCAATTAGAAGATCTAGAGAATGAAGACGAAATTGAAAATCTTTTCTCAAACGGAATTCATGTAAAAAGAGCTTCTTTATCCGGAAAAGCTGAAGAACTTGGCGTATTAGAAAATTTAAAGAAATATCGCCCAGAAATTTTGCAAGCATATTTAGGTGGAAGAGAATTTGATCCAATTCAAATGGGGGTAGAAGCAGATTTAAAGAAACTTTTTGCCGATTATGGATTGGGAAAAGGTGCTGATGTTACTTGCATTTTAGAACTACCAAGAGAATGCAAATATGCAAACTATATTCGTAGCTTGCAACCAATTTTTGCCGTAGAAGCAAATGATCAAATCGTGATTCCAAGCCAGTTTATTAAAGCGGTCATTACCAAAAAAGAAGAAGGATATGACCTATGGAAAGGACCAAATTTTGATCCTAAATTTGAATTAAAAAAAGGAATTGTAGAGGAAAAAGAATTAAATCGTATTATTCATAACTTTAATCCAGTTGCAACCAAAGAAACGACACTAAAAGAATCATTAGACCTTGTGAAAAAAGAATTTATTGCAACTGGTGATATACAAGTATACCAAAAAAGATTAGAAAACTTTAAAAAGATTTATGATGCTAGAAAAAGGGAGGAAGAAGCAGTATCGGAGAAACAAGAAGCACCAAGACTACAAACTTTAGTACCGTATGAAGAAAAGAAAAATATTTTTGCAACTTTCTTCCAAAAGCTAAAAAAATTATTTTTTGGAAATTCGTTGGCAGGAAACAAAGAGTGGTAAATGATTTTAAATAGCCTTATTTTATGGGGCTATTTTTTTATTTCCGTGCTTAATTAAGTGAGTAGTAATATTGACAAAGTAGAAAAAAACGAATATAATGTTATTACAAAGTAAATAATATATAATAAATATACAAAAAAATAACAAAGAAAGGAGGTAAACATATGAATATTTGTAAATCAGTTATAGAATATATTGAACAATATCCGGAAGATGAACCAATCTTTATAGAAGATATAAAAAAACATGTAATAAAAAACTGCAAAAAGGAAGAAATAGAAAAGGCTTTAAAGAATATTAATGTTATTTTAAATCGATTAAAAAATGAAGGGATTATAAGAGCGGAATATAGAGGAGTATATTATAAACCAGTCTATACAATATTTGGAGAAATGAGTTTAGACATAAATAAATTAAAAAAATTGAAATATTTAGAAGATAGAGAAGGAAATATAAAAGGATATATGGTTGGTGCGAAATTATTTAATATGCTTGGTCTAACAACATTAGTTCCAAATGTTACTGATATTGTAACCAATGAATGTAAATATCATAAGCAATATGATGAAAAGTTAAGAACCTATATCATAAAACCAAAAATAAAGATAACAAATGAGAATTACCGATATTTGCAATTTATTGATATTTTAGAAAATAAAGACCATATTTCTATTGAAGCAGAAAATGCAAATGAAATTTTATATCATTTAATAGAAGAATACAAATTGGATTTTGAAAAGATTTTAAAATACATTCGAGAGACGAATAGCAAAAATGCTTTGGAAAAATTATTGATTTTAGCAAGATAGGAGGAAGATTTTGTTATTTCATTTAAGAGGGGAAGATTTTAAGAAGTTTATCAATGATATGAGTAAGAAGATAAATATTGATGCAGACATAATAGAAAAAGACTATTATGTCTGTACTGTTTTAAAAGAATTAGCAGAGAAACAAGAATATTTAAAAGCATATTTTAAAGGAGGGACTGCTGTATATAAAATACTAGACACGATGAATCGATTTTCAGAAGATATTGATTTGACAGTAGAAGTAGTGAAAGAGGATTCTAATAATAGCAATAAAAATAGATTAAAAAAATCAGCACTTGGATATAAAATTCCTGGATTGGAGTTAGAAAAAGAGAAGACAAAAGATAGAAAACAGAGTATAACAGCATTTTATAAATATACTACATTTTTTGAAAACGAAGAAATAGGGCTACATAGAGCTGGTGAAATACAAATAGAAGCAACATCTTTTACTGTTAGTGAACCTACAGAATTATATACAATAGAGCCAATCCTATATCAATATGCAAATGAAAAGGAAAAAGAAATTTTGATAAAAGAATTTGACATAAAACCTTTTGAAATTAAAGTTCAAAAGCTAGAAAGAATTTTTATAGATAAACTATTTGCTGCTGAGTTATATTTTGAAAAGCAAATGTATGTGGATTTATCAAAACATTTATATGATTTAGCAATACTGTTTAAAACAAACAGAATACAAGAGTTTTTAAATAATAAAGAAGAATTTAAAGAAATAGTTAAGTATAAAAGAGAAGAAGAAATCTATAGAAAAGGTGGAGTAAATGAAAATATTCAAATTGAAGACTTTGGATATTTTCATACAGAATATAATGAAGATCTATTAAAAGCATTTCAATTAATGCAAGACAAGTATATTTTTAAAGAGGAATATAGAATAACAATGAAAGATACTAAGAAAGTATTAAAAGAAATAAGAGATAAGGTTATTATAGTAGAACAATAATAAAAAACAAAAATTGGGAGGAGAAGATATGATATTATATACAAAAATAATTGCTTTACATATGTTGGTATATTTAAAAGTATTAGAGATAATTAGAGTTATATTTAGCAATATAGATTTAGGAGATATAGCAAGTGTTTTAGCAACTGTTATTTTTGGTGTCTTAGGATATAGGTATACTAAAATACAGGATAAAAAAGTTGATGAACAAAACAAAACTGAAAGATTAGCAAAGTATCAATCAACTATTACAGTCGATGATGAAGCAACCAGTAGCATTACATTAGATATTGCAACATGGCATAATTATGAAACTATAAACCAATACAAAAATGTACTAGTAACAACTAGTAAAGAGGTGATCAACGGATTAGCATATGCATTTGATTTTAAAATAATGTTTAAGTGTTTTAGTGATGTATTGCCCTCTATGATTAGAATAAAAGAAATTAATATGTACGATACACCAATAGACCAAAGAGATAGACCGACAAACCAATTATTCTTAACATTTCGTAGTAAGAAATATGAGTTTAAATCATTAGCTTTTGATAAAAGAAAGATATTACCAATGACATGTCTATGTTGTATAACAAAAGAAGAATATGAAGAGTTGAGAAAACATGATTATAACAATAAGAATATGAATATTCAGATCTTCTTTGAAGTGAAAAATCAATTTAATGTTATAACAGAACTTAATTTAAGAGCAGTTTTTAACATAGAAGATTCAAGAGATGTAGGTACAGATAGTTTAGGAGGACAAAAAGAACAAATTAATTTAAAATTAAAAGAAGCATATTCCAATATAAATCACACAGACGAAGAAAATAATTTCTTGAAAAATAGCGGAAGATAGGCATTTGGGACTTGTTTTTTTTTTCAAAAGCTTATATAATAAAGCACATAAAAAAGGTCAAAACGTAAGGAGATGATTGTGTATGGCAGAAGTTAGTAGAGAAGAGATTTTGCATATTGCAAAACTTGCTAATTTAGAATTAAAAGAAGAGGAAGTTGATACATATTTGTTACATTTACAAGATATTTTAGACTTTGCGAATGTAGTAAATAGTGCTCCGACAGAAGGATTAGAAATTACGATCGGGGCAAATGAGAATTGTAATGTTTTTCGTAAAGATGAAGTAAAACAAGAAACATCAAGAGAAGAGTTATTACAAAACGCACCAGAACAAGAAAGAGGAATGTTTAAAATACCAAAAGTGATTCAATAAAAGGAGTAAAAAGTGAAAATCGGAATTGATATTGATGACACAATCGCTAATACATTTGAGAAGATCGTAGAAGAAGCATTAGATTATACCAGGAAAAACATCAATCCAAATTTTCAATTAGAAGAGGCAGGTAAAACGGTAACGAATTTACCATATAAAGAAATGTTTGGATGGAATGATGAGCAAGATGAGAAGTTTTGGAAAGAACATGATTTTACAAAAATAATCTTAGAAATTACGATTAAGGAAAATGCTGCCGAAGTAATTGATCGATTATATCAAAATCATGAAATTTATTTAATCACAGCAAGAAGTCAAATGTTAGGTGAAAATACAGAAGCTCTAACCAAACAATGGCTTGCGAAAAACCAAGTAAAATATCATCATTTCTATATGAATGCAGAAGAGAAAATTGATCTTTGCTTAGAAAATAAAATTGATTTATTTATTGATGATGCTTATCATCATTGCAAAAAGATGCAAGAAAACAAGATTCAGACATTTATGATGTCTTCCAAAATGAATCAAAATATTCAAGATCATTCGATTCCTGTTTTTCATAATTGGAAAGAAATTGGTGAAGAGCTGAAAGTGATATAGGAGGAGAGAAGAATGAAGATTACAGAATTAACCGTACATGAGTTACAAGATAAACTTGCTTCTGGTGAGCTTACTGTTACGCAAATTACAAAAGCCTATACAGATCGAATTCAAGAAAAAGAAGGACAAGTAGAAGCTTTTGTAACGACATTGACAGATGAAGCAACAGAAGAAGCAAAAAAGATGGAAGAAAAAATTGCTTCTGGTGAGATCAAATCCAGTTTAGCAGGAATTCCAATTGGAATTAAGGATAACATGTGTACGAAAGGAGTAAGGACAACTTGTAGTTCTAGAATGCTAGAAAATTTTGTTGCTCCTTATGATGCAACAGTTATTGAAAAAATCAATGAGCAAGGAATGATTAATCTAGGAAAGTTAAATATGGATGAGTTTGCAATGGGAGCATCCACCGAATATTCGTATTTTAAGAAAACGAAAAATCCATGGAATCTAAATACAGTTCCAGGAGGTTCTTCTGGAGGTTCTGCAGCAGCTGTTGCAGCACAAATGGTTCCTTGGGCATTAGGAAGTGATACAGGTGGAAGTATTCGTCAACCTGCAGCTTTTTGTGGTGTTGTTGGATTGAAACCAACTTATGGACTTGTTTCTCGTTATGGATTAGTTGCGTTTGCATCTTCCTTAGACCAGATTGGTCCAATTACCAAAGACGTACGTGATGCAGCGATTCTATTAAATGTAATAGCAGGACATGATGAAAAAGATTCTACATCACAAAATATCGAAAAGAAAGATTATACCAAAGCATTAGAAAAGGATATCAAAGGAATCAAAATTGGTGTTCCAAAAGAATATTTTGGAGAGGGAATTAATCCAGAAGTAAAAGAAAAATTAATGCAAGCTATCGAAGAATACAAAAAAATGGGAGCAGAAGTTGAAGAGTTTTCATTAGATATTGCAAAATATGCCTTAGCAACTTACTATATCGTTGCTTGTGCAGAAGCAAGTTCCAATTTAGGAAGATTTGATGGAATTCGTTATGGATATCGTACCAAGAATTTTACGAATTTAAAGGATATTTACAAAAATTCAAGAAGTGAGGGTTTTGGACCAGAAGTAAAAAGAAGAATTATCTTAGGAACTTATGTATTATCCTCTGGATACTATGATGCTTATTACAAAAAAGCACAATTAGTTCGTACGTTAGTTATGAAAGAATTTGAAAAAGCATTTGCAAAATATGATGTCCTATTAACGCCAACCTCACCAACGGTTGCATTTGAAATTGGAACCAGATCCAATAATCCATTGGAAATGTATTTAGCAGATATTTGTACAGTTTCTGTCAATATCGCAGGTCTTCCAGGAATTTCGATTCCTTGTGGAGTAGATAGCAAAGGAATGCCAGTAGGAATGCAATTAATCGGAAACCGTTTCCAAGAAGAAAAGATTTTAAATGCAGCTTATGCATATGAGCAAAAAACAAATTTCCGAAAAACATATCAACCAGAATTTAAGAAATAGGAGGAAAAAGAATGTCAAGAGAAGATTATGAGATTGTCATTGGACTAGAAGTTCATGCTGAACTTTCAACCAAGACAAAAATATTTTGTTCCTGCCCAACAGAATTTGGAGGAGAGCCAAATACCCATACTTGTCCAATTTGTATGGCAATGCCTGGAACCCTTCCTGTTCTTAATGAAAAGGTAGTCGAATATGCCGTAAAAGCTGGACTTGCAACAAACTGTGAAATTGCTCGAGATAGCAAGAATGACCGTAAAAACTATTTTTACCCAGACCTTCCAAAGTCTTATCAAATTTCGCAATATGATAAACCACTATGCGAACATGGAGTCGTTGAAATTGAGGATGACGAAGGAAATCCTAAGACAGTTCGTTTAACCAGAATTCATATTGAAGAAGATGCTGGAAAATTAAATCATAATGAATTTGGAGGAGGAAGCTTAGTTGATTTAAACCGTGCAGGAGTTCCTCTAATTGAATCAGTATCCGAACCTGATTTAAGATCTGCAAAAGAGGCAGAAAGATATTTAAGAAAATTAAAATCCATCTTTGAATATATTGAAGTTTCAGACTGTAAAATGCAAGAAGGATCCTTAAGAGCAGATGTAAACGTTTCGGTTCGAAAAAAAGGAGAAACCAAATTTGGAACAAGAACTGAAATGAAGAACATGAACTCTTTCCGTGCCATTGTAAGAGCAATTGAGTATGAAGCAAATCGTCAGATTGACGTTTTAGAAGAAGGTGGCGTGATTGAGCAAGAAACTTTAAGATGGGATGATGTATCTGGAAGAACATTTTCCATGAGAGATAAAGAAGATGCACAAGATTATCGTTATTTCCCAGATCCAGATTTAGTTGCGATTCGTCTTTCCGATGAATATATTGAAAAAATCCGAAAAGAATTACCAGAATTGCCAGAGAGCAGAAGAAAACGATACATGGAAGAATTTAAATTATCGGAAAAAGATGCAAGACTATTAACGGCATCCAAATATTTATCTGATTTATTCGAAAAAGCAGAACAGATAACAGGAAATGCAAAAGCTGTTGCAAATTGGATTTTATCCGATATTTCTAGAATTTTAAATGAGAAAGAATTAGAAGCGGATCAAATTCCATTTACAGCAGAAGAGCTTGACAAAGTTATTCAATTAATCGAAAAAGGTACGATTAGCTCTGCGATTGCAAAAAAGGTAGTGGAAGTATTGTTTGAAAATCCAAAAGATCCAGAAGAAATCATTCAAGAAAAAGGATGGATTCAAATTTCTGATGAAGGAGCAATTTTAGAAGTTGTAAAGAAAGTAATTGAAGCAAATCCGCAATCGGTATCGGATTTCAAAGGCGGGAAAGAAAAAGCATTAGGATTTTTAGTAGGACAGGCCATGAAAGAGACAAAAGGAAAAGCAAATCCACAAATGTTAAATCAAATGTTCAAAGAAGAATTAAGTAAATAGCCCAAAAAGAAAAACAAACCATTAATTGGTTTGTTTTTTGATGTTATAAAAAATAATTCCAAAAGCAATAAAGGCAAGATTGAAAAAAATACTACTTTTGAAGAGAGAATATCCAATGAAAAATAGATCTGGGTTATGTACAAGTAAATAGGTTAGTAACAAACAAACGGAAAATAGCATAAAAGCAAAAGAAAATTGAAGACCGGATTTTACAAGTTTTCCAGTTTCTAAATCCATGGAAAGGAAATCTTGTTTTGCTTTTTGGAATAGGGAGTGTAATTCTTTGATCATAAGTTTACCTCTTTCTAAAATTAATTAACAATTCTAAATTAATGGTAACATAATTTGAAGAGAAAAACAAAGGAAATGTTTGCCAAAAAAAGAAAGGTTATTTTCCATAACCTTTCAAAATAAAAAACTGTGCACAATTTTTTATTTTCTATGCTTTGATCGCATTTAATTTTTTTGCTAATCTAGATTTTTTTCTTGCAGCTGTATTTTTTACAATAACACCTTTTGTACAAGCTTGATCTATTTTTTTGCTAGCTTCTGCATATAATTTTGTAGCTTCTTCTACATTTGCTTCTTCTACAGCATTTTCAAATTTCTTAACAGCTGTACGATATCCAGTTTTAATCATATTATTTCTTAATGTTTTCTTTTGGATTACACTAACTCTTTTTACTGCTGATTTGATATTTGGCATCTTTTTTTGCACCTCCCTTTAAGTAAGTTCGTAATATTAACGGATATCATTTTACCATAAAATAAAGAAAAAGGCAAGCACTATCCGAAAAAAAGTCGGGTTTTAAGGGAAATCTTTCAAATGCGGAAAAAAACTGAAAAAGTATTTGAAAAAACAGAAGAAAAGAGATATAATAAGAACACAATTATTTTTACCCAAAAAACGGAAGGAGAGAATAGTTATGAACATAACAATAACAGAGAAGGATATTAAGGCAACTGAGTCAATCAAAGACTATATTGAAAAAAAGGTAGAAAGATTAAGTAAGTATTTTACAGAGGATTTTGATGTAAATGTTACAATAAAAACAGAAGGAAAAGATCAAGTTGCAGAAATGCAATTAACTTATGAGGGATCTGGTTTCCGAGCAATTACAAGTCATGCTGATTTGTATGCATCAATTGATAAAGATATTGATATTTTAGAAGGTCAAATTCGCAAAATGAAAACCAAAAAAGACAAACAAAATATGACCGAATCCATTCGTTTAAAAGAAGAGACTACAACTTTATTTGCTGGTGAGCGTGAAGTAGAAGATGAAATTGTAAAAACAATGTATTACGAAATCAAACCAATTACACCAGAAGATGCAAAATTAAAGTTAGAAGAAAGACCACAAGATCGTTTCTTAACATTTATCAATGTAGAAACAGGAAAAGTAAATGTTATTTATCGTTTAAAAGATAATAAAAACTTTGGTTTAGTAGAACCAGAAGCTTAAGAAAAATAGAGGCAGGAAATTTGATTTCTTGCCTTATTTTTGAAAGAGGGAGAAAAATGAAAGATTCAAGAATCGAACAGCTTGCCCAAAATTTATTAGAATATTCGATTCAAATTCAAGCAGGAGAGAATCTTTTGATCGATATTCTTGGAGAAGATGGAATGGAGCTTGCAAAAGAATTAGCAAAGCAAGCTAGAAGAAAGAAAGTAAATGTTCTATGGAATATTACCAATTATGAAATGTTACGTATCTTATTACAAGATTTAGATGAAGAACAAATCAAACAATATGCGAAATATGATTTAATTCGTATGAAAGATATGGATGCTTATATTGGAATTCGAGCAAACTCCAATCTTTCAGAATTATCTGGAATCGAAGCAAGTAAGATGAATTTATATAATCAATATTATACATTACCAGTTCATTTTGAAGAACGAGTAAAACATACGAGATGGTGTATTTTACGTTATCCAAATGCTGCTATGGCACAGATGAGCAAGCAAAGCACAGAAAAGTTCGAAGATTTTTATTTTCAGGTTTGTAATTTAGACTATGCGAAAATGAGTAGGGCAATGGAACCATTAAAAGAATTAATGACCAAAACGGATCAAGTCTTGATTAAAGGACCAGGAACAGATTTGAAATTTCGTATGAAAGGGATTCCAGCAGAAAAATATACAGGGAAAAATAATATTCCGGATGGGGAAGTTGCTTCAGCTCCAATTCGTGACAGTGTAAATGGGGTTATTACCTATAATACAGAAACGACCTATAACGGAATTACTTTTCAAAAGATTCGTTTTGAGTTTGAAAATGGAAAAATCATAAAAGCAACAGCAAGCGATCATGAAAAAGAATTAAATCAAATTTTAGATACGGATGAAGGAGCTCGCTATATTGGTGAATTCGCGTTAGGAGTAAATCCATATATTGAAAAACCAATCGGAGATACCCTATTTGATGAAAAAATTAAAGGGAGTTTTCATTTTACACCAGGAGATAGCTTAGAAGAATCGGATAATGGAAATCGATCGAGTATTCATTGGGATATTGTTTGCATTCAAACAGAAGAATATGGCGGAGGAGAAATTTGGTTTGATGATGTTTTAATCCGTAAAGATGGAAAATTCGTTTTAGAAGAATTGAAGAATTTAAATCCAGAAAATTTAATTTAGGGGAAAAAGAAATGAAAATCGTATTAAGTGGAAGTAAAAAATTTATACCAAAGTTTTTTGAATTAGAAAAACAATTAACCAATATGGGACATCAAGTGGTTGTTCCAAGAGAATTTATGGTAGAGATGGAAAAGAGAGATGCGAGTTTATTACATTTTTCAGAAATTCAAAAAGATGATGTGGATTGTTTATTAATTGTCAATGAAAGTAAAAATGGATTCGAAAATTATATCGGAGCCAATGGATTTGCAGAAATTGCTTTTGGATTCTATTTTCAAAAGAAGGTTTATTTATTAAATGATATTTATGAGCCATATCGAGAGGAATTAGAAGGTTGGGGGATTATTCCTTTGAAAGGAGATCTATCGGTTTTTAAAACGAAATAGCAAGAAGATGTAAAAAATTTGGATTAAGATCAGAAAAAACGAAGAAAGATAGAAGGGAAAGAAGACGATGGCAGTACAAAAAGAAAATAAAAAAGGAAGAGATAACATACAATCAAAAATTGAACGATTGAAAGCATTTGCTAAACAATATCCCTATGCTTTTTCAAATATGGCAGAACTAAAAAAACGATTAGAAGAAGAGGGAAAAACAGAAGAAAAGGCAGAATTAGAAGCTTTGTATGAATCCGAATATACCTATCTTAGAGCTAGAAATTTACAAGGAAAATTATCAGAAGCATTAATCAAGGAGATCAGAGAAGGAAGAATTGGGGGAGTTTTTCCTCTTTCAAAAGAAGATACAATTTATCAAAAAGAAATTGGGATTTCAGAGGCGGAGATAGAAGGAATTGTACAGAATTTTGGAAGTGTAGCTCATTTTCAAGAAGCATATATTCAATATCGTGTTGACCTTGCCAATGCAGCAGATTCAATGGAAGAAGAAAAGATTGTTCAAACAAATCCTATTATGCTAAAATATCAAAAACAGCTACCTTTGATAAGAGACTTTTATTTCGGAGAATCAAAAGCATATGAAACCATGTTAGAAGAATTAATTGGACGATATAATGATCAGGATTCCAAAAGCTGGGTTTTGGATAAAGGAATTGATTCTGCTCTAGATATTCTATTACAGCGTTTTCCTAATAGAACTAGAGAAATTCTAGGTAGACAATTAGGCTTAAATAACGAGAAGAAAGAAACGTTAAGAGAAGTTGGGAAAAAAATGAATCTTTCCCCGGAGCGAGTTCGACAACTTAAAAATAAAGCAATCTCGCATGGAAAAAGATTTTTGAGGGTTGAAATAAAGGAAAGATTAGCTTTTGAGGCTAACGAAGAATTCATTCGAGCATATTTTGAACAATATGGTATTTGGAAACAGGATGGCAAGGTAGCGATTCGAGAGGAAGATCGAGAAAGATTAATTGCCTTATGCAGTGGAAAAGAAAAACAGCAAAGTGTTCACATCCAATCTGTTCCAGATTCTATTAGGATGCTCGAAGAGAATACAGAAAGACTCATTTCACCATTACATTCAGCTGGTATCAAGACCATGACAGACCTATTAAAGTTAACACCAATCCAACTTCAGCAAATTCAATATATTGGTCCTAAAAAAGCTCAAGAGATAATGGATCTTGTTCATCAAAAAGGCTATCAATTCGAATGGGAGGAAGCCGAAAAAGAGGGAATACAAAATCCAAAATTAATAGCAATTGAAACTTTGGCGTTAAGTAAAAAAACATATAGAGCCTTAATCAAAAAGAAGATTGGAGATATTTCTTCATTGTTACAAGAAACGCCAGAAAGTCTGTTAAAAATTCAGCAAATAGATCCTAAAAGTGTGCAAGAGATTATGGATGCTGTGCATCAAAGAGGCTTTCAATTTGAATGGGAGAAAGAAAAAGAAGGAACGAAACAAGAAGAACGATCACCAGAGATGATGAGAATAGAAGAACTACCATTAAGAAGAAGTGTATATATTCCATTGATAAGAGCTAACATTCAGAAAATTTCGGAGTTATTAACATTAACACCGGAGGGACTAAAAAGAATCCGTCAAATTGGACCAAAAGCTGCTCAAGAAATTATGGATGCTGTACATCAAAAGGGTTTTCAATTTCAATATGAAGAAGAAAAAGAATTTCAAGAACCGCAAGAAGAACAAGAAAATGAGGGAGATAAAATTTTGCAAAATTCTTCGGGAATTCCAGAAGAAAATAAACTAACTCCAAATCAACAACCAGATGACCTTAAAAGAAAAGTAGATGTCCTAAAAGCTGAAAAAGAAGAAATATCACAAGAAGTGAATAAACTAGTGGAACAACTTGACCAAGGAGAGAGAGTTGATTCTGCTATAAGATCAGCAATCATACAGACCTATCAGTTATTACAAGAACAGACTAAAGTGATGCAAGAAATTTCTCTTGCTATTTGGGATACACAAACAGTAGAAAAAGAAAAGCAAGAAGAACGAGCAAATTTGCAAAAAAATTTAAAAGAAAGAACACGAGAAGGAGAATAAACCAATGTCGATGTTAATGATATATGAACCAGAGAGTTTTTGGGATAAATTAAAAAATAAAATACGAAACTTCTTTTTCAGAAAAAAGAAAATAGCAAAAGAGCCAAACCGACAAGAACCAAATCAAATAAAACCAGAAGAAGCTATAGCACCTCTTGATAAAATAGAGTTTTTTTCTCTTTATGAACAGGTAAAAAAACAAGAAGTTCCTATTGAAACATTGGATAAAGAAACTATTCGCAGAATTTTAATTATGTTGGAAGAAGAATTAAAGATTAATGAAAAAAAGATGGAAGAAAAAATGCAAACACTTGAAATTAGCCTAGATAATATACAAATTTATCAAAAAGAAATTGAGCTGATGAAAAAAACGGAATCTTAAAAGCTATTGAACATCCCCTGCTGTTGTTATTGAGAGAAAATATTTAATTAAACTCAGTAGAAATCAAGGAAATATTCTATTTTTAATGTTTCAAATGATATATTTTTCGCCATTGAATCTGGATTAGAAGCATCCTCTACCGCAGGCTTTGTCTTCTGAATATTACAAATCTAGCATTTTTTCATAGTTGTATTCTGTTAGATAGAATTACTTAGCTTCTATTACTGTATAATCTTCTGGAGTATCAACTTTAAAATCGCTATCTTTTACTTCACCAAGTGTGATATTTCTTATTATTGTGCTAGGAGTAGCAGAATCCATATTATATGGCATTTGTGATACACCTAAAACGAATCCAGTAGATTTCTCTATCCAGTATACAGCAACTTCTTTTTCAGGGGATTTTGCACTGACATCAATATAAGTATTATTTTCTAAATGATAGAGAACTTCTTTAACCAAAATACAATCTTTTCCTTCCAATATATCATCTTTAACATATTGATATTGATATTTAGAGCTGTAAGAGATGTTAGAATTATTAGATTTTTCTAAATATTGTGCAAGTTTATATTGAAGAGCGTCAGTGTTAGAGGTTAGAGGTTGAATTATTAAAAATTTATCTTTCCCAATAGAATATGATTTCTTTTGATCTAAATCTATAATGCATTCAGACAGATTTGAGTCTGATGAATAATTTTCCAAAACTACCAGTTTATATTTATTTCCTTTATAATAACGTCTAGTAAGTGAAAAATCGGTTTGTACTTCAAAAGAAACATTGTTCATGTTATCCATGTTTTCTAAACCTTTAAAAATTAATTGAGCAACATCATCATTTGAATAGTTGGAAGTAGAAGTTGGAAAAGTTGGTGCAAAAATTTTGAATAAAAGAATAATTAATAATAGAACAATAATTATGGTTATGCTGAAGATAAATTTTTTCATTATAAGAATCCCCCTTTATATAGGTAAAGTATATATAAACTTAAATTGGTTGTCAATTGAAAATATGTTCCCATTTATAGGATTAGTAAATCCTTTTACTGAGAGGTTATAATTATCAATTACGAGTCAAAGCTTTTGATAATGCAAGAGATAAGTTATATAAATATTTTTCAAAATCTTTTAAAAGATCGTTACTAGATAACACCTAAGCATTTAGCGATTGCACATAGTTCATAATCTAAAATACCACGATTTCCTGTTTCTAAATCATAAATCGATTGGACAGGAATATCAATTACCATAATCATTAACTTATCAGATAGAGTTTGCCTAGAAAGCGGTAGGTGATTTACCAAAAGTAATGAAGATTGAAAATACCCTAGAGGCAAAACAAGAATTAGTGGGAGGACTAATTGAAGTAATACCGTATAAAGATGCTTTATTAATTTGTAATGAAGAAGGAAAAATTGATAATTTACCGATAAACTTGGTTTTTGATTTGGAGAGTATAGCAGGAAATTGCTTTGCGGTCGGAGATGACTATTTACATGGAGATTTTAAAAGTTTAACAGATGAACAAATAGAAGAATTTCGAAAAGATTTTATTAGAAGAAGCTATAAAGAGAAAACCAAAACGCTTGATCGAGAAGATGGTGGGATGGAAAGAGAATAAAAAGGTTGAGAGGGAGAACGCATTGCGTCTTCCCTCTCAATGAACGTAAATACATCAGCCGGTTGTTAGTTACTTACCTATATGCAATTTGGGTTAATTGTGGTTAATGTGTAAGATCAAACATCATAAATCCAACACATAACACGTACTCCGTTGGGAGCAAAGACCGGATTGGCATTAACGGTGTAAGTGCCAGCCGGTTGGCCTGTGATTACATAGGCTTGTTCGGTTTTCCAACCACTACTTGTTGTTCCAAGCAGGCAGAGGGGAGAACCCGAAGAGCCCAAGAAAATATAGTTCCCACTCGGGTTCCTGAGCATGATCTTGACGTCGGCAGTCCGAGTAGAATCTTCAATACCGAAAGTAAGACCGAATCGTCCACTGATACCAGTGTAGATGGTGAATTCACGGCCCTGAAGGGAACCAGAACCGTCGAACCAGGTACTTTCGTAACTTCCTCTGTCGGCGCGCGTATCGTAAACGACAGAGCTTTCAGAAGTGGAACTGTCCTCAGAAACTTCGGCTGCAAAAGCCGGAACTGCTGTGGACATACAAAGAACAAGAACCATAAAAAGTGCAAAAAATTTTTTCATTGTTTACCTTCCTTTTGTCCGGTGGCTGATGTACTACATTCTATAACTAATGTAAAAGTGCATAGCAATCTTACATAGCAATCGTTGATTACTAAAAATCATTAATTATTATAGTAGTAATTACGACAAGAATCAACAAAAATCATACAACATTTTTCGACAAAAAACGACAGATTTTGCAGGCTTTTGAGATTTTTTGATATAGGATATAGACAAAGAATTAAGTTAATGATATTGTTACAGTATAAGTAATAAAGAAAGGGGAAAATATGGAAGGAAAAAAAGTTAAAAAGCTTGTCGTAATACTTTTAATTGTTGTATTACTTGTCGTTGTGATTTTTGCTATTATCACAATTCGTAAGGTTAGTATTTTTAATGATTTATTAGCAAAAGCAAAAGAATCTGAAAAAATTACAAATTACTACATGGAAATGAAACAAAATGAGGGAATGACTACTCAAATTTGGGCGAAAGATGAAAGTCATTATTTAATGAAGAATGTGGGAAATGATTTAACTATGACATTTTATCGAAATGGAGATGAAGAGCTTACTGCAACTGAAGCAAATGGTCAAAAAATAATAAGCTCTGGTAGTGGAAAAGTATTGCTTTATACTTTTACAAACTATATGAATTCAGAAGATGTATGGAAAGAAGCAGTTAGAGCATCTGTTAAATCAGTGCAAGATAGTAACAAAGAATGCTATGAAATTAGATTAAAAGATGTAGGAACTATTTTGGTAGAGAAAGAAACAGGAGTAGTATTAAAGACTGAAACAAGCGAAATTTCTTATGAAATTAATACAGTAACAGATACAGACATTCAAAAACCAGATTTAACAGGTTATACGAAATTAAATCAATAGGTCATTTTTACAATTACATATGAAAAAAAGAAAAGGCAGGAGCACATCTCCTGCCTTTATGTATGCTTAAACCAAAAACATATATAAAACCAAGAAAAATACTTCTGCCTAAAGTTAAAATGAAACAAAATGAATTGGAATCAAAATGAAACTATTTCATTTGATTTTCAGCTTGTTGAATCATTTTTCTAACCATGTTACCACCGATTTTACCAGCGTCTTTTGAAGAGATATCACCATTATATCCTTCTTTTAAAGTTACACCAACTTCACTAGGAGTCAAAAATATATTTAGAAGAAAGAAAAGCAATCGCCTAACAAAAAGAAGTACATAAGAATAACTTTGTAGAAAATTAAAACGAAGAAGCTAAAAATTGATCCCCATAATTTATTAAGGGGGATCAATTTTTTATCCCTGAATTTGTGTAAACAAATTTAGGGATAGGGTAGCGAGAAAAAAGAAAGAGGAGAGAAGGAGGGAAAAAGAAAGGGATAGAATTTGTGCGAAAGGGGGTTGTAGGGACGATAAGTCCCTGCCATACGGAACACTTTTGAAAAAAGTGTTCTAGTGTGTTAGAACACTGAAAAATTGTGTTTCTTTCTAGCTAGATATTACAGAAATATAATTAAGGTGGGTCTACGAAGCCTTGCTGAAAAAAGGGGGAGTAAAGTATGAGTTATGCGATCATAAGGAATACCAACTATAAGATGAAAAATTTAGCAGGAATTTATCGACATAACGAGAGGAAAAACACAAATTATTCCAATCAAGATATTAACAAAGAAAAGTCGAAAGAAAATTATTCTTTAAAAAATCCGGGAACAACCTATGAAAAATTATTTCAACAACTGAAAGAAAAATATAATTTGAAAGGACAAATAAAAGAAGTAAGTAACGTTGCTTGTGAATATATTATAACTTCGGATCCAGAATTTTTTGAAAATATCGGAAAAGAAGAAACAAAACGATTTTTTAAAACGGCATATTCGTTTGTAGCAAACTATAAAAATTTAGGAGAGCAATATATTTTATCTGCTAAAGTTCATATGGATGAACGAACACCACATATGCATATTGTCTTTCTTCCCGTTGTTCATAAGAAAGATAAAAATGGAAAAGAGATTGATAAAATTGCGTGTAGTGAGTTTTGGAAAGGGAAAGATAGCTATAAAAAATTGCAAGATAGTTTTCACCAATATATGAATGAAAACGAATTTTTATTAGAGAGAGGAAAAGAAACACAAAGAGAACATCTAACAGTAGAAGAACTGAAGACGGTCAGTAGTTATGAAAAAATAAAAGCAGAAATTGAAAAAACTCCAATTAAAGAAACAGAGTCTGATCAACTTGATCTTGTTCTGGCAGAAAATAAAAAATTAGTGAAACACTGTAATCGACTAAGAGAATATTGTATTCGCTCAGCAAATACTTTCGAAAAATGTAATCAGTATCAAGAAGAGATTGAACATTTAAAACAAGAAAATTCTAGTTTAAAAGTCAAAATAAAAAAACTAGAACAACACATAAAGGATATCTACCATATGTTAGAAAATGTTTTTAAAATATCAAAAACAAAATTGTTTCAGTTACTCGAACGTTTACGTTAAAAGAAAGGGATAAATCAGAAAATTGTTGTTATAAACAAAGAATCGAAAGACCCATATTTATTGGGTCTTTCAAAATGAGTATATTGGAACAGATATAAGGATTAGATCTTTTCTTGTAATCGACATTAGGAAAAAATAGAGAGATCATTGAGATTGAGATTTTCTATTCAGAATATTTACTAATAAAATAGATAAATGTTTAGGAGTAAGAAAGAAGATATCAAACTCAATATAGAAGATAC
Organism: uncultured Clostridia bacterium; assembly: GCA_944393505.1. Classification (GTDB taxonomy): domain Bacteria; phylum Bacillota; class Clostridia; order TANB77; family CAG-508; genus CALYAK01. The sequence continues at coordinate 6,888 of CALYAK010000021.1, read as the reverse complement.
TTTGAAAATTCTTTTTGGCAAAATCAATATTAGCAGAACTAATTGAACTATAAATATTGCTAGAAATTTTTTTCGGATTTACATTTAAACGCTTTCCGAGACTTATACATAGATCCTTATATTTTAAATTTAAATCATCCGCATTAAAATAAGCTAACTTTACAAGTTCTTTAAAATAACGAGTTCCGATATTTGCAAAATTTAAACCTAATTTAGAAAGTGCATAATCTAAATAGATATCTATTTTTCTTTCGTTTTGGATCAGTTCTGTTTGTAACATGATTAAAGCTCCTTTCAAAAAAAGTTATTAGATTGTCTATATCGTAACATGTCTGGAGTTCCTAATCAAAAAAGAGAAGAGTTTCGCAAGATGAAACAAAATAAAATGAAATAGAGGCAAAAAAATCAAAAAAGGAAAAAGTTGCGTAGAAGGAAACAAAAAAAGAAAGATTTTTTGGGAATATAAATAAAAAAATTTATAAAAACGAAAAAATCATGGATTTGTTAATTTTTAAGAAACTAAATATTGGGAGCAGATATATATTAATATCTTTTAGAACATCTATTTTTGCAAAACAACGGCAAATACCAGTAAACTAAAGAAAAGATAGAAAAAACAAAAGATAGCAACTAAATGCTATCTTTTTTCAAAAAGTTTCGGTTACGGGGAGGGGATAAAAATATCCTAAGTGCTTCCCGCTAAGTTCATTATAGCATAGAAAAAATGTTATTGTCAACGACAAAAGAAAGAGCAAACCGTATGAAAGGTTTGCTCTTTACTCGGGAAAGGGTTGTGTCATTAACAGCAACCGTCTCCACCATTTCCGAAACTTTTTGAACATATTCTTGTTCCTCACTTTCTTTTGTATTTGTACGAATATTAAAAGTAGATTTGAATTTTAAGCAATCAATACCGAATGTATTAGTAAAAGAAAGGAAGTTACTAATCGATAAAATCCCTCAGCATTTTATGCTAAGGGATAAAAATTACTTTAAATCCAAATAAGCACAAAATGCTTTCGGGAAAATAGGATGAAAATATGTAAAGCTTGGATATGGTTTTCCCGTACTACAAAATAATAGGTACAAATATATAATAACATAGAAGGGAAATTATGTCAACTGCATTGAAAAACGCTGGAAATTATGATAAAATATTTATGTAAACACTTCGAACAGAATATGATAAATGTTATTTAAGAAGGAGTAAGCTATGTATAACACGGATATCGAATACATAGGAAAAAAGATAAGAGATTATAGAAAAGCAAAAAATATGAGTATGCAAGAATTGGGAGACGCTATTGGAAAGAGTAAAGCTACAATAGCAAAATATGAGAACAACGACATTCTTGTAGATATGCTAACAGTTTTAGAAATATGTAATGTTTTTAATGTGGATATCAATGATCTTTGTGAAAGAATGGTAAAAGATGTAGAGAATATAAAAACGAAAAATCCATTTAATTGTAGTTTGCTATATCTTTATTATATCAGTAAAAACGGTTTAGTATTATCTAGTATTGAAATCGAAGAGAAAGAGTATGCAAATTATGTTCTTATGAGAAATGGCTTTAAGGGAGATCAATATACACAAGACTATGCGGGAGTATTAGAAAGTAGTAGTAACACAGCATTTTTTTGTCTTACTAACGCGGTCAATAATCCGGGATTAGATAAATTCCAAATAGAAATAGATCTACATTCAAAAAGAGAAAATATGTATTTCGGAATGTTTTTAGGTGTTTCGGATAATACACATCGTCCAACGGCGAGAAAATGCATTTTAATGCCAGAATTTATAAAATCAAAAGAAAGATTAAGTCAGATATTTGAAGAGCTAAAAGTAAGCGAAGAAGAAGCAAAAGATATTATAGATACAAAGTATTGGGATATGAAAACGAATAAGATGAGAGATTGTGTGATAAAAATATAAAGTTCATAAAAAAGAGAAGGTAACCTTTGAAAGAAATTTCGAAGGTTATTTTTTTTGTACTTTTTGTAAGTTTTTTAGAAAAATTTAGTTTTAAGTGAGTCAAAAGCTCTCTTTTTTTATTTTTCTGTTATTTTACCATTGAAAACGTTTTCAAAATTTGGAGAAAGGAGAAAAGAGTGGCAAACGAATTAGAAAAACGATTTAGTAGTTACTTAAAAACAACGTTAAGAGGTTATGCTAGCAAACAAAGGAAAAAGTATACGGAAAAACTACAAGAAGAATTTAATGAGATAGCAGAAACGAAAGTATCATTAAAACATTTCTTAGAAAAAGGGCAAACAGAATATAACGAATTAGATGTGAATTATAAATGCCCAGAAAAAGCTTTTTCGAATCCGAAGTATTATGAAGCAATGAAGAAAGTAAGCAATCGACAAAAGCAAGCGTTATATCTACTCGTAGTAGACGGACTCACAACAGAAGAAGTTGGGAAGATTTTAAAGACAAGTCCATATAACGTAAGGAAACTAAAAGAAAAAGCAATTAAAAACTTTAAAAAGAATTTGAGGTGATGTGATTTTATGAAAGATGGTGAATTAGAAGTATTGCTATTAAACGCACAAAATGAAGAAGAACAAGCGATTGAACGACTATTAGAAAAATACAAAGGTATGATTCATGCTTATTCTTTCGTAAATGGAGAAATACAAGAGGAATTAAAACAAGGGTTAATAGAAGAAACGATAAAAGCGATCAAGAGATTTAAAATAGAAAGGGGAGATGATTGTGCAGAAAAATATAAATGTCATTTATCAAAAGATAAAAGCAAATTTTGAAAGAAAAGGATATATTAACTTAAATCATATTCAAATAGATAGTAGAGAGAAATTGGCGGAACTTGGACAAATTTTTCGAGATCCACGTTATGAAACTTTTCGAATGATTTATATGAAAGGAAATAAAATTGTAGGACAAGAAGCGATCAGTTCTAAAATACCAGGAGCTTGTGCTCTTTTTCCAGGAAATAAGATCGGTAGGACTAGAACAGAACAAGGTATCTATAAAATGAAAGATCGAATGCGAAGATTAGATGCTGACGGATATTATATGATACATAATCATCCATCAGGAAGAGCAAAAGCTTCCCAACAAGATATTAATATGACCTATTTCTTTTTTGAAAATTTAAAAGGTTTTAAAGGACATCTAATTGTAAATTCCAATAGTTATGCTTGGATCGAAGTAAAAAAGGACGAAATTTACATTACAAATGAAAAACCAATTCGAGGAAAGGGAAAAAGAATAACAAAGCAAGCAGAAAAAAAGGGAATTTTTGATATTCATATTAAGAATAGAAAAGACTTAGTTTATCTAATGAACCATATAAAAAATACAAATTATTATTCAACGGCGATTGTAACAGATATGGGAAACATTCCACGAATGGTATTAGATATACCGAATAAATTTCTAAATATGGGTAATCAACAACTAAGAGGATACTTTCAAAACATCGGTAGACAAAATGGTGGAGCATCCGTTTTTCTAGTTACGAATGATAAAGAAGTATGTTTAAGGGGGTTTGAACTAATGGAAGACGGAATTTTGAGAGATTGTGTATTGTACGAAATAATGGAAAACGATTTGATTTTAGTTGAAAGTCCACACTTGGAAGAAAATTTATACAAAAAAACAAGACTTTTTAAAAACAAAGAAGGTAAAGCGATAAGAGTATGTGAAGGAGAGGAAAAATATATGCAAGAAATGAATATTGAAAATATAGAGAATGAAGAGAACGAAGAAGAATATAAAAGAGAAGAATTTTTAAAAATATTATACAAAGCGGTAGGTGATTTACCAAAAGTAATGAAGATTGAAAATACCCTAGAGGCAAAACAAGAATTAGTGGGAGGACTAATTGAAGTAATACCGTATAAAGATGCTTTATTAATTTGTAATGAAGAAGGAAAAATTGATAATTTACCGATAAACTTGGTTTTTGATTTGGAGAGTATAGCAGGAAATTGCTTTGCGGTCGGAGATGACTATTTACATGGAGATTTTAAAAGTTTAACAGATGAACAAATAGAAGAATTTCGAAAAGATTTTATTAGAAGAAGCTATAAAGAGAAAACAAAAACGCTTGATCGAGAAGATGGCGGGATGGAAAGAGAATAGGAGAAAATTGGGAAAAGTTTGACAATAAGAGTTACAAGAGATAGAATAATAGAGTAAAAAGGAGGTTTATAAAGAACAGCAGAAAAATCTAAATTTCTGCGCGCATGGAGAAAACTTCATGCTCATAATACTTCTTTTTGATGCGAATGCACGATTAGTAAGTATTGTGGAACCAAAAAGTAAAGGGGGAGATAATTTAATAATTTAGTTATCTACAACACACATCTAATTAATTAAAAAGGAGCACTTACAATGAAACACAATTTCGTAAAACGGATAACAAGTTTTGTTTTGGCTCTCATACTCTTAGTAGGAGTGTTGCCAACGACTTCTTTTGCTACAGAAGAAGCAGAAAATTCGCCTGACGAAGAGGTGGATGTACCTGACGAAGTAGTAGATGTACCTGACGAAGTAGTAGATGTACCTGACGAAGTAGTAGATGTACCTGACGAAGTAGTAGATGTACCTGACGAAGTAGTAGATGTGCCTGACGAAGAGGTGGATGTACCAGATGAAGAGGCAAATGTGCCGGACAATGTGGCAGATACGCCTAATGAAGAGGTGAACGTACCAGAAGAAATAGCAGATGTAACGGACGTATCCGATGATATAGTGAATATAACAGACGGAAGAACGTTTACCCTGTACGGAAGATATTACGATTTTCTGACGAATCATAGTGAGTATGGCAAGAAAGATTATCTTGCTTATGAATGGGAAGATGAATTTGTCATATGGTTTTTTGACAACATAGGAACTGAAAAATTTACCGTATGGGATAAAGCCGGGAATGGATATCAAAACTATTTTGGCATACGGCCATATTCAGATATGCAATTCACTTCATATATCTATGACAGAGAAACTCTAGAGCTTAGAAGCACAGAGAAAAAGACATTAGTAAGATATAACAGCTATGCTTTTACGTATATTTTCATAGCAAGCTTTGATATCTATTGGAGTTTATATGAAGAAGAGTGCTTCTATGATCGGAGTGGTACATTACCAGCTATTACTGTTCAAAATCCTCCAGAAGATGTAATAACTATTACAATGGAAAAGACATTTTCTATGGATGGAAAGTATCTCTGGTTACTGCAAAATCTCGATGAGTATGGCAAAAAAGACTATCTTGCTTATACATGGGGAGATGATCTATATATCTTCTTCTTTGACAATATAAGCAATGTGAAATTTTATGCATGGAATAAGTCTGGGAATAATTATATCAATTATTTCGGAATACGTCCTTCTGCAAACGTGAGTTATACAGCGTATGTATATAACAAAAATACACTGAAATTTAAACGTACAGAAGAAAAGACGTTCGAGATGTATAACGGATATGGTTTTACCTATAACTTTATAGCAAGTTTTGATATCTTTACGGACCTTACTCATGGAGAATACTTTTATGATCTAAGTGGTACTTTACCAGGTAATCCTGTTCCAGATTTGCCAGAAGATACAGTAAATTTTACAAATGGAAGGACCTTTGTTACACCGAGTGTAACTACTTGGTTATTGACGAATCTCAATGAAGATGCTTCAAAAGACTATATTACTAATGAATGGAGAGATTTTCATGTAATTTGGTTGTTTGACGACATAAGCGATGTACAATTTAGCATATAGGATAGGCAGGGTGATGGACTAGTTAACTACTTTGGATTAAAACCTTCTGAAGATGTAACATTTACAGAATATTTGTATAACAAAAACACGATGCAACTTAAATCTGTGAAGGAAAGAACAATCCAAAGAGAAAATGAGTATACATTCACTTATTATTTTTCGTCGAGTTTTGATATCTATACGGATAAGTCGTATACGGAACCTTTCTATGATAAAGACAATAATCTAGCCAATAATCCTATCGCTAATCCAGTACGAGATTTCAAGACTGTGACAAACGGAAAAAGTTTTCTTTTGAAAGGTGAATACTCTTGGTTAATAACAAACAATGATCAATATGGAACGAAGGACTATATGGCTTATGAATGGGGAGATGAATTCATAATCTTCTTTTTCGATGACATAAGCAACGTGAAATTTAGCGTATGGGATAAACAAGGAGATGGACTAAACAATTATTTTGGAATAAATGCTTCAGAAGAAATAGAATTTAAAGAATATATCTATGATAAAAATTCTAAGAGACTGAAAAGTGTAAAAATACGAACAACAGGTCCGTCTAATGACTTTGTCTATACTTATTATTTTGCGGCAAGTTTTAATATTTACATGGATCAGTCTAGTGATAATTGTTTTTATCGAATTAATGGAGACCTCCCATCTCTTCCAGGCGAAAGTGTAGTAAATCCACCTGAACCAGATGAAAGCAAATTCTATATGCCAGAAGTTTATTGCAATGCAATAAAGGAATGTCCAGAATATAAGCAGGGACAGCGTTATCTGTCTTACTTATGGGGAAATGATTTTGTAATCTGGTTTTTTGATGATCCTGAAGTAAAATTTAGTGTATGGGATAGAAGAGGAGATGGTCTATCTACCTACTTTGGAGTGAATCCGTCCGTAAATACAAAACGAAAGGCATATGTGTATAACAAGGACAACTTAAAACTCAAATATGAAGAAACTGTCATACTTGGGAAATACAGTGGTTACACACTTGTCTACGATTTTGTGGCAAATCTGGATATCTATACAGATGAAACTTATACCGAATATTTTTATAAAGCATCCTGTAATAAATGAAAATGAACTTTGACAACAAAATACCCCCTAATATATAATTTCGATGTAGACGAAAT
>CALYAK010000020.1 GCA_944393505.1 uncultured Clostridia bacterium | reverse complement strand
ATTTTCGATAAGTGCATTTTTTTTGCAAAAAAATGTTGAGGTTTATTTTTTCACCCCAACATTTATTATAGAACCAATAAAAAAGTGGAGATATATTATAATATATCTCCACTTTTTTTAACTTTTTATTCGGATTTTATTTCAGGACCTACAATTTGTTCGATTTTCTCAAGACGAGTTTTAATCGTATTATAAGTTGTCGAATTAATATTTCCTTTTCCTGCTACATAATCTTCCATATTGGAACGAATATCAAGAAGTTGGAATCTTTCCGATTTACCAGAACCTTTATCATATACGTAAACTGGTACATAGGTTGCTTGATCAATTGTAATGGTATCATCTGTATGTTTTGTAATTTGAAGATTTAGAATAATCGTATCTTTGGTATATTCTTTAACTTGTCCAGAAACAAAGTTTCCTAAAGAATAAATAACAAAACCGTCCTTTGTAGAACCGTCTGCTAAAGTGATCGTACGTTTTTCCATTGGTTGTAAAACATGGGGATGACTACCGAAAATAATATCGGCACCATTTTCAAATAAAAACTCAGCTAATTCTTCTTGTTCAGAATTTTGCTTTGTTTGATATTCAGCACCCCAATGCATATTAACACAAATTAAATCAACGTTTTGTTCTTTGGCAGAATCTAATTGTTTTTTTATTAAATCACGATCAATTAAGTTAACACAATATTCTTTACCTGAAGGGACTGGAATGCCATTAGTTCCATAAGTAAAAGCTAGAAAAGCAATTTTGATTCCATTGACATCTTTCACAAGAATTTGATCCTGCTCTTCTTGAGAGCGATAAGTTCCCATATGGGAAATACCAGTTTCATCTAAAGAATCTAAAGTACTAACAAGTCCAGAATATCCTTTATCAAGACTATGGTTATTAGCTGTACATAGAATATCAACGCCAATATTTTTTAATGCATTTCCAAAAGTAGAGGGTGTATTAAAAGTTGGATATCCACTATATTTTCTTGCTTCTCCTGCAAAAGTTGTTTCTAAGTTTCCGATTGTAAGATCTGCATTTGAAGTATGTGATGCAATGTTTTGGAAAACATGTGTAAAATCATACTCTCCAGTAGAAGAATTATAGGCATCTTTAAAATTTTGGCTGTGGCACATAGCATCGCCGATTGCTGCAAGTGTAATGGTAATATCTTTCTTTTCTTCAACGGTAGATTGTTCGCTTGTTACAGATCCTTCTGAAAAAGTATCAGTTTGTCCTGAATGTGAGAAGTTTGAAACAAGTTGGAATAATAGAATTCCAAGAATAATAAGAAAAACGCAAACAACAAACAAAGAAGAAAAAAATCGATAATAATTGGTAATTTTTCTTTTTCCTTTTTTTGATTTTTTCATACCCTTTCACCTCGTGTATAAGCTATCATAAAAAACAAAATTATTCAATAAAATGAGAAGAGAAAAACAAAAAGAGGTGTAGATATGGAAATATTGAAAACGACTTTATTAGGATTATTTTTTGGAACGTTTGGAACAATGCTAGGTGGAGTAATTGGGATACGATTTCAGAATGCGAGTAAAAAGTTTTTAAGTTCAATACTAGCTTTAGCATCTGGACTTATGACAGCAATTGCTTGTTTTGATTTAATACCGGAGGCGATGGAAATTGCAGGGATTCGTTTTACTTTATTAGGAATTTTAGCAGGAATATTGGGAATGCTTTTTTGTGATAGAATTGTAGAAAGAAGATTTCAAGCCAAAGAAAAACAAGAGAAAAAGGGATCAGGCAAATTTGATTTATTAAAAACTGGGATTATTATCAGTATTGGACTTGCACTTCATAATATACCAGAGGGATTAGCGATTGGTTCTGGATTTGATGCTTCCATTAAATTAGGGCTATCTTTAGCTGTTGCAATTGCGATCCATGATATACCAGAGGGGATTTCCATGGCAATTCCAATGAAAAGTGGAGGAATGAAATCCGGTGAAATTTTATTCTATATATTCTTATCTGGGATAGCTACTGGATTGGGAGCCTTTTTTGGTGCAATTGTTGGAAAAATATCGGAGCAGGTTATTGCCATGTGTCTTGCTTTTGCTGGTGGTGCTATGTTATATATTGTATCAGGAGAATTAAGTCCAGAATATAATCATCTGTATACTGGAAAATTACCTTCTATTTTTAATATCATAGGTTTTGTACTTGGAATATTAGCAACTACTTTATAAGGAGAAAAAAATGAAAATTTTATTTGTTTGTACGGGGAATATTTGTCGAAGTGCTATGGCAGAATATCAATTAAAAGAAAAAATAAAAGACAAGAAGAAAAAAATCGAAGTAGCTTCTTGTGGAATCCAAGCATATAATGGAGAACTAGCAACCAATTATACAATACAGACTTTAAAAAAACATGGGATCAATGGAAAAAATCATCGAGCAACGAATGTTAAAGATGCTAACATTCAGGAAGCAGACCTCATTTTATGTGCAACACAACTTCACAAAAAAACAATGCAAAGGATGTTCCCAGAAAAACAAGCACAAATTTACACGATGAAAGAGTATGCCTATCCCTTAGAAAAAGAAGATTTCGATATTGCAGATCCATGGGGATATGATTTAAATACTTATGAAAATTGTTACATTCAAATTGAAAAATGTATTACGGAAATTGTAAAAAGAATCCAATAAATACAAACATATATTTGTACAAAATGGTTGACCTAGAAAAAATCCTAGTATATAATCAAAACAGAAAATGAGGACAAAGAAAGGAAGCAAAATGCAAGATTTAATTGAAGGTTTAAATGAAAGACAAAAAGAAGCGGTACTTGAGACAGAGGGACCATGTTTAGTAATTGCAGGAGCAGGAAGTGGAAAAACGAAGGTATTAACCCATAAAATAGCTTATTTAATGTCTGAAAAATATATTAAGCCGTGGAATATACTAGCAATTACTTTTACCAATAAAGCTGCCAATGAGATGAAAGAAAGAGTCGAAAAATTAGTCGGAGAAGCGGCAAAAGATATGTGGATTGGAACATTCCACTCAATTTGCGTACGCATTTTAAGAAGATATATTGATCGAATTGGTTTTGATTCATCTTTCGTTATTTTTGATACATCTGATCAAAGAGCTCTGATCAAAGAATGTTTAAAAGAATTAAAAATCGATGATAAATTATTTACCGATCGAGCTGTACAAGCTGAAATTAGTAATGGAAAAAATGAAATGCTAGAACCAAAAGCATATCAAACAAAGTATGCTGGAGACTATCGAAAAGAAGTCATCGGAAAAGTATATGAGCTTTATCAAAAAAGATTGAAAGAAAATAATGCCATTGATTTTGATGATATTATCAATGATACGATTAAAATCTTAATGGAAAATATGGATGCTTTAGATTATTATTCAGAAAAATTTAAATATGTGTTAGTCGATGAGTATCAAGATACGAATAAAGCCCAATTTATGCTTGTATCCATTTTAGCTTCTCGTTATGGAAATATTACAGTTGTGGGAGATAATGATCAAGGAATCTACTCTTTTCGTGGTGCAGATATTTCGAATATTTTAAACTTTGAAAAGGATTTTCCAGGAACAAAAATTATAAAACTAGAGCAGAATTATCGTTGTACGGGAAATATCTTAAAAGCGGCAAACGCTGTTATTAAACATAATGAAGAAAAATACAAAAAAAGTTTATGGACTGAAAATGAAGAAGGCGTTTTACCACAAATTTATAGCGGGGATGATGAATATGATGAAGCAAGCTATATTGTTCAACAAATCAATCATCTAAAAACAGAAGAATATCTAAAAATGTCTGACTTTGCAGTGCTTTACCGTATGAATTCGCAGTCCAGAGCAATTGAGGATATCTTAAGAAGAGAAAATATCCCCTATAAAATTGTAGGAGGACTAAAATTCTATGAAAGAAAAGAAATCAAGGATATCATTGCTTACTTAAGACTAATTTCGAATCCTGCAGATAATTTATCTTTAAAAAGAATCATCAATGAGCCAAAACGTGGAATTGGAAAAACAAGTTTAGAAAATATTCAAGAAATTGCAGAAAAGTTAGGAATATCGATGTATGAAGTAATTCGACATACAGAAGACTATGGATTAAATCGAATTACGGCTACAGCAAAAGAATTTGTCGAGGTGATTGAAAATTTAAGAAATCTTTCCGAAAATGCTTTGATTTCAGAATTAATCAAAGAAACTTTGAAAACAACGGGATATACAAAAGCGTTAGAATTGGAAGATACCAAAGAAGCAGAAAACCGAATCGAAAATTTAGAGGAATTCTTAACCGTAGCAATTGAGTTTGAAGAAGAAATGGCAGAACCAACTTTGGCAGATTTTTTAGAGAGTATTACACTTTCTAGTGATCTTGATAACATCGAAGAGGAAGAAGATAGTATTACCTTAATGACCTTGCATAGTGCAAAGGGATTAGAGTTTCCTTGTGTTTTTCTAGTTGGAATGGAAGAAGGAATCTTTCCAGGCTATAAATCAATTGGAGAACCAAAAGAATTAGAAGAAGAAAGACGTCTATTTTACGTAGGTATTACCAGAGCAAAACAATTCTTATATCTAACTTGTGCGAAAAGAAGAACAATTTTTGGATCAACCAGCTATAACGCAATTTCTCGTTTTGTAAACGAAATACCAAAAGATTTATTAGAAGGATATGAAGAAATTGAATCGAATAAAAAACAAGAAGAAACATTTGGAGACCGAGGATACAAATGGGAATATGGAAGGAACGAAAACGCAAGAATCAAAACCTATAGAATTGAAGAAGTTGGAATCGGCGTAGCAGCATCTCAATCCAAACAGCCAACTGGAACGTTCCAATTTCGAACAGCAGAAAGTTTCTTGAATTCTTTACAAAAAAAGAAAGAAAATGAAAAAGTCGAAAATTATGAAGTTGGACAAAAAGTTTATCATAAAAAATTTGGAGAAGGAATTATTCGAGGAATTGAAGAAGAAGGAGATGACTATAAAGTTGATATTGACTTTATAAAATCGGGACATAAACGATTAATGGCAAAATTTGCAGGACTTGAAATTATCGAATAAAAAGATAAATAAAGAGGGAAGATCGAATGAAACAAGAAAATCGAGAAAAAATAAAAAAAGAAATGTCTTATCGAGATTTATTGTCAATCTGTATTGGAAAAGCCTTTGCGAACCAAAAGAACTTTCAAGATTTTTTGGGCACGTATCATCGATGGGATACCGATGTTACACAAGGTGTTTTGTTAATTGATGAAAAAGTATTTGAAGTAGAGTATATTGGAACTACATCTAAAAGAGATCTTTGTTGGTATACAGCAGAACAAGAACAGATTATACCAGATGAAGGCGTACAAATTATGATGAGAATTCGAGAATTTTTAAAAGAAAAAGAGGTACCACAATTCTATTTTCCAAAAGCAAAATTAACAAATGAAATTAATGAACATAATTTAGCAATGATTTTCTGTATGTTAGCAGATCAGAAAGTTTGCTATTTTAATGGAAGCGGAGAAGTATCTATTGTTATGTTTGTTAAAAATTTACCAGAAACAATTTTCCAACCAGTCTCAGCTGATCGATTTTTTCATATTGTTATGTATCTTATTCAAAATTATGATATTCATGCAAGAGAAATGATTCATAGTTTTCTTTTAGAAAATGATACGGATTTTTTGGAAGAAGAAAATAAAATAATTGGTTTTTTTGAAAATGGTAACGAAATTGAATTTCAATTTGAAGGAGAAAAATTGGTACATATCGAGGGAAATTTAAAGCAAAAAAATGAAGAAGAAACATCGGAAGAAATTTGATGTTTCTTCTTTTTTCGAATAAAACCCAAAAAGTTGAAACATACTAATGATATGATATAGAGAAAGGAAGGATTTAAAATGGCAAATTTAACACAATCAGAACTTCAAAATTTAAGACATTTGATTGGAGCTCATGAAACTTCATTTCAGAAGTTAAACACTTATGCATCACAAGCAGTTGATCCACAAATCAAGCAAATTTTTACAAAATCGGCACAAGAATCTTTAAACACAAAACAAAAATTAATGTCATTCTTAAATAATTAGGAGGAAGAAAAATGGATGAAAAAACGATGGTAAATGATGTTTTAGCAGGAGTGAAAGCTTCTTTAACGGCATATCAAACAGCGATTTCAGAAGCGGAGAATGTTCAGTTAAGACAAACTTTTCAACAAATTCGAAATAGCGATGAAAGTTTTCAATATGAGCTATTTAAAATTGCAGAGACAAAAGGATATTATAAACCGGCTGCACAAGCAACGGTAACTGAAATTCAAAGTGTAAAAAATGAATTAGAATAAAAGAGCGGGGCAAAGAAAAAACTTTGTCCCGTTTTAAAAAGGAAAGAAAACGGGAGAGAATGAGAGAATAATCTTACGGAAATGGAATAAAGGAGAAATTTAACGATTCACAAATTTTGATTTTTAATGATAAACTAAGATAAAATATAAAAAATTGAGCAAAAGAAAATAAATTAAAATAAGGAGTTGTTTATTATTAAAGTATTAAAGAAGGGGTTAATTTTTTTCCGAACATCCATCAAAATAATCGTACTTTTTGCCGTAGCAGCTTTACTCATTATAGGAGCTACCTCTATTTTTTACAAACAAACTTATAGTGTAACACTAAATGGACAATTTTTGGGTTATACGGAAAATAAAAGTGAGCTACAAACAAGAATTAATGAATACATCAACAATGGAAACGGTGGAAATATTGCATTCGTACAAGTGGATTATATGCCAGAGTATCAACTTTGCTTACTAAAGAAAGGCATTGTTCCAAACGATGAAGAAATTTATCAAACTGTAATATCACAAGGAACGGTATACTATAAATACTATGCTTTAACAGATGATGGAGAAGAAAAAGTCTACGTGGAAAACTACAAAGATGCAGAAAGTATTGTTAATCAATTAAAGGAAAAAAATAGTAAAAACAAAGAAGAATTAGGAATCATTGAAAAATATGGAACAGAAGAAATCGAATATGCATCCGTAGAAAAATCAGTGGAAGAACTATATGAAGAAGTTGTTGTTCCAAAAACTACAACACAAACCGCTAGCAGTAGTGTGAAAAAGACGATTCAACCTGCATCCTCTCCAGTTAAAACATCTTTAGGAATTTCTCTTATTAAGCCAGTATCTGGAACTATAACATCAAGATTTGGTTCTCGATGGGGAAGAGGACATCAAGGAATTGATATCGGAGCACCAAAAGGAACTTCGATCCGTGCTGCAGCAGGAGGGACCGTAACAATTGCAAAATATGGTTATAACGGTGGATATGGAAATTATGTAAAAATTAATCACGGTAATGGAATAGAAACAATTTATGGACACTGCTCTGCATTAAATACATCAGTAGGGAAAAAAGTTTCACAGGGACAAGTGATTGCTTATGTAGGATCAACAGGCAGATCAACAGGAAACCATTTGCATTTTGAAATTCGAGTAAATGGAACGGCAAGAAATCCACAAAATTATGTATATTAAAGATAAAAAAATGAAAGAAAAACAAAAACGAGGACGATCGTCCTCGTTTTTGTGGTTTTTCAAGTTAAAAATGTTTTAAAGCATTCATTAAAGCATTATTTTTCATAATTAATTTTCCGCTTTCCATGATTTTCGGAATGAATACATCGGAATTATTCACAAAAGATGCAAATTCTGTGATATAAGAAGATATTTTTTTGATTGCTTCGTGTTCAAAATTTACATTTTTAAAAATTAAATAAAAAGCGCAATTATAAGAATATAACTTAGTAGAAGTTGCGACTTTTTTTAAATCAAATTGTGCGGAATGAAGTCCAGATACGAAGTCGTAAAAATCATCAAAATTAAGAAAACGGTAGGCTATATCTGTGGAATCTTGAAGATTTTGTGATTTGCGTTTTACTTTAATCTTGTATTTACTGGATGTTTTTTCTTTAATTGGTTCTCTTTTTTCATGTTCAACTTCTGGAAGCATACGAGTAACGGTAAGAATAAAATCCCCGTCCATCATGGCAAGTGCATCGATACGTATTTTGTAATCTTTTGTAACGAATCCGATTTCTTCTTCGGCTTTTTCAAGCATATCTAAAAATAGATCTTGTGTTTCCACCGAATTTGACATAAAGGAGTGGTAATCAATATGGTTTTCATTTAAATCCTTATTCGTTAAGATAATTCTAATTTTGTTATCATTAAGCTTTTCAAACTTCACTTGGCATATCCTCCATTGATGATTAATCTAAATCCATTATACTACGAAAAACTGCGAAACGAAACAAGCAAAATATGGTAATTTGCAAGGCAAAGCAATTAATCGATACAATAATATATTATACAAAGGTAAAAAATGTACTATTAATATAGCATAAAAAGAAGTAAAAAAAAAGAGAAGATAGCAAAAAAATAATATTTTAAAAAGCTTTCTAATTAACTTGAAAAAAATAGGATTTGGCGATATAATACAAGGGATTTTAATGAAGAAAAAAATCGGAGGTAAAAACATGGCAACAAAAGAAAAAAATATATGGATTTTATTAATATTTATTTTATCAGGATTAGTATTAGGAGGACTATTAGGAGAAATAACCAAAGGAGTTGATTGGCTTTGGTGGCTATCCTATGGAGAATCTTTTGGATTATCCACTCCGATTGAGTTAGATCTAAGTGTCGTTCAAATTACATTTGGATTAATGTTTAAAATGAATGTAGCAAGTATTTTAGGAATGATCTTAGCGATCTTTATTTATCGTAAAATCTAACGGATAGGGGTTATACAAGAGGACGGAAAGGACAAGCAGTGAAAATTAAGGAACTTCCAGAATCAGAAAGACCTTATGAAAAACTAGAAATGTATAGTGCAGATAAACTATCCAATGCAGAATTATTAGCCATTATCATCAAAACCGGAACGAAAGAACAAACTTCCATTGAGCTTGCACAAAATATCTTAAAAATGAAAGAAGCAAAAGGAGAAAACTTAAGATTTCTGCAAGATGTTTCCATTGAAGAATTTATGCGGAATCAAAGGGATTGGAAGAGTGAAGGCCATTCAGTTAAAAGCAATCTGTGAACTTGCTAAAAGAATGGCAAGACCGATTCAAGAACTACACCAAATAATCCGAAAACCAAGTGATTTAGCCGATTTGCTCATGGAAGAATTAAGATACGAAAAAAGAGAAATTGTAAAAGTTGTTATATTAAACACAAAAAATAAAATACTAAAGATACAAGATGTTTCATTAGGAGGAGCCAATCAAGCATCCTTAGTGCCAAAAGATGCACTAAGCGAAGCAATTAAGATGAGTGCTCCTAAAATTATATTAGTACATAATCATCCGAGCGGAGATCCTACTCCAAGTAAATCAGACTATTGGTTAACAGATCGAATTTACGATGCAGCTGAGCTTATGGGAATTCAAATGCTAGATCATATTGTCATTGGAGATGGATCCTATCAAAGTATATTTGCAAAAAGGAAAGGAATCAAACATGAAATTTAAGCTATTCGATTTTACGTCAAAAGATATCGGAATTGATTTGGGAACAGCCAATATTATTATTACATTAAAGGGAAAAGGAATTGTTATCAATGAGCCATCCGTAGTTGCAATCGACAAAGAAACAGGAGAACTTTTGGCAACAGGAATGGAGGCAAAAGAAATGTTAGGAAGAACTCCAGAGACAATCAAAGCAATTCGACCATTGCGAGACGGCGTAATTGCAGACTATACAGCTACACAGGTGATGCTAAAAAATGCATTAAATCGTGTATGTAAGAGATATAGTATTTTTCGCCCAAGAGTTGTAGTAGGAGTTCCATCAGGAATTACAGAAGTAGAAGAAAGAGCTGTCGAAGAAGCAGTATTGCAAGCTGGGGCAAAAGAAGTTTATTTAATAGAAGAACCAATGGCTGCTGCAATCGGTGCAAATTTAGGAGTATCAGAACCAGAAGGAAATATGGTCGTAGACATTGGAGGAGGAACGACAGAAGTTGCTGTAGTATCTCTTGGAGGAATTGTCGTAAGCGAATCGATTCGCATAGCAGGAGATGAATTAGACGAAGCAATTATACAATATACGAAAAAAGTGAAGAATTTAATGATTGGACAAACAACTGCGGAACAAATCAAAATGAAATTAGGATGTGCAATGCCTCTTATGACAACTGCAACAATGGAAGTAAGAGGAAGAGACTTAAAAAACGGATATCCAAGAACAGTTGAACTTACATCAGAAGATATTCAAAAGGCAATTCAAGAACCAATTCAAAAAATTGTCGATGCAATTAAGCAAACATTGGAGAAAACACCGCCAGAACTTGCTGCTGACATTATGGATAATGGAATTGTTTTAACTGGTGGAGGAGCAATGATTCAAAATTTGGATAAATATATTATGCAAAAAACAGATATGCCTGTATATATTGCAGAAGAGCCACTAAATTGTGTGGCCAAAGGTGCAACGATGACGCTTGAAAATGTTGAAAAACTAAAAACAGTTTTCATCAATTCAAGAAAAGCACTTCATCATAAATTAGGAGAAGAGTATGTATAAAAATAAAAAAGTTGGAGTAATAGGAATCATCCTAACCATCCTATTTTTAGTAATTCTTGTTTTTGCAAGCAATGGGAATACTGGAAAAGTTTCTTTTCTTGAAAATCTATTAAATGGTATTGTCATGCCAGTGCAAACAGGAATTACTTATTTAAAAAATAAAATAACAAACAATGATACATATTTTATGGATATGGAAACGATAAAAGCAGAAAATGAAGAATTGAAAACAAAAAATAGCGAACTAGAACAATCTTTGCGAGAATTAGAAATTATTAAAGCTGAAAATGCTACTTTAAAAGAATATATGAATTTAAAGGAAAAGTATGCAGATTACACAACGATTCCTGCTTATATTATTAATAAAGATATTCATAATTTTTCAAATGTTCTTGTTATTAATGTAGGATCAGAAGATGGAATTGAAGAAAATATGACCGTTATTGCAGATCAAGGATTAGTTGGTCATATTATTGAAGTTTCAGATCATACTGCAAAAGTTCAAACGATCCTAAATATGTCAAATGCTGTAAGTAGTGCGATATCAACATCAAGAGAAAGCATTACTGTAATGGGAACTTTGCAAGGAAATCAATCTTTATTAAAAGCAATTGATATTCCAACAGATGCGACCCTATTAGAAGGAGATAGTGTAGAAACTTCTGGATTAGGAGGAATTTACGAGAAGGGAATTCACATCGGAACAATAAAAGAAGTTTATGAGACAAAAAACATTACTGATCGATATGCAATTGTAGAGCCTGCTGTAAATTTCCGAAATTTAGAAACTGTTTTAGTAATTCAAAAATAAGAGAAAAGAAAAAAGAAAGAAGGTGGAATTCTGAAAAAAGTACTAAGTATCGTTTATTTAATTATTACATTTTTTATTCTTTACTTTCTTCAAGCGAACTTTTTTACTTGGTTTAATATAGCTGGAATTATGCCAAATCTATTTATTATCTATATTCTATTTATCCGGACTATTTGTGGGAAAGAAAATCGGAACAATTTTTGGAATTTTATTTGGATTCTACCTAGATATTTTGATTGGAAAGTCCATTGGAATTACTGCTGTTATGCTTGGACTAGTTGGATTATTAGGAGAATATTTTGATAAAAACTTTGCAAAGGAAAGTCGTGTTACTGTTATGTTAATGGTGATTGGATCGACGATTTTCTACGAAATTGGAATTTATGGATTTGAAGTAATTAAATATTCTTTATCACCAGAAATTCAAGAATTTATTTTTATTTTGGGAATTGAAGTATTATTTAATACACTTTTAACCATTATTTTGTACCCACTAATTCAAAAATTAGGATATAAGGCAGAAGAAATATTTAAATCCAAAAGAATCTTAACAAGATATTATTAAAGAAAAGAAGGTGAAGAGCAAAAATGGAATATCGTGATAAGAGCAAAATTAGATTTAATATCCTATCCGCTTTGGTATACATGATTGGACTTGTTCTGATTTTTCAGCTCTTCAATTTACAAATCGTTCATGGAGCAGAATATCGAGCACAATCAAATACTCGATTAACAAGAGAAAGTACAATTAAGGCCGCAAGAGGAGATATTAAAGATAGTACTGGAAATAGTCTTGTTACAACGAAAATGACATTTGATTTAGAGATCTATAAAACAAAAGTGGATGATCAAACATTAAATGAAGCTTTATTAAAATTAATTTATATTTTAGAAGCAAATGGCGACAGTTATAATGATAATCTTCCACTTACTGTTGAACCGTACGCTTTTAAACAGACATCAGAAGAAGAGCAAAAAAAGTGGAAAAAACAATACAAAATTGATGAAAATGCAACAGCAGAAGAAGCTTTTGCAGCAATGAAAGAAAAATATAATATTACGACGGAAGACCCTATTGAAGCAAGAAAAATAATGGCAATCCGTTATGAAATTAGTCGAAATGGATATAGCAATACAAAAACAGTAAGTATTGCAACCAATATTACAAGAGAGTCTGAGCAACAAATTCGAGAGCAAAATGCAGAATTTCCAGGTATTACAATTGTAACTGAACCAATGGTATCCTATACTTCTGGAACTTTAGCTTCCCATATATTAGGTCAATTAGGAAGAATCAATGAAGAAGAGTTAAAAGGAAAAGAAGATACTTATGAAGCAGATGATCTAATTGGAAAAACCGGTATTGAATATATTTTTGAAGAATATTTAAAGGGAAAAGATGGTAAAAAGCAAATTGATATGACAGTTGATGGAACGGTAACAGAAGAATATGTCGTAGAAGAAGCTATTGCCGGTTCAGATGTTATCTTAACGATCGATGCTAATTTACAAAAAGTAGCGGAAGAGGCATTAAAAACAAATATTCAAAAGATTGCAAATGGAGAGTTTAAAGATCAAAGTGATGCAGATGCAGGTGCAATCGTTGTCATGAAAGTAGATACCGGAGAAGTCCTTGCGATGGCAAGTTATCCAGACTATGAGCCAGAGCTATTTGTAACGGGAATCAGTAAAGAAAAAAATGAAGAATATCAGAATTCTGGAACAGCACCACTCGTTAATCGTGCAATTTCAGGAGAATATGCACCTGGCTCTACCTATAAAATGATTACAGCAATTACCGGATTAGAAACCGGAGTAATTACAACGACAGAGAAGATCAATGATACCGGAGTTTATCCAAGAGGACATAATCCAGTTTGTTGGTATTATACAAGTTATCGAAGGGGACATGGTTATTTAAATGTATCAGATGCCATTAAACATTCTTGTAACTATTTTTTCTATGAAGTAGGTTATCGAACTGGAATTGAAAACCTATATAAATATTCAACGTATTTTGGACTAGGGCAGAAAACGGGAATTGAACTTCCAAGTGAAAAATCTGGAAATGCAGCTCATGCTGAAAATGTACCCAATAATGGTCAATGGTATGTATCAGATACTCTTTCGTCAGCAATTGGACAAAGCTATAATAATTTTACACCAATTCAAATGGCAAAATATATTAGTATGCTTGCAAATGGTGGAAAAAATATTGATGTAACCTTAATTAAAACAATTCAAAAAGCAGATGGAACAGAAGTATCCAAAGAAGAAATTGACAATTTTGTAAGTCAAAAATTAGGAACAACAGAAACAACAGAACAAATTTCAATCAATCCAGATAATCTACAAGCGGTTTTAGAAGGAATGAGAGGCGTAACGAGTGAGTCTGGAGGAACTGCATATTCCTATTTTAGAAACTTTGATATTGAAGTGGGAGGAAAAACAGGTTCTGCACAAGCAGGGAGAAATGGAGAAGAAATAACAAATGCTTGGTTCGTAGGCTTTGCTCCATATGATGATCCGGAGATTGCAGTTGTTGTTCTAGTAGAGAACGGAGGACATGGAGGATATACAGCAGAAGCAGCAAGAGATGTTATTGCTCAATATTTTGGAATGAACGAAACCCAAATAAACGAAAACCTAGAAGCAATACCAAGTACACAATTAATACGCTAAAGTCATAGATATAGGAGGATGTAAAATGAGAAGTAGTGTAAATATCAATTTAACAACAGACAAACTTTTAATTCGATTAAACGAGAAATGTGAACATAAAGAAATTATGGCAGCACTAAAGAAAAAAATTGTAGAGTTAAAAAAACTATATCAAAATGATAAAACACCAATTTATGTAGTTGGAAAAGTTTTAAAAAATGCAGAGATGGAAGATATTCAAAACTTGATTCAAGGAGCAATTGACGTAAAAGTTGATTTTGAATCACCAAAAACATTGGGATTAGCGGGAATTAAAAAGTCATTCAATAAAGAGATTAAAACATCAGAAACAAAATTTCAGAAGGGATCTTTACGATCTGGTAATAAAATCGAATATGAAGGAAGTATCGTTGTACTAGGAGATGTAAACTCTGGAGCAGAAGTGGTAGCTGGAGAAAACATTGTTGTAGTAGGAGCGTTAAGAGGACTTGCCCATGCTGGAGCAAAAGGAAACAAAGACGCAATTATTGCAGCAGCAGTGATTGAATCTCCTCAACTAAGAATTTCAAATATTGTAAAAGAAAGAGAAAGAATGGATATTGAAATTAACCGAGCTTCTTATGCATATATTAACGATGAAAATGAAATGGTAATTGAATAAAAAATTCCCGGTTTAACCGGGAATTTTTTTAAGATAATAGAAGCAAAACAAGAGCAAAGAATAAATAATGATCTTGAATTCCCTCTGAATAAAGGAAAAAAATTAGACAAATTAAAAGAATATCATCATAAAACAATTGAATGCCAAAAATCTCAAAAATTGGCTCATGATTAAAATCGTTTAAAAAACAAGTTTCTGTTTTTTGATCCTCCTCTTTTTTTTCTTCTTCTTTTTTCTCGTAAGAAGAAACCGGAGGAGTAAATTGCGTGGGAAAATGAGATCTCCTACTAGGGAAATACGGGTTTTGCCTAGTATAAAAAGGAGGATAGGAATAAAAAGGATAACTATTCATGTTTTTTCTCACCGTTGGATAAATTCATAACATCAAAAACTTTACTCATACGAAGTAGACCGATATATTGGTCTACTTTTTCTTTTCGAGATGGTTTTAAATAAGGTTTTAAAGAAATGAGTAAATTTGATCGAGGATCATCAGATGAAGTATTCATTTGATCCATGATACTTTTTAATTTTATAATCATGTTAAGATCCAATTCTGGAGAAGAAGCTGATGATGACGTGCTTTTCGAACTAGACGATTCAGAATGATTCGGAGAATTTGATTGCAAATTTGTTAATAGGTCTTTTAAATTGTCTGGTATTTGATCTGAGTTTAACAAATGTTGAAATTGATTTAACATATCCGACATTTTATCTTCATCCATAAAATCCCTTCTTCCTATTTCTTTATTTCGAATTCTTATCTTTTGGAGGATTGGTATTTAGCATTTGTGAAACTTTTGCTAAGCCATTTTGAAGTTCTTGTTTATCCATTTTTGATAACATAGCAAGAAGAGCATTCATATCAACAGAGTTGGGTTGATTTGGTTTTTGATTCATTTGCGATCACCTCTATAAACTATATGATTTCTAAACTATATTATTCAAAAAAAAGAAAATTGTGAAAAGAATATGAAAGAATCACAAATTGTTACGAAAATGTCACGAAAACTTAATAAAAAGCCGCGAAATGAGCTTCCGTAAAAGACTATCTGTAATATTGATGAATGGAAATAAAAGAAAAGTTGAAAAATTATATAAATATATTATATATATAAATAAGCTTGCAAAAAACAAGAAAAACAAGCAAAAATAGCAAATATTATACAAAATTTCTTAGCTAAACGAAAAGAAAAAAATCAAATTTTGGAAAGTAGAGACAGATATACATAAAAAGTTGTAAAAAGTGTGACAAAATATTGAAAAATGGCTAAAAATGAAGTATAATAGAGTGTAGACTTGAGTAAAAATAACACAAAAATTAAAAAAACAAAATATGGAGGTTTGCTATGCAAAAAATAATCAACAAAACACTCGCAAGTTTGTTAGTTTTAACACTTATTTTTTCCTACCTATCTGTGCTAGGAATTTATGGGTCAGAAGTATTTGCAACTTCAATTGATTCACAAAACTCACAAACTAGAAATGCCAATGTCGAATTCAATTCTCGATTCTCAAATGGAGCATATCGATTAGATGCGGACATTAATTCACAAAACGAAAAACTAGTATTCGAAGTAGCAGTAAAGAATATTGGTTATGTCAAAGATGCTCAAATTACATTAGAAGGTGCTAACTTTGAGATGGTAGATAATGGAGCGATAGAAGGAGTAGAGCAGATTGATCAAACGACCAATACTATCAAACTAAGTAGGGTAAATGCTGGATCAATAGCAAAGATCGAAATTCCAATTCAGGCGATTAAAACAGACCGTATTCAACCAGAAATGTTTGGAAAAGACACAACGGTAAAATTCGAAGCCACTTATGTGGATGAAGATGGTAATGAAAAGAAAGTTGAAAAAGAGTTAATCAATCAATTGTACTGGACAGGAAATGCAACGATTATAGCAAATCAAACCTTAACCAAATACATTCCTTTTGAAACACAAACAGAAAAAGGATTAATTATGCAGACTTCACTTACTTCTGGATTTGAGAATAACTTACTACCAATTAGCAAAACAGAAATCTTAACAAAAGTTTCACCAATTGCAGGGACAGAACCAAGTAAAGTGATTGTTGAAGCAAAGCAAACAGTTGCTACAAATGGTAATAAGGAAGAGACAAAATTAACAGAAGCTAACTATCAATACGATGCACAAACCGACACATTAAGAATTATAACAGAAAATACACAAGCAGAAGATGGAACTGTATCTTGGGAAAAATCCGGAAATGATGAATATATCATTACGTATATCTTTTTAGGAGATGCAGTATATGAGGCTACTAAATCTACAATTACAGAGGATTTCGAAACAGTCATCAATCTTTCATCTTTTGATGGAAATATGAGAACCACAACAATCGATGGCAGTATTGATTTAGCAGAAGGATTAGGACAGGTTGTAGATTTCACAAACAAAACAACAGAGACAACATTAAGCAAAGGTTATGCTTACGCTAACTATTCAAATCCAGAGACAAAAATTGAAACAGAATACACACAAATCTTATCTGCTGATGCAAGTTACGTTAATTTAGTAGATCAATTCGAACTAAAACAAAATTCAGATACTTATTTAGATGAAGAAAATAATGAATACAGTTCTTTAGATATATATAATAAGAAAGTACTTGTTTCAGAAAGTAATTTCTTAAATATCTTAGGTGAAGATGGATGGATTGAAATCTATAATGTAGCAGGTGAAAAGCTATATACCATTAACAAAGAAATTGGAGAAAAACAAAAAGACGAACAAGGAAATTACTATATTGATACTGCAGAAGCTGGATTAGATAATTTTACATTTAAAACAAGTAAACCGGTTCAAGAAGGAAAATTAGAGATTGTTATCCAAAAAGCTATCAAAACAGAGATGCAATATCGAAAAAGTCAACTAGAAGTAGTAAGAACAATTCAAACGGAATTAGAAGGAACAGCAACCTTAGGAGAAACAGCAGTTACCACAACAACACAAGAAAGCAAAATTGATTTTACAGAACCTGTAACAAAAGCTGAAATTGCAATTGAACCAAAAGAATTATCAACAGCAGTTGTAAACGAAAATGTTGGAATGACAATTACCTTAATCACGGATAGTACAGATGATGCACTATTTAAAAATCCAACTTTGAATATTCAATTGCCAGATTATATTGATCAATTAAATATCAAAGATGTTAACTTGGTTTATGGAGATGATGAACTAGCAATTGGAAGCTATCGATATAATCAAAATACGAAAACATTGACAGTACAATTAGAAGGAACGCAAACAAAATATACTATTGGAGCAATTTCAAAAGGAGCGGTCATCGCAATTACAGCAAATATTACGATAAATCAATTAACATCAAATCAAACAAGTAAACTAGAATTACACTATACTAACGGAAACTCAAACTATTTTGAAAACACAGATGAAGATGGTTTAGGCTATGCTGAAACCGAATTCAATGTAGTTGCTCCATCTGGATTAGTAACAGTTAATGGAATTGAAGGATATTCTGAACAAGAAGTAGGAGTACAATCGATTTCTTCTGGAGAAGAGCAAGTAGGAACATTATCCATTTATGATGGAATCAAACGTGCAAAAGTAACTGGAAAAATTGTAAACAACTTAGGAAATACAGCGAAAGAAGTATCAATTTTAGGTAGAACACCATTTAAAGGAAACAAAACGATTGATACGAATCAAGACTTAGGAACTAATATTGATACAACAATGCTAACGAATATTACTTTAGAAGGAGCACAAGCAGATATCTATTATTCTGAAAATGGAGAAGCAACAAAAGATCTAGAAGTACAAGGAAATGGATGGACAACACAACCTCAAGACTTAAGTAAAGTTAAATCTTATTTAATTGTACTAAAAGATGAATTAGCAGCAGGAAGTTTATTAACGTTCTACTATGATGTAGAAATTCCAGCAGATCTACCATATGATAGTAATGCTTATACAACCTATAAAGTATATTACAATAACGATACGGTGATAGGTGAAATTCCTCAATCTTCTTTAGCTACGACAACAGGATTAACCACACAAGAAGGACCAAAGTTAGAATCAACCTTTACAATGAGTAGCGCAAATTCTGAATATGTTCGTGAAGGCGAATATGTAAAATTCTATGTAACAGTAAAAAACACAGGAAATAAAACAGCAGAAAATGTAGTTGGAAAAATAACAATTCCAGAATTTGCTTCTTATGTTGAATATGTAATTTGTAATGGGGCTTATGAATATCCAGAACAAAGAGAGATTACAATCAATTTCGGAACAATTGAAGTTGGAGGAAGTGCCACATCACAATTTTTCTTAAAAATGAAAGATCGTACAGCAGGAGCAGGAGATCTTACTGACGAAGAAAATGAGGATGAAGAAGCTTCAACTCCAATCGATGGAGACAAATATGTAAGAGATGCAGAAATCACAGTAAATGTAACGGCAGACGATTTGGCAGAAGCTGTGACAGCAAAGATAAACTTCAAGATACAAAAGGGAATCCTATCTTTATTATTAATTAGTGATTACGAAGATAAAAGTGTTGTATCAAACGGACAAGAATTATTCTATCGTTTGCAAATCAACAATTTAAGTGAAGAAAACGTTAACAATATAACAACTAGCATTGCAATTCCTGAAGGACTAGAATATGTGGAAGCTTATCGAAGAAGTTGGAATGAAGATACTTCTGAAGAGAAGAATACAGAAGGAATTACTTATGATAGCAATACAAGAACGATCCGCATAACGTCACAACAAATTGATAATCAAACGGCAGATGAGATTTGTTTTAAAGTGAGAGTACAGAATGAATATAATGGGGAAATCAAATTATACGCTACTACGACAGTAGATGGATTGGATTACTATTCAAACTTAGAAGAGTTGTCTTCTGAAAAGATCTCAATTGAGGTATCGGAATTAACGACAAGTAAAAGATACGTAAAGGAACAAGAAGAATTTACATATCAATTTACAATCAAAAATACAAGCAACAAAACGATAGAAAATGTAAAAATAACAGATGAATTACCAACGGAATTGGATTTGATAGAAGCTACATTCTTAAATGTGAATAACGAATTAAGTAGTTATAGCAATTTAGTACAGGGAAAACTTACCTTTAGTATTATGGGATTACAGCCGGGAGAAGAAAAGGAAATTACAATAAAAGTAAAAGCGAAACTTCTTTCAGATAAAAACGATAAAGAAATTCAAAACAAGGTATTGATTAGTGGAACTGGAATAAATGACACTGAAACAAATACAGTAACGAATATTATTGAATATGTAGAATCTTTACATCAAAATGATCGACCAGGCGGTGGAGACAATCCATCTGTAGGAACAACTTATAAAATTTCAGGAACAGCATGGTTAGATGAAAACGGAAATGGACAAAAAGATTCAAATGAATCTACCTTAGCAGGAGTACAAGCAATCTTATTAAATAAATCAAACTATTCTGTAGTAGTTGATTCTTCAACCGGAGCAGAAAAAATTGTAACAACATCGGACGATGGAAAATATGAATTTTCAAACTTACAAGCAGGAGAATACATTGTAGCATATATCTTCGATTCAGGAATCTATGAATTAACGACTTATCATAAAGATGGAGTAGAAGAAGGATATAACTCAGATGCGATTTCGATGAACATTACGTACCAAGGAGAAACACATAATGGAGCAGCAACAGATATCATTAAGATTACAAATGATAATGCAAGAGAAATCGATATTGGTCTAATCCGAACAGAAAAATTTGATTTACGAATCGATAAATATATTACAAAAATATCAGTAACAAGCACAGAAGGAAATAGAACTTACAATTATAATAATGCGAACTTTACAAAGATTGAACTTCCTTCCAATGCAGTAGACGGAGCAAATGTTGTTGTCGAATATAAAATCATTGTAAAAAATGAAGGTGGAATTTCCGGATACGCAAAGAAAATTATTGATTACATTCCTTCAGATATGGGCTTTAGTTCAAACTTAAACTCTGATTGGTATTTAGGACAAGATGGAAATGTATATAACACAACGTTAGAAAATACAGAAATTCAACCAGGAGAAACAAAAGAATTAACCATTATCTTAACGAAACGTTTGACCGAAAATAACTTAGGAATGGTAACAAACAGTGCAGAAATTTATGAATCATATAACGCAAGAGGTGTTCAGGATGTAGACTCAACACCTGGAAATAAAATACAAACAGAAGATGATTATTCAACAGCAAGTGTAACCATTACATTGATCACTGGTAAAGTCGTTACTTTTGTCGGAATTACCTTTGTATCAATTGCAATTATTGCACTAGGAGCTTTTGGAATTAAGAAATACGTAATCAAGAAAATATAGAGGAAAGGAGGATCATATGAAAGAAAAGTTAGTAAAAAGCGTAAGTATCGTTTTAGCAATGGGAACAATTTTGGGACTAGGCTTATCGATTAATAAATCTTACGCAACACAAGCAAATCGATTACAAAATGGACAACCGGACTTAGATTCTTATGGATATAATGTTAATGCACCAGCAGAATATGAAATTAAAGATGATCCAGGAGCAAGTCGTTGGCATTTAGCAGATATACCAGGATTCCAAGTTTATTGTATCCAACCAAACTCTGCTTTAAAATATAATTGGGATAGAGAGTGGGACGATATTATGAGCCATCCACCTCATAATCAAACTAGATCTGGATGTGGCGCTAGTGCTAGTTGTTCGTATGATGGAGATATTAGTCCAATTCATATTTTTAATCGAGGAATATCTGATTTATCACCAGCTGCAGCATATATCGTATCAGAAGATCCTGTAGGCCAATGGACAGAAGATAAACAAAGAGCCCTTTGGAATCTAAGAGATAAGGGAGATATTACAGCAAATGATGGATGTACACTTGACTTAGATGAAGGATTAATTATTGGAAGTGGATCGATTACTCACCCAGGTTCTTCCTATATTGATGATGAAGCTGAAAAATATGCTTTATATCATCACGACATTGAACATAAAACAGATATAGATCCTTTAACTGGACAATTACAAGAAGAAGGAATTGCACCAGTTGATCAAGCAACTGGACAGGGAACTGTTTCATACTTACAAAATACAGATGAATATGCTGTAAAATATTTCAGCGTTGACTATGTAAATGGAGATTATGGAAGTGTAACTTTTGCCGGAATTTCTGATATATATGTAATCGGATACAATGCAAAAGGTGAACCAGTAAAAGATGCTAATGGAGATGTAAAAAGAATTGATATTGAAAGAATCAATATTTTACAAAGCGATGGAAAAACATTAGATCGTACGATCTTAGCGTCTCAATTAGAATTCTTCGAACCAGAAGATGAAAATGTTACAACAGGACAAAAAACAGATCATACTACACAAAACTATCCAAAGCCAGGAGAAAAGTTTGAGGTTGTTTATAAAAATCCAAACGTGGGTATTGATTATAATGATGAAGAGAACCGTGTTGTAACAGTAACCGTAAAAGTAAAATTTAAGTACATGAGAGCACAAGGAAAATATGCATTATTAGAGCTAGAAAAGAAACAAATTCAATTAGTACATAATTATTCAAATTATTATTCTCATGGTTCAAAGAGAAAAGGAACTTATCACAGTGGACATCATAGAGATACAGCATATTGTAAAATTAACACAATTAACCAACAATACCATATGGCAGCAGATGCAATCCGTGCTATCTATGAAGATGAAATTGATCTAGTACCAGGAGGAGATGGAGACGGATTAACCGATATGACAATGCAAATCGGTGGTAGAGTATGGATGGATGCGGCAATTGGAAAGGAAGGAATGCAATGTGATGGACAATATATCCAAGCAAGTGCACAAGTAAACCCAGATGATCTTGATTTTTCAAATGATGTAGATACATTATTAAAAGGTGTAGAAGTTCAATTATTTGAACAAGTAAATGGAGCATTAAACCCAGATCCAGTTGCATATACCGTTACAGACGATGAAGGAAAATATATTTTCTATGGATTAGATATTGCAAAGAAATATACCCTAAAATTTGTGTATAACGGATTAATGTATCAACCAACGAGTTATACCAAGTATTTAAGAGGTGATAGATCCAATATTACAGAAAATGCAACCGATCGTGATAACTTTAATACCAATTTCGCTGAAATAGCAGCATATCCAAACAACTACCAAGTAAGAGTTGCATTATTCAAAAATGTAGGAGAATATAATCAATCTTGGTCAATTGAAGAATTGACAGAAGATGATAACTCACTATACTATCAATGGGTTAACCGAGCATATGAAATTGTAGAACAAAGCCGCACGACGGATAAATATGCTGTTATCAAAGATGGAAACGATCCAGTTAGTGCATTTGTTTTAGCAGCAAGAGAATTGGGTACAACGGATGAATTAAGAAGCCAGTTACAATTCTTAATGGATTGTAGAATGGAAGCTTGGACAGGAAATAACAGCAATGCAACAGAAACGAGCGGATTAGTCTTCTATCCTGAAGTGCCAGCTGGTTTTGAAGGAGTAACACCAAGATCAAGAGAAGAAGCAGATGAGCCATCAACTGGAACATTCTATACAGCAGAAGGATATAAGACAATTGCAATTTATGATGGTGTAAGAAAAGTATCAGACGATTCTTATACAATTCAAATTGAAACAGTTGATAAAAATGGAAACAAGATAACGATTCCAAAAACCTTCGTACGTATTACTTACGAAGATGATCGTAGTATCACACCAGATCAATTAAAGATTGATTCAGTACTAAGAATTGATGGTGGTTTATCTTGGAGATACCAATTTGACTTAGCTTTAAAGAAAGACGTTTATAAAGCAACCTTGAAGATTAACGGAAAGACACAAGTCTATACGTATAACTCAAGAAACTTAAGCTTAGGAGATGCGGATTTAGAAGGTAACCAAACAGCTTCAGTCAATGGTAAGACACAAAAAGATACAACATGGGATATCGAGATCAGAAAAGAACAAAATTACTATGGCTCAACAAGTTATCAAAGAGACTTGTATAAGACGGACTACTATTATAAGAGTACGGACTATAGTAATAATCGAAATACAAACCAAGATGGAAATGATATTACACAAGATTTATTAGACTTAAAAGAAGGAACCGAACTTGAAATCTATGTAACATACAAGATTGCCGTTCGTAACCAATCACAATCGATTATGGGAGCAGTAACAGAGATTGTAGATTACTATGATGAAACCTATACATTTGAACCAAACTTATCATTTGCGACCTATATAGACGGACTAGCAAACGGAAATAGTGATTATGCAGAAGAAGATACTGGAACGATTTTTGCATCAAACAAAGTAGATGATGATGAATTCTATGAAGCAATGGCACAAGAATTTGAGATTCGTGGTGACCAAACCTACTATGAGGAAAATCGAAACAGTACAATTCTAGATTATGTAACGACAGCAAAGAGTGTTACAGGAGATGCAAATAGTATCTATGCAAATCGAAACGGTTCACAAAAAGACTTAAGTGGCTACCAAGAACTATATGTAACTGGACTAGATGGAAAACAACTAGATACCGGTGAGAGTTTGTATGTTTACTTAACTTTCCGTGTAAATCGTGATGGAGATTACTTAGATGTAGCAGACGAAAAAGAAAATACAGCAGAGATTAACGGATACAGAACATTCTATAAAGACGGAACCGTATTAACAAACTATGATGGACAAAATAATTACACAGTTTCTGGAACGGATACAGTAGCTGGATTAATTGATAAAGACTCAACACCAGGAAGCATTACACAAAACGAAATCGGAAATCCAGACTTATTCGAAGACGATACTGACCAAGCACCAACGATTCGATTTGTTGTACAAGACGAAGATCAAAGGGTTTTAAACGGTGTTGTTTGGGAAGATGAAAGAAATGAGAATTCTGGAGATGCTGTCATCGGTAATGGTAGAAAAGATAATGGAGAAGAAAATGTACAAGGTGTAACTGTACAATTCATCGAGATTATTCAACCAGAAAAAGATGGAACAGACTATTATGAGTCGATCTGGAAAGAAGTAAAAACAACGTCAAATGGATATGAGTTTGTTGAATATATCCCAGGTAACTACTATGTAAAATTCATCTATGGCGACGGAAGAGAGACTGTACTTGCAAGTGAAGACTTATTTGGAGATCCAAATGAAGTAACGGCTTTAGTTGGAGGAAATGCTCTAAATAAGAACTCATATAACGGTCAAGACTATAAATCAACAACTTATCAATTGAATGTAGATCAGAGTGAAGGTGCTTACACAATGCCAACACCGTTCGTTCGAGGGGAACAAGTAAACGGCTATGAAGATTATGGACCAACGGATGGAACTTATGGAGGAGCACAAAACGAAATTGCAACCTTTATCTATGACATTGGAGTAATGGATGAAAATCCAGACCTATCGGATGCAAAAGATATTGGATCCATGAGAGACCGAGTAATTAATTACTCAAAAAACAATGTAAGAAACCATGTGGCAGAGGTATTAGTATC
Organism: uncultured Clostridia bacterium; assembly: GCA_944393505.1. Lineage (GTDB taxonomy): Bacteria > Bacillota > Clostridia > TANB77 > CAG-508 > CALYAK01. The sequence goes on along the minus strand of CALYAK010000020.1, from coordinate 1,245 downwards.
TCCATACGAAATACCTACCTATAATGGAACAGCGTATACAGTAGATGAGCAAAATGCTTTAATTGACGAATTAATCGCCAATACCGCAATGAATGCAATCTCTGGTGTAATCGACATGGAAGTGGAATATAACCGCACACAAAGTGATGGACCTTCCCCTGAAAATGGTGAATATACACTTGCTGGATTAGACTTAGGACTAGAGGAAAGACCAGAAGCACAGCTTGTTGTAAATAAAAAGGTTTATGAATTTGATGTAAGAGATTCAACAGGAACCCCATTATTCAATTCTCAAAACTTATCACCAGTAGCAAACTTAGTATGGCTTGCTAATCAAGAAAATACAGTAACAAAAGAAAATGGATTATTAACTAGATATGACTTCGGACAACTTGGACTATTACAACCTTCTGTTGATGAAGAAAATATGAGAGGTATGGTAGTAACCATCACTTACCAAATTTCAATCAAAAACGAAGGTGAAGTAGATTACATCGAATCACAATTCTACTATACTGGTGCAGGAGGAAGCTCACAATCTCAAACTCAAGTTAATAACATGCTAGACTATGTAGATTTAAATTTAAGGTTTGTGAGTGAAAACCAAAACGGAAGTTGGAGAATTGTAGAGGGAAGTCAAAATGCAAACAACTATACTGCTGCTTTAACTGGTACCGGAATCTTAAATCAAAAACTAGCAGAAAATGTTGACAATGATTACGAACAAATTATTCAATTAAGTCAGGCACTAGAAGCAACCGTACCAGGAGGAGAAAACATTTTAACATTAGTGCTAAGTCAAACAATTACAGCGGAAGACCTTGAAAGTTCAAACATCCAAGACGTCTTGAATGGAAATACAGATGTAATTGATGCAGATGGAAAACTAGTATTTAACAATTTAACAGAGCTTGTCGAAACATCGAATACCTTAGGTAGAAGAATGGCATTCTCTGTAGTAGGTAACCAAGAACCAAGAGGCGACTTAAAAGAAATCGATGCTGCAAAAGCAGAAGAAATTATTTTAATGGGACCTTATGGTACAACAAGACCTACGCTATATGCAGTATTAGGAATTACAATTTGTGCAATCATTATTGCAGGAGTTGTTGTAATCAAAAAGAAAATTCTAAAATAGAGTAAAATCGAAAATAGAATGATAAGAAGAAGGCTGATTGTCAAATGTTGGGGTAGAAAACTCTAAAAGTTTTCTGCCTCAATATTTTTATGCTCTAAAAAATAAAA
>CALYAK010000019.1 GCA_944393505.1 uncultured Clostridia bacterium | reverse complement strand
ATATAATATAAAGAATAAAAATAAAAGGCACTAACTTTAAATTAGTGCCAGTGTGAAACGAAGTTTCACTTTTGTTCGTGTTGTTTGATTGAATAGTTTTTTATTTAATAATTTTAATTCCACCGATTAATGGAACTGGTTTTTCTTCCTCGTTAATTGCTGCGATTAATCCCATAAACCAGCAAACGATCATGAAAATTCCCCAAATCCATCCAATTAATGGTACCATGGATAGTAAAGAGAATAACATAATGACTAAAGCTTGGTTTAGATGAAATTTTGCACCTTCTTTATCTCCAGCGCAAAAAGCGATAATTAATCCGATCCAAGAAAGATATGCTACGATTCCAGTAACTTTTTTATCCATCTCAAAATCCCCTTTCTAAAAATTTGAATTGATCTAAAATCAACTTTAGAATAGCATAAAACGACAAAATTTGCAATAAAATTATTCGGAAATTTAAAATAAAATCAATGGAATAAAAATTATTACTGAAAAAAGTCAAAAAAAAGGAATAAACGCTAGCATTGGATTGGTGGAGTATGCTAGCGTTTATTTTCGGTGTGGTCGGTTAACGGACTCTTAAGCTGTCCGTTTGGTTATAACCAAATTTATTGTAACTGATTCACTAGAGTTTGTCAATAGAAAATTGTAAAAAAATCTGTAATGGATAAAAAAGGAAGAAAAATCAAGCGGTACAAAGAAAAAATATTTTTCGAAGAACTTTCATAATACAACCAGGTAACGAATAGAATTAAACAAAACTATTCTTAATGGGGGTTGTCTTGATGAAGAATATATCAATCGAAGAACGTGCCATCAATCTAGCACATTATATTATAGATTCAAAAGATACGGTCAGAGGAGCAGCAAAAAAGTTTCGGAATTAGTAAAAGCACGGTTCATAAGGATGTAAGTGAAAGACTCCTAAAGATAAATCCTGCGTTAGCTCATGAAGTACGAATTGTTTTAAATGAAAACAAAGCGGAGAGACATATTCGTGGACGGAATGGCTACAAAATTAAAATACATTCACGAAAGAGAAGAATAAAAAGACAAGTAAAAAAATGACGTTCGAATCGATCGTCATTTTTTTCAGATTAATGATTTAGATTGTTTTTTTGCTCTTTTCTTGCTTTTCTGCAAGTTGGACATCTTCGTGGTTCACTTTCAAATCCCTTTTCTGCATAGAAAGCTTGTTCACCTTCCGTAAAAACGAATTCGGCACCACAATCCTTACAAATCAAAGTTTTATCTGCCATTCGTAGAGATCCCTCCTTTTCTAGATTTTGACATTTAATATCTTTTGACCCATTGACCTATTTGGTAAAAAACAAAATCATAACAATAAAAGGAAAAAAGTCTACTTAATAATTAAATTCAATTTGGCAAAGCCAATTCCAACTATACCATAGAACATTTGAAAAAACAAGGAAAAAAAGAAACAAAAAAGAAAAAAATTGTTCACAATATAGACATAAATTGTAGATATAATATATAATAATTTTGAGAAAAAATGGAGGTTTATCGAAAAAATGAATGATGTAACAGTATTAGTGGTAGATGATGAATCAAGAATGCGAAAATTAATTCGAGATTTCCTAGTGAAAAACGGATATGAAATTTTAGAAGCAGGAGATGGAGAAGAAGCTTTAAAAGTATTTGAAGAAAATGAGAATAAGATTCAATTAATCCTATTAGATGTCATGATGCCGAAATTAGATGGGTGGTCAGTATTAAGACAAATTCGACAAAAATCGAAAGTTCCAATTATCATGTTAACAGCAAGAGGAGAAGAACAAGATGAACTATTTGGATTTGAATTAGGAGTGGATGAATATATTGCAAAACCATTTAGTCCTAAAATTTTGGTAGCACGTGTAGAAGCAATTTTAAGGAGAACCAATCCAGAAGAGAAAAAAGTGAAAGACTATGGCGGAATTGAAATTGATACCGAAGGAAGAACGGTCAAAGTTGATGGAAAAGAAATTGAGATGAGTTTAAGAGAATATGAACTTCTAAAATACCTAGTCGATAATGAAAAAATTGCATTATCGAGAGATAAAATCTTAAATAATGTATGGAATTATGACTATTATGGTGATTCTCGTACCATTGATAGTCATATCAAAAAGATTCGTCACAAACTTGGTAAAAAGGGAAAATACATCGAAACCATTCGAGGAATCGGCTATAAATTTGAAATAAAGTAATAGAGGAAAGAAAGCATGAAAGAAGAAAGTATTGGAAAATTTCGTTCTGTTCGAACCAAATTATTTGCAACCATTGTGATTGTTTTTATGTGCATTTTAATCATTGTTGTTTTATTAAATTCTGTGATTTTAAAAACATTCTATATCTTTTCAAAAGTCAATGTGATTAAAAGTGTATATGCTCAGTTAAATCAATATTATCAAGGTGGGAACGAAGAAAGTTTAGATTTAGAAGCAGAACTAGAAAAAGTTGCAACCAGAAATGAATTTGATATCGTAATTAAAACTGATACCAATATTGTAAGTTATACAACGGATAAAAGTTTTCTAAATTTAGCGCGAAAGGTAGAAGCAATTCAGGCTTTAGCGCAGTCAAATGATCCAGACAATATTTTATATAAAGCAAAAAATGTGACAATTCAAAATGTGACGGATGAAAAAACAAATTTAAGATATTTATTACTAACTGGAATTTTAGATAATGAATATCAATTATACATTCGAATGCCAATTGCATCCATTGATGAAAGTGTAAAAATCTCGAATAATTTATTAATTGCAATTGGAATGATTACAGTTATTATTTCTGCATTTTTAGCATCCTATATATCGCGTAAATTTACAGATCCGATTTTGGAATTGGATGGTATTGCAAAAAGAGTAGCCAATTTAGATTTCAGTCAAAAATATCAAATATCCGATACGGAAGATGAAATTAATAACCTAGGGAAAAGCATTAATACCATGTCTGAAAAATTAGAAAGTACGATTCGACAATTAAGAACGAATAATTGTGAACTAGAAAAGGACATTCAAGAGAAGAGCAAAATTGATGAAATGAGAAAACAGTTTATTTCTGATGTATCCCATGAATTAAAGACACCAATTGCATTGATTCAAGGTTATGCAGAAGGATTAAAGGAAAACATCAATACAGATGAAGAATCGAGAAATTTCTATACGGATGTCATTTTAGATGAAACCAATAAAATGGACGCTTTAGTAAAACAATTATTAGAACTAATGAAACTAGAGTATGAGAAAAGAGAATTTTCGGATAAAGAATTTGATTTGACAGAGTTGATACAAGAAACCATTCGAAAAAGCCAAGTACTTTTAAATGAAAAACAAATTCAAGTAAAATTTGATTCCGAAGAAACAAGAATGGTATATGCAGATAGCTTCTATGTAGAACAAGTATTTAATAATTACTTTACCAATGCGATTAAAAACTGTGATACCTATAATCAAGAGAAATACATTGAAATTTCGTTTAAAAAGAAAAAAGATCAGTTACGTATTTTTGTATTTAATACAGGAAGTAATATTCCAGAGGAAGATTTAGATCGAATCTGGAGACGTTTCTATAAAGCAGATACTTCTCGTAATCGAGAAAATGGAGGAAGCGGAATTGGTTTATCTTTGGTAAAAGCAATTATGGAAAACTACGGAAATGCATACGGTGTTGAAAATCAATACAATGGAGTTGAATTCTATTTTGATCTAAATACAAAACCAAAAGAGGAAGAAGAGAAAAAAGAAGAAAAATAAGATATTTACCAAACCTTCAAAGAGTGTTCACAAAAAAGGCAAAATTGAACGATAAAATAAGCTCATAAAGAAGGGAGGAGATAGATGGTCAAATAACTGAAAATTAATATAAAAGCGAAATGTAAAAACCCCGTAAAAGTGTTATATAAATAAGAATTACCCGAAAAAGACTTTAAATCCAAGTGATTTAGAGTCTTTTCTTTTGTCGAAAAAGCGCGAAGACAGGGGAACGAAAAAGCTTTACGACAAAAGAAAAACGGTGTATAGTAAAAATAGAAAATTGCAAAAAAAGAACAACAAGGTGGTGATCTATTTGTGAAAATAAAAGCCAAAAGATATGGATGGACTTTCTTTTGGTTAATCTGGTGTATTGTAATTTTTTTCTGGATTTTTCAATTAAAAGAAGAATATTTAATTCAAACGAATGATTTGACCAAACATCAAAAAGAGACATTTTTTTCAAGAGATTTTTTTTCAAATCCGCTAACCATTCAAGGGATTTCTACAAAAGTAGGAAACAAAAAGGAATGGATCTTAAAAATTCCAAAGATACAATTAAAACAAACGATTGAAGAAGGAACCAGTCAAGCTGTGTTAAAAAAAGCGATTGGTCATTTTTCAGAAACTCCATTATGGAATGGAAATGTTGGTCTTGCTGCTCATAATCGAAATGGAGGAGAAGCAGGCTTTTTTAGAGATATTAAAAACTTAAAGATTGGAGATGAGATTGAATACCAAAAAGATGGTAAAAGCAGAAAATATTATGTGATTGAGAATTTGGTGATTTCGGAAACTGATTGGAGCTATCTGGAACCAAGTAAAGAAAATCGCATTACCTTAATTACCTGTGAAGAAGGATTCTATGAATATCGAAGATGTATTCAAGCAATTGAAGAAGGAGGAATTTAAAATGATGAATCATAAAAAGAAAAAATGGATGATCGCACTATTGGCAATATTCATTTTTACACAAACAATGTCAGGAATCGGTGGAAAAGCAGAAGCTTTTTCACCAGGGGATTATCTTACAATCCATTCGGGAGGAAGTTATTCTTGTATGTATTGGGGAATTACCTTTTCGGCAATCGAGCATTTTACTTATTTAGGAGAAGATGCCTATTATCCAGCCTATCGATTAAGTTTTGATGGAAATCCATTTTACCGAGATCGTTCTACCATATTACAAGGAGAAGTGCAAGAGGAAGAACTACGAAGAATTGTACAAGCAGGCTATCCGTATCATTCTTATTCTGATTTAGGATGTACAGATGCGTATCCAGCCTATATGGCAACACAACTTTTAATACTAGAATATACACAGGGAGAGGATTTAAGTCTTTATCGACCTTGTGATGAAAGAGGAAGAGAAGTCGAAATAGCAATCCAGAATATTCGAAAAAACCGAGAAATACAAGAAGACCTACCAGAAAGACCACAAATTAATTTCGTTGCGGAAACCGATTGGGAAATCTATGAATATGATCCAAACTATTATGTAAAAAGTATGTACTTCGAGTGTGATCAACCAAATTTTAATCAAATGATTACCATTACCGATGAACTTGGAAATGGAACTCGTGTACTCGATGAAACAAATTTTGATCGACAAACCTTTCTTCCTTACGAAAGATGGAAGATCTTAATACCAGTAGGAGAAGAAGAAAAAGAAGTTTCTCTTTTAGCTGAAGTAACGACACAAACTTATCCAATGTTTTTAGCTCGTTCAACTGAAAATGGAGAAGAATTTCTCTTAACACAGAATCCAATGGAAACGATTCAAGAAAGATATTATGAAAAAGCAAACCTAATGGAAGAAAATCCACAGATACCAACAACTGGAGAGGAAAATGAAGAAAATGAGCAAAATAAAGGAGAAGATCCAGATGAAAATCAAGAGCCAGACGGATCAAACGAAAAAGAAGATACCGAGAAAGAAGAACAAAATGGAAATGTTAATGAGATGACAAATCAGAATCAAAACGAGAATATAAACAAAAATGAGAATCAAAGTGAGAATCGAAATAATAATGAAAATACAAATCAAAATATAAATAAAAATCAAAGTGAAGCAAATAGCACGAGTCAAAGTATCAGTCAAAATCAAAATGAAAACTTGATCAAAAATGAAAATAAACAAGAAGTTCAAGTTATTCAACAAGAAGAGATTCAAGTGAATCCCATTATTCAAATAATTTGGAAAAATGAAATGACTAGTAGTCAAAATCAACAAGAGGAAATCCTTCAGAAAACAGAAGAAACAGAAAAAGAAAAAATCGAACAGGAGCGAAAAATGACCGAAGGAACAACTGAAGAAAAAGAAGTAGAAAAAGAAAATCCAAAGGAGGCATTAAAAAGTGTTTCAAGTGGAATAAAAATGGAAGAAAATAGGAAACAATATAAGGTGGGAAATTCCTCTTCAATTGTTTTACCAAAAGTCTCAAGTACAGCAAAAACAACGCAAAAGAAGCTACCACGAACAGGTTATTAATATTGACATGATTTCTAGAAAATTATATAATAAATAAGGAAAAATGGGGAAATGAAACAAAAGAGAGGGAAAATGTGTATGAAGCAAAAAAAAATATGGATCATTGGTATCATTGTGGTAATTATCTTACTTGCAATTGGAGTAGGAGTTTTGATTTATGAGTCCAAATATCAATATGAAATTGAAGAAGTAACAAAATATCAATACAATTTGCTTTATGTGGATGAAAAATATGGAGTAATTGATGAAAATGGAAATATTCTGATTGAACCAATTTATGACATCATTCAAATCCCAAATCCGAGTAAACCTGTTTTTATATGTATGAAAGATTATCAAGCTGATAAAAGAGAATATCAAGTAGAGGTTCTAAATGAAAAGAAAGAACAAATTTTCCAAGAGTTTGAACGTGTAGAAGCAATTTCATTAAAAGAAGAAAATTCAACCGTACCATACGAAAAAAGTGTTTTAAAATTTAAACAAAATGGGTTATATGGGATCATGGATTATCAAGGAAATATCCTAGTTGAAGCACAATATGATGAAATTCAAGGATTTCCATATAAAGAAGGAATTTTAAAAATTCTGAAAAATGGAAAATATGGTGTTATGAATATCAAAGGAACGATTTTGATTGATACCATATATGATTCAATTAGTTTTGATGGTTATTATAACGAGGAAACTGGCTATGAAAAAGCAGGTTTTCTTGTATCTAAAATTGAGGCAGAAAAAGAGCTTTATGGATATCATAATGAAAGAGGAAAAAAGATTTTAGATGTACAATATGACGAAATTAATCGTATTACGGAAACAGAGGAGACAAAACATGCTTTATTAATTGTGTGGAAAGATGGAAAGGCTGGGATCTATCAGGATAAGAGTCAAAAAACACAAGAAATTTATGACGGAATTGATTATGATAGACAAAGTGGTCTATATATTGTTACAAAAGACGGAAAACAAGGTGTTATGAACGAAAATGGAAAAGAAATTTTACCAGCGGAACAAGATAGCATTTTCATTTCTGGGGAATATATTTCTGCACAAAATGGAGATGAAGTAATTCGATATGACCGAACAGGAGAAAAAGTAGAAGATCAATCGATATTAGCTGTTTGGAAAACCGATCATGAAGATTATCAAATTACGATGGATACCAATGAAAAATATGGAATCCGAAACAAGAATGGAGATACTTTAGTAAAAAACAAATATGATTCTTTGGAATATTTATATCAAGATTATTTTATCGCAATGGACGAGAATCAAAGAGTAGGTGTAATTAAAACCGATGGAAAATCGGTAATTGAGTTAAAATACAATCTCATTACGAGAATTGAAAATAGTCAATTAATCAAAGCAGTTCGAACAGAAGAAGGCCAAATTGACTTATATGATGAGCAAATGAATTTCATATCTTCTTTCCAAGGCGAAGAACTAAAAGTGGAAGAGGTTAATGGATATCTTCGTATTTATACAACAGGAACTGCAGTAGAATATTATACGAAAGCAGGAAAAAAGGTGGATAGCAAAGAAGTTTATCCAAATGCAAAATTGATTGCAAAAGAAAAAGACGGAAAATGGGGCTACACAGACCGAGAAGGAAATTTAAAAGTAGATTATCAATATGATCAAGTAACAGAATTAAATGAATATGGTTTTGCAGGAATTAAGCTAGGAAATAAATGGGGCGTTATTAACCAAGAAGGACAAGTGGTACAAGAACCAATTTATGAAATCGAAGAAGAAATACCAGAATTTTTAGGCAAATATTATCGAGTATTATCTTTAATTTCGCAACCATATTATACTGATTATCATGAGGAAGAAACCGTAGAAGAATAGAAAGGGGTAAAATGGAAAACTTATTAGGAATTCGTCAAGAAATAATGGATTTAGCAAAAGAAACGGAAGAACAAGTGAAAAAACAATTTCAAGAAGTAGAAGAAGTCTGCGAATTCAATTCAATGCGCATTTTGCATGCGTTTCAGAAGTATCAAGTTTCTGATATGCATTTTAATCAGACAACCGGATATGGTTATGGAGATGTTGGGAGAGATGTAATTGAAAAAATTTATGCAGAAATTTTCCAGACAGAAGATGCTTTGGTAAGAGGACAGTTTATTTCAGGTACACATGCCTTAACAGTAGCGTTATTTGCGATGCTCAGACCGAGTGATACCATGCTTAGTATTTGTGGCAAACCATATGACACGCTAGATGAAGTAATTGGAATTTCACCAAATCCAAGTTCTCTTGCTTCTTTTGGTATAAAATATGAACAAATCGATTTGGTTGATCAGGATTTTGATTATGCAAAAATTGAAAAAACATTAAAAGAAAAGAAAATTAAATTGATTGAAATTCAAAGATCAAGGGGATATGCTCTTCGCAAAAGTATAACATTGGATAAAATGGAAAAAGTAATTCAATTGATCAAAAAAACAGATCCAGAAGTAATTATATTTGTCGATAATTGCTATGGAGAGCTAGTTGAAAAAATAGAACCAAGTCATTTAGGAGCAGATTTAGTTGTGGGATCCTTAATTAAAAATTTAGGAGGAGGCATTTCGCCAAATGGAGCTTATGTGGTAGGAAGAAAAGATTTAGTTGAACTTGTGGCAGAACGCTTAACTTCTCCTGGACAAGGAAAAGAAGTGGGACCGACATTGGGAATGAATAAACAAATTTTACAAGGTTTGTATTTAGCACCATCGGTTGTAGCAAGTAGCTTAAAAACAGCAATCTTTGCAAGTAAACTTTTAGAGAACCTAGGATATATTGTAGAACCTAAATTTGATGAAAGAAGAAGCGATATTGTTCAAACCATTACATTTGGCGATCCAGAGTTGTTAATCCGTTATTGTCAAGGAATTCAAATGGGATCTGCAATCGATTCGAATTCGATCCCAGAACCATGGGATATGCCAGGATATACCGATCAAGTTATCATGGCAGCAGGTGCTTTTACACAAGGATCTTCCATTGAATTATCATGTGACGGACCAATCCGTCCACCATATATTGCTTTTATGCAAGGTGGACTAACCTATTCTTATGGAAAACTAGGCGTATTAAAAGCAGTATCGAATCTAAAAAAGAAGAATTAAAGGAATAATTTCATGAAAGTAATTGTCATTGGTGGTGGCCCAGCTGGAATGATGGCAGCGATTGCAGCTGCTGAAAAGGGTGACCAAGTTACCATTTTAGAAAAAAAAGAAAGTTTAGGAAGAAAATTATTAATTACAGGAAAGGGAAGATGCAATATTACAAGCAGTCTTCCCATTACTGAATTTGTCTCCAATACACCGGGAAATGGGAGATTTCTTTATAGTGCTTTTCAAAATTACACGAACCAAGATATCATTCATTTTTTAGAACGATATGGATTGAAGACAAAAGAAGAAAGAGGAAATCGAATTTTTCCGATTACCGATCGATCTTGCGATGTATTGGAAGTTTTCTTAACAAGATTAAAGGAACTGGGAATAAAAATTGAAACACAAGCAAAATGTGAAGAAATTTTAACCGAAAATCAAAAGGCAATTCGGAGTACGTTATGAAAAAACAAATTCGAAAAAAGAATTTGAAATCATGGGAGATAAAATCATTTTAGCAACAGGAGGAAAAAGTTATCCTGGAACAGGATCAACAGGAGATGGTTATCAGATGGCAATGCATTTAGGTCATACGATTATAACGCCGAAGCCTTCGTTAGTTCCGATGAAAGCAAATCATGATCGAAACAAAGAAGTTGATAAAAAATACACTTCTTTGGAATATTGCCAAGCAATGCAAGGTTTAAATTTAAAAAATGCCAAGATTCAGATCAAAGATCAAGAAAAGAAGAAAATTATTTATGAAGATTTTGGAGAATTGCTCTTTACGCATTTTGGTGTATCAGGGCCAACCATTTTGAGTGCGACATCCTATATTCGAAGATATCCGAAAATTGAGGAACTATTGCAAGAAGGAAAAATTTTATTAGAGATTGACTTAAAACCAGCCTTAACAGAAGAGCAACTTGATCTTAGGATTCAACGAGATTTTGAAAAAGAGAAAAAGAAACAATTTTCAAATAGTTTAGATGCTCTATTACCAAGAAGAATGATTGAACCAGTCATTTCATTCAGTAAAATACCACCACAGAAAAAAGTATGTGAGATTTCAAAAAAAGAACGATGGAATTTAGTTCAGATATTGAAAAGTTTCCCAGTTCAATTAGAAGATTTTGGAGAGATTGAACAAGCCATAATAACGGCAGGAGGAATTTCAACAAAAGAGATTAATCCGAAAACAATGGAATCAAAATTAATTTCCAATCTATATTTTGCAGGAGAACTTATTGATGTGGATGCCTATACAGGAGGTTTTAATTTACAAATTGCTTATTCAACAGGAGTAACAGCAGGAAGGAGTTAAAAAGGAGGAGAAACATGTATCAAACAATTGAAGCAAGCATCAAGGCAGAGATAATTGAGAAAAAATCGAAATTCATAGCAGATCTCATTTATGTTTCTTCGGAAGAAATGGCAGAACAAGAGATTCAAAAAATAAGAAAGCAATACTATGATGCAAGACATCACTGTTATGCTTATCGCATTCAAAAGGATCAAGAATTTGTTCTAAAATCAAGTGATGATGGAGAGCCAAGCGGAACTGCTGGTGCTCCCATGCTGAATCTTTTGGTTCAAAATAATTTGGCAAATGTATTGGTTGTTGTAACAAGATATTTTGGAGGAATTTTATTAGGAACTGGCGGTTTGGTTCGAGCCTATACGAGTGCAACACAAAAAGCAATCGAAGAAGCGGAGCTTGTAACAGAAGAGCCGGGAGTAGTTGTTCAAATAGAAGTAAATTATCCCCAGACTGATTTTGTAAAATATTATTGTAAAAAAGAGAACATTGAAATTCAAAATGTTTTCTTTGAAGAAACCGTAAAATTTCAGTTGTTAATGACAAAATTAGAATACGAAAGAATCCAAAAATTGGAAAAAACAAAAATTAAGATAGAATCGATGGAAATTCTAGAAGAAAAGAACATACGAAAAAGACAGATGACAGATATTGGAAAAAAATAGAAAAAATTTCCAGGAATCTATTGCAAAATATTTCAATACCATATATAATGCAACTGTAAATATTTTACAAATATAAAAGTAGGGGGAAAGAAAAGTGAAAGAGAAAATTACTTTGTTAATTGCAGACGATAATAGCGACTTTGCAAAAACATTAGTTAATTATTTGGAAAAGGAAGAAGAAATCGAAGTTATTGGAATGGTAAAAGACGGACAAGAAGCATTCGACATGATAAAAGCTACCACCCCAGATGTAGTATTATTAGATGTTATTATGCCACATTTAGATGGATTAGGAGTATTAGAAAAAATTAATGAAGAAATGGAAGGAAAGAAACCAATTTGTATTATGCTTTCTGCAGTAGGACAAGATAAGATTACGCAAAAAGCGATCAACTTAGGTGCTCAATATTATATTGTCAAACCTTTTGATATTGGAATGTTGGTGAAGAGAATTAAAGAGCTAAAATTTTACCAACCAGCAGAAATGAGAAATAATTTCATTTCAAAAGAATCCAGAGCGCAATATATTGATATTCCAAAAGAGACAAAGAAGAGTCAAGAAAACTTAGAAGCTTTGGTAACAAACATTATCCATGAAGTTGGTGTACCTGCACATATAAAAGGTTATCAATATTTAAGAGAAGCAATTATTATGGTGGTAAATGATATTGACATCATCAATCAAATTACCAAACAGTTATATCCAGATATTGCTACCAAATATGGAACAACACCAAGCCGCGTAGAAAGAGCGATTCGTCATGCGATCGAAGTTGCTTGGGGAAGAGGTCAAACAGAAGTAGTAGAAAGTATTTTTGGATATACGATTTCTGCTAGCAAAGGCAAACCAACAAACAGCGAATTTATTGCAATGATTGCCGATAAATTAAGACTTGAATTAAAGAGTGCGTAACAGGGAATAGGAGACGGACAGACGTTGGAAAAATAGCTTTACAAGGCTATAAACGTTATGGAAAGATTCATAGGACAATAAACTTCCAAGATTTATTGGTTAACATTTTAAAATGTTAACCAGTGAAATTGGAGGTTTTTTCGTATAGAGAAAAGTAATACATTTATTAAAAAAGAGAAAACAGACTAATAACAACAGGATAAGCATATAGAATAATAAGTGAAGTAGCCCCAATAATAGGAATAGAAAAAATAGAAACACACACGAATAGATAAAACTTTTGGATATTGGCATATATGAAAGTATAAAAATTTGTTTTGTTCGCTTGTTTTTTGCGAACAAATGTTATAGAGTATCAAACATAGGAAATGAGAATAAGCAGATGTGGTTTGCCTCCAACAAGGAGGTGAGGCTTATGGTAGAAACACAAGCATTAATTGCAACACTATACATATTATATTATTCATTAATTGGAGTAACTATCATAGCAATTGCCTTAATTATAGAATTAGTAGTAATTTTGAGCAAAAGCAAATAAACCAATAAAAAAACACATCTGTAAAACTTTCCCGAGTTAGATGTGTTTTAAACCATTTAATTTGAGGTAAGCCACGTTTGTGGTTTTCTCCATTTCCTATACTTATTATATACAGATTAAACGGATTTGTCAAATAATTTTTGGTGAATGATTTTAAAATCAGATAATACAAGGAGACAAGAATATGGAACAAAAAAAGGTAACATTTTCGGAAAAAATAGATAATAGTATTAATGGATTTGCTTTAGTAATAACATTTATAATAGTTGGAATATTTTTATTATTTAATAAAGATTATTTTGGAAATCAAATAGTGGCTACTGTTATGCAATGGCTATTTATAGTAATTGGATGTTTGGGATTTGGAACAGAAATTTCAAAAATGAATAAAGATAGAGGTATCAAAGGAATTGATAATTTAATTACAGGAATAATAGTAGTTGGTATATGGGCAATTATTTATTATTTCATGAAAAATTGGATAGGAAATTTGATTGGATTTTTCTTTTTAATATTAGGACTTTATGGTAGTTGTAAAGGGATAATTGAGATAGGGTATTCGATTGTGAAAATAAATAAAGAACATAAAGAAACACAAAGAAGTAAGTTAGAAATTATAAAAGAAATTATACTAATTGTCTCAGAAATAGCTAGTATGGCTTTAATTGTAATACAAATATTGCAAGCTATAAAAGTTATCTAAAATCTCTTAAAATCATACCAATCAACATTTTCAAATAAAATAAATACTTATCGGTATGAAAAAAATTGAGCCGTAAAGTAAATTCAAAAAGTTTGTTTTAGCTAAATAAGCTATGCAATAGAAGTAGACTGGGAAGAGGTCAAAGAAAAGTAGTAAAAAGTATTTTCGGATATACGATTTCTGCTAGCAAAGGCAAACCAACAAACAGCGAATTTATAGCAATGATTGCCGATAAATTAAGACTTGAATTAAAGAGTGCATAGAACAAAATCCAAGATGGATCGATAAAAAGAAAAATCATCGAACAATCTTGGTTTTTAAAGTAAGATAGTGCAAGAATGCTTAGAAAATCAAGGAAAACAAAAGAAATGTGAATCTTTTGTGAAACTTAGCACTCTTCGCTTGACTCTGCTAAAAAGCGTGATATAATTAAAATGTAAAAAGTAAAAGATATCTTTTAAAAAATTAAATATGTGCTACTTAAAGGTGTCAACACATAAAAATGAAAGGAAGTTGATTGATATGATGATGATACCAAGAAGAAGAGATTTTGATTTATTTGGAGATATGTTTCGAGATCCATTCTTTACAGAAGGTGAGAGCAAAGTAATGAAAACAGATATTAAAGAAAAGAAAGACAAATATTTAATTGATATTGATTTACCTGGATACGAAAAAGAAAACATCAAAATTGATGTAGAAGATGGATACTTGACAGTACATGCAACCATTGATTCTGACAAAGAAGAAAAAGAAGAAGGAAAATTTGTAAGAAAAGAAAGATACATGGGATCTTGCTCAAGAAGTTTCTATGTAGGAAATGAAGTTAAGAGCGAAGACATCAAAGCATCTTTTAAAAATGGAACCTTAAAGATTGAAGTCCCGAAAAAAGAAGAACAAGCAAAATTACCAGATAAAAAATATATACCAATTGATGACTAATGGAAAAGAGATTATCTGAAATGAAGTAGGATAACCTCTTTTTTTGGATAAATTTTGAAAACATCTACCAAAATTCAAAGCAAAGCATAACATATATTAGACAAGGAGGGATAAAATGAATCATTGTGGATGTAATCAGATAAATTGGTATAAAATGATTGGTGGGGTGTTGATTTGCTTAATCCTAGTTGCTATCGTTTTTGGACTTATAGTTTGTCATCAGAATTTACAAGAGCATTCCATTTTAACAGCGGTTGCGGAAAATGGGGATAATCTGCAACTAGGAACGACAACCATTAAATTTAGTAAGAATGAAATTGTAGAAGGAACAGGAATTACACATCCAGAAGGAAGCGATGAAATTATCATCAATCAAACAGGGATTTATCAGATTTCCTATCTATTAAATGGAGAAGATCAAACAACAGAATCTTTTAATGTGAATGCAATTTTGTTAGTGAATCAGCAAGCTTTAGAGAGTACGTTTCAGGAAGGACCTGTAATAAGAGATATTGTGAATAACCGAATGACTTTAACCAGTACGGTAATTCTAAAATTAAATGCAGGAGATATCTTAAAATTACAGGGGGTATCAATAGAAGATATTACGTATTCGAGAGCTAGAATTGATATTGAACAAATAAAAATTTTGTAGGAAGATAAAGCAAAAGTGGAAAACCTCTCCTTGTGGAGAGGTTTTTCTTCAGCCAATTAATACTTTTCGTGCACACGGACGGCGCGGAACTTTCCGTTCGGAAGCTGCTCCACGAATCCGCGGATTTCAACCCAACCAGAGCTGGCAGGGTGGCACTCACGAATGGCGTCCAAGACACGGAGCGCATCGCCCTCAGTGTCCTTCTCGAAAGGGGATAAAAAAGTCTCGTGGAAAATGGGTTCTCTTGTCATGTTGGTTGTCATAAAGAATTCTCCTTTTCGAAAAAAATAGAAAAAGTTTTGCCTACTAATATTATACCAAAAATAGAGGATTTTTTCAAATAGAGGGCTTTTGAAAAAAGATTTGTGAATTTTTTGTAAACATGTAGTCGAATCGAAATTTATATGATATAATCGCAAAAGTAAACAAAAGAAGGGAGTCGATTACATGAGCAATCAGAGTACAAAAAAGAATAATTCTAAATTATTCGTGATTGTTATTATCATTATTATAGTTATTTTACTAGGTGTTTTATTCTTAACAAAAAATAAGGAGGAACAAAATAAGGTAGCAGAACCAGGAAATGAAGCAACAGAAGCAGAAGTAACGATGAATGCAGACTTTTCGTCCTCATTCTTAGTAATGGATGCAGCATCAATTGCAGATACAAGAGAAGATGTAATTGCAGCTTTAGGAGAACCAGAAAGTGAAAATTCAGTGGAAGATGCAATACCAGGGATAGAAGCAACAGAATTAGTATATGATAATGGAGAAACTAAAGTTACTATTCGCAATGGAAGAGTAGAATTAATCGAATCAACGAATAAAGATCGAACATTTGCAAAAGGAATTAAAGTTGGAAGTTCACAAAGTGATTTAGAAAATGCATTCCCAGCAGGTTCGAAAATTCAAAATTCTAGTGTTCCAGAAGATTCAATTGTTTATGCAGAAGTAGATTCAGAAGAATATCAATATGCAAAATATGCAAGATTTGTTATAAAAAATGGAAAAGTAGATCAAGTTATTTTATCCATCGGAGATTAATAAAAATACGAGAAAACAAGAACAGGAACCTGTTCTTGTTTTCTTAGTAAAAGGGGAAAATTTGTGGAAAAAAGAGAAGAAATTAAATAAGAAATTAGAAATTTAACACATGCGAAAATTTCAAATGTTACTTATCATCAAGTAGTTCAAAAAATGCTAGATTTCGATCGAGTCGATTCTAGAAAAAAGATGAATTAAGGGAAAGAAAAAGGAAAAAATAATCTTGGTGATAAAAATGAAAATCGTATGGGTAAAAAATCAAAACGATGAAAAAAATTTTCGATTGCAAGAAAATATGGGATGGGAAGTTCGAAAAATTCAAGATTTAGAAGAAGTGGATCAAAAACTAGAAGAATTGATTCAAGAAAAATATGATACCATTGTGATATCCAATGAACTATCCTATTTTTCAGAAAATATCATTCGAAAATATCAAAAAAAAGATGATGTCAATATTATTATTAATTTTCGTTAAGTTTTTAGAAGAAATCAAAAAAAGATTTCTTCTTTTTTTGAGCGTTTTGTATAAAGTTGGTAAGAATGGAAAAAATGATCTTAAAGACGGAAGAAAAAGCAAGGAGGAAAATAGGATGGAAGCGAGTAAAACAAAACAAATTATTACTTTAAAAAATTTGCCTTCGAATTTAGTCGAAGAGGCAATTGTCGTATTAAAGACAAATAAAAAGATCAAAAATCTAGAATATACCAAAAAAAATACAAAAGAGAAGGACGAGAAAAAAGAACCAGAAGATTTTTATTTAATAAAAGAAGCAGAGATGATTGTTAATGAATATATTAAAGAGATCGAGAAAAAAGATTATAACCTTTTTTCAAAACAATCAAAATTAGAGAAAAAGTGCAAAAAATTACGCTATATGAATATCGGATTGCTTCTTTTTTCTGTAATTAGCTTGCTCATTCATTTTATTTAATAACAAAGAGAATAAAACACCTTTTGTCCACATATATTTAAGCAATAGAGAGAAACCAAAGAGGTGTTTTTTTTATGGAAAGAAGTTTAAGCCAAGAAGAGAGAATTCGAAGAGCGGAAGAGATTTACTTTAATCGAAGAGGGGAAAGAAATCGAACAAGAGAGTCTTCCGTATCAAACACAGAGCGAAAAAATTCATCTGTTTTATTAAAAAAGATGTTATTACAAATTTTGATTTGTTTTGTTATCTATTTTATCCTATTCTTAATTAAGGACACGGAATATGGATTTTCAGAAAATGTATTAAAACAAGTGGATACATTTTTAAATGATGAAATCAATTGGGGCGAAACGTTTCAATTTGTTCAAGAAGAGTTTGGAAAAATGAATGAGAGAATTAATCAATTTGGAATTGAAATGCAATCAGATGGAGAAGGAGTGGATCAATCGCAAGAAGGAACAAATGAACAAACAGAAAATCAAGAAGAATTACAAACACAAGAAAATGAAATACCAGAAAACAAAGGTGAGACAGTAACAGAAGAGCAAATTCCAGAAGATAATGGAGTAGGAGGAGGGATAGAAGAATCGCAAGATACGAATTTATCACAAATGGAGATCGATGCTAATTATGTGAAAAAAAACTATTCTTTAATGCTTCCGCTAGAAGGAAGCATTACTTCTCAGTTTGGAGCTAGAACACCAACGGATATTGTTTCAGCGAACCATTGTGGAACCGATATTGGAGCAGTAACAGGAACTGAGATCAAAAGTATTATGGATGGAACGGTAACACTTGTATCAACAGAAGGAGACTATGGAAAGCATGTGAAAATTGAAAATGGAGAAGTTTCAGTTCTATATGCGCATTGTAGTGAATTAGATGTAACAGAAGGGCAAGAGGTGAAAATGGGAGATTGTATTGCAAAAGTAGGAAGTACGGGAAAGGCGACTGGTCCCCACTTACATATTGAGATAAAACGAGAAGATCGATATATTGATCCAGAGACTGTTTTGCCTTTTTAAAAGAAAAGGAGGCATAGAGAATGTCGGTCAAAATCGATTTAAAAATATTTTTGTGGATCATTATTTTTTATTTTTTTCATCAAGCAGAATTATATGTGTTATTGATCTTTTTTGCATTTGTTCATGAAATTGGACATTTAACGACAGGTTTACTTTTAGGATATGAACCAAGTGGAATTCGTATTACACCAGTTGGTGTATCCATTAATTTTAAAGAAAAACGAAACAGTTATAACCAAAAAATTGGAAAGGGGAATAAAAGAGATATTGAAGAAATGATCATTGCTTTAGCAGGTCCCATGACTAATTTTGGAATCATAGGAATCTGTTATTTAATTGGTCTGAAAACTTCGAATCTATATGATGCTAATTTTCTTTTAGGTGTTTTTAATCTATGTCCCATTTATCCTTTAGATGGAGGAAGAATTTTCAAAAGTATTGGGAATTTATTATGGGGAAGAAAAAAATCTTGGCAAATCACCAATGGCGTATCCAATGCGATTATGATTGGATTAAGTGTTACCTTCAGTATCGCAATTTTATATTTCCATAATATTGGAATTGTGATCATGAGTATCTATTTATGGGGGATTGTCATAAGAGAAAATCGAATTTACGAAAGAAGGATGAAACTCTATGAACAAATCGAAGCATATGACCAAAAGGAAGCAAAACGAGAAGAGCAATCCATTGGAAAGTATTGACTTTTTTACATAAAATATGCTAAAATATTAATGTTTGAAAAATGGGAAACTATTTTTCTTCCTTACTTGCAAGAACGTTGCAGGTTTGATATCCATAAGGGAGGTGAAAATAATGAACAAATACGAAAGTGTCATCATTATTAATCCATCTGTAGAAGAAGAAGGAATGAAGAATTTAATTCAAAAATTCACAGATTTAATTAATAATGCAGGAAAAGTAGAAAAAGTAGATGAATTAGGCAAAAAGAGATTAGCTTATGACATCAAAAAGAACAAAGAAGCTTATTATGTAGTATTCTATTTTGAAGCAGATCCAAAATCAATAGCTGAGTTAGAAAGAAATTATAGAATCACAGACGAAGTTATTAAATTTATTGTTGTTCGAGTTGATTAATCAAAGAACATAGGAAGGAAATGTGAAAAAATGAATAAAGTAATTTTAATGGGAAGATTAACAAGAGATCCAGAAGTTCGTTATACACAAACAAACAACACATTAGTTGCTTCGTTCTCTTTAGCAGTAAATCGTAGATTTGTAAGACAAGGAGAAGAAAGACAAGCAGATTTTATTAATGTTGTTGCTTGGAGTAAGTTAGGAGAATTTTGTAGTAAGTATTTCAAAAGAGGTCAACAAGTTTCAATTGTTGGAAGAATTCAAACAAGAACTTGGGATGACGAACAAGGTCAAAAACATTATGTAACAGAAGTTGTTGCAGAAGAAGCATATTTTGCAGATAGCAAGAGAGATGGAGATACAGGATCTAATTTTGATTCTACCTTTGGTGCAATGCCAAATACAGAGGGTGGTTTTGAAATGTCTTCCGGAGACGATCTTCCATTTTAATCAATCAAAAAAGAATAGGGGTGAAATCGAAAATGGCAGACAAGAAAAATAATAACAGAAAAAATAATCGTAATAATGATGAGGACTATAACCCAAGATTTAGAAAAATGAGAAAAAAGGTATGTCCTTTATGTGCTGATAAAAATTTAGTGTTAGATTATAAAAATGCAGAACAATTAAGAAAATTTGTAAATGATAAAGGTAAAATTCTACCAAGAAGAGCAACAGGGGCTTGCGCAAAACATCAAAGAGATATTACTTTAGCTGTTAAAAGAGCAAGACAAATTGCAGTTTTACCATATGCAGAAAATTAATCAAACATACATAAAAATAAACCGTAACCTTAGAATACAAGTAAGGCTACGGTCTTTTTTTGTGTTGAAGCGAAGCGTAAAAAACAAAATGTAGAGAAGAAAATTGATTAACAAATGGAAAAAAGTGAATACTATAAATAAAGGAGCGTGGTTAAGATGAAATTAGGTGTAGCACTTGCTGGTGGAGGGATACGAGGAATTTGTCATGCGGGTGTATTAAAAGCATTGGAAGACCATCATATTAAAATTGATTTGATTGGTGGAACCAGTTCTGGAAGTTTAATTGCATCATTATATGCAATGGGGTATTCACCATATTACATATATCGACTTTTCAAACGAAATGCAAAAAAAATAACAGAGACAAATGTGTCCCCACTTTTATGCAGTTTTATCTTAAATAATAAAACAAAAATAAAAGGATTAAAAAGCGGAGAAGAATTAGAAGAATTATATAACGAGATCGCAAAAAGAAAAGGAATCACAACATTAGAAAACATCAAAATGCCAATTGTAATTCCAACTGTGGATATTAGCAAGTCAGAAGAATATTTACTAACCAATCGAATTCCAGAAAATTGTTCTAAACCAGAAAAATATATTACCAAAATTTCAGTGGGCAAAGCAGTAAGAGCAAGTAGTAGCATTCCTGTCATATTTGAACCATGTCCTTATGAAACACATGCTTTCATGGATGGAGGAGCACTCAATAATATTCCAGTAAAGGAGCTAAAACAATTAGGCGCAGATAAAGTAATTGCAGTAAAGTTTGATGCAGAAACGATTCGTGAAGAAAGCAATGTGATGGATATTGTCATGAAGACATTAGATATTATGGGAAATAAAATTTCGGAAGAATCTCTCAAAGAAAGCGATTATCTAATAAGTGTTTATACAGATCGTTGTGGACTCTTAGATGTGGAAAAATTAGATGCTTGTTTCGAATATGGATATGAAGAAGGATGTAGACAAATCGAAAAGATCAAGCAAAAAATTTTTGGTTGAAAAAGTTGTAAAAATATGGTAAGATATAGAAGTTAAATAAAAAATAGGAGATTATAAATGTTAGATATTATATTAGATACCGTAATTGATGCGCTAAAAATATTACCATTTTTATTCTTAGCATATTTGTTAATGGAATATATTGAACACAAAACAACGAAAAAGTCACAAGAAGCAATCAAAAAAGCTGGGCGAATTGGACCTTTCATTGGTGGAATTTTAGGAGTGATTCCACAATGTGGATTTTCTGTTGCAGCAACTAATTTTTATGCAGCAAGAATTATTTCTTTAGGAACACTATTTGCAGTTTATCTTTCTACTTCTGATGAAATGCTTCCAATTTTGCTTTCTGAGGCAGTACCTTTGCAAACGATTGCTTCCATCTTATTGGTTAAATTTGCAATTGGAGTAATTGCTGGATTTATCATAGATGGAGTAATTACTTTATTTTCCAGGAAAAAAGAACAAGAAGGAAAAGAGGAGGATCATGCAATGCATATCGAAGAGATGTGTGATCATGATCATTGTGATTGTGAAAAAGGTGGTATTTTAAAATCAGCAATAAAACACACCT
Source organism: uncultured Clostridia bacterium (assembly GCA_944393505.1). Classification (GTDB taxonomy): domain Bacteria; phylum Bacillota; class Clostridia; order TANB77; family CAG-508; genus CALYAK01. The sequence goes on along the minus strand of CALYAK010000019.1, from coordinate 5,287 downwards.
TACAAATTTTAATGTTCATCGTTCTATTAAGTTTTATTTTAAATATCGTAATTGCAATCATAGGCGAAGAAACTCTTGCTGGAATCATTTCGAATCAACCAATTTTAGGACCGATTTTAGCTTGCCTAATTGGATTAATTCCAAATTGTGCATCTTCGGTTATTCTAACCCAATTATGGCTTGAAAATATGATCAATGTTTCTACAATGATTGGCGGATTATTAGTAAATGCAGGAGTAGGACTATTAGTTTTATTCCGTGTTAACAAAAAAGTGAAAGAGAATTTTGCCATTGTTTTCTTGCTATACTTAATTGGATTCATTTCTGCAATTGGCTTAAATGCTATTGGGCTAAATCAGTGGATTATTCGATAAAAAAAATAAGAATAAAAATAAATAAAAGGAAAAATAAATACCAAAAAGCTACTAGAGTTTTCTCTAGTAGCTTTTTGGTATCTTTAGATATTTAAGATTTTTTTTGCTTTTCGAATATCCTCATCTGTGGGTAGAGGAATATTCTCCAATTCATAGGAATAACCAAGTTCTTTCCATTTGAATTTTCCAACATCATGATAAGGAAGAATTTCTACTTTTTTGACACTCGAAAGAGAATCAATAAACTCTTTTAATTTTGCCAAATCATTTTCGTCGTCAGTAATTCCAGGAACAAGAACTTGTCGGATCCACATTGGTTTTTCAATGGAACTTAAATAACGAGCAAATTCTAATTCTTTTTGGTTGGAAACACCGGTAAGCCAAATCGCTTTTTCATCATTAATACATTTAATATCCAATAAGAATAAATTGGTTAAGTCAATTAATTCTTTGATACGGTCAGTTAAAAGAACATTTCCCGAAGTATCAATGGTTAAATGGATGTTGTATTTTTTTAATTCTTGAAATAGGGCGATTAAAAAATCGGCTTGAAGAAGTGGTTCTCCACCACTTACTGTGACTCCACCACCATTTTCTGAAAAATAGTTTTGATATTTTAAAATACGATCTAAGACTTCTCTTACGGTGTATTCTTTGCCACCCATGATGGACCAAGTATCACGGTTATGACAATATTTACATTGTAGGCAGCAACCTTGTAAAAAAATGACATAACGAATACCAGGACCATCAACGGTGCCAAAAGATTCAAATGAATGAATTCTTCCTTTTACATCTAAATTTCCCATCATGTTTTTCTCCAATAGATATTGGAAAGATAAGGGGAAGACCCTTATCTTTCGATTTGAAATATACGTTTTAATTGATCAATTTGTTAAATCTTTTCATGAATTGTTCTGTTAATAACATCTAGTTGTTGCTCACGTGTTAATTTAATGAAGTTAACTGCATAACCAGAAACACGAATGGTTAGTTGAGGATATTTTTCTGGGTGATCCATTGCATCTAATAATAGAGCACGATCAAATACGTTAACATTGATATGGTGACCAGTTTGTTTGAAGTAACCATCTAACATGGAAACTAAGTTATTAACTTGTGTAGAAGGTTCTTTTCCTAATGTTCCAGGTGTAATTGAGAAAGTATAGGAAATACCATCTTCAGAATATTCATAAGGTAATTTTGCAATTGAGTTCATAACAGCTAATGCACCATTAGTATCTCTACCATGTAGAGGGTTAGCACCAGGTCCGAAAGGAACTCCAGCACGTCTTCCATCTGGTGTATTTCCAGTAGCTTTACCATAAACTACATTCGAAGTAATGGTTAAGATGGATAGTGTATGCTTTGAATTGCGGTAAGTTGGATATTTTTGAAGTTTTCTCATAAATCTTTTTACAACATCAACTGCGATTTCATCAACAGCATCGTCATCGTTACCGAATTTTGGAAAATCTCCTTCAATTTCAAAGTCTGTTGCAAGACCAGTTTCATCACGAATTACTTTTACCTTTGCATATTTAATAGCAGATAAAGAATCAGCAACAACAGATAGACCAGCAATACCACAAGCCATTGTTCTTAAGATTTCTTTATCATGTAAAGCCATTTCTAATGCTTCATAAGAATATTTATCATGCATATAATGGATGGCATTTAATGCTTTGATATAGATTTTAGCAACATAAGTCATCATGTTATCAAATTTTTCCATTACTTCATCATAATCTAGATATTCTGAAGTGATTGGTTGATATTTTGGTGTGACTTGTTTTCCAGATTTTTCATCTCTACCACCATTAATTGCATAAAGAAGTGTTTTTGCAAGGTTTGCTCTTGCTCCGAAGAATTGCATTTGTTTTCCAATCTTCATAGCAGAAACACAACAAGCGATACCATAATCATCACCAAGTGTTGGTCTCATAAGATCATCGTTTTCATATTGGATCGAAGAAGTTTTGATAGATAGACCGGTTGTAAATTTCTTAAATCCTTCTGGTAAACGAGTAGACCAAAGAACTGTTAAGTTTGGTTCTGGAGCAGGACCTAAGGTATTTAAGGTATTTAAAATACGGAAAGAGTTCTTGGTAACAAGAGTTCTTCCATCTGTTCCCATACCACCAATACTTTCGGTTACCCAAACTGGATCTCCACTAAATAGTTCATTGTATTCTGGTGCTCTTAAGAAACGTACAAGTCTTAATTTGATAACAAAATCATCCATTAATTCTTGTGCTTGCTCTTCTGTTAAAGTACCATTTTCTAGATCTCTTTGGATATAGATATCTAAGAAAGTAGAAGTTCTACCAATACTCATAGCAGCACCGTTTTGATCTTTAACAGCTCCTAAATAGCCAAAGTATAGCCATTGAATTGCTTCTTTTGCATTAGAAGCAGGAACGGAAATATCATAACCATATTTAGCTGCCATTTTCTTTAAATCTTCTAAAGCGATAATTTGATCATGCATTTCTTCGCGTTCACGTAAGATTTCTTCTGTGAAAATATCGGTATCTAGTGTTTCAAGATCTTTTTTCTTTTCTTCGATTAAAACATCAACACCATAAAGAGCTACTCTACGGTAATCACCGATAATTCTTCCACGTCCATATCCATCTGGAAGACCAGTAATTAAGTGAGAACTTCTTGCTGCACGAATATCTGGTGTATAAACACTAAATACGCCATCGTTATGAGTTCTTCTTAAATGATTGTAGATATAATCTGTTTCTGGATCTACTTTTAATCCATAAGCTTCACAAGATTTTTCTACAATTTTAATACCACCATTTGGCATAATTGCTCTTTTTAAAGGAGCGTCTGTTTGAAGACCAACAATTAGTTCAAGGTCTTTATCAATATAGCCAGCTTCATAAGCATTAACAGCAGATGGTGTTTTGCAATCAGCATCTAATACACCGCCGTTTTCTCTTTCTTTCTTATAAAGCTCTAAAACTTGATTCCACAAGTCGGTAGTCCTTTTGGTAGGACCACTTAAAAATTTGTCATCGCCTTCATAAGGTGTATAATTGGCTTGAATGAAACCACGAACATCAATTTCTTTTGTCCATTCTCCATCCTTACGGAAGCTTTCCCATTGTTTGAAATCCATATATAAACCTCCTTTTAATATGTGTTTTAAACATGAAATACACATTCACCCAATAATATATCATATAGTACGAATTTTCGCAATTATTAAGTCGAAAAAAGATAGAAAAATTCGTATAAAAAATCAGAAAAAAGTTAAAATAAAAAAAGAAAAGTGATAGAATTTTTCTATCACTTAGTATATCCAATTCGAGATTTTCTATCGAGAATATCAAATTAATTTTTTTCATTTGCAATTAGTTCAGCAATTTTACAAATTAATTTTTGTTTTTCTGGAGAACATTTCTTCAAAATATCGTGGAACTCGTTGGAAAGATAAGAATACGAATTACTTGAAGCACCGTTTAAGATATTTCCTTCTGAGATTCCTAAAATATGACAAATTTCACTTAATCTTGTTAAATTCACTTTTGCGTTTCCACATTCTACACGGCTAATAAAGGCAACAGAGACACCAAGTTCCTCTGCTATCTTTTCTTGCGTTAATTTCTTTTCAATTCGAGCTTTTTTAAGTCTTTGTCCAATTACTACATAATCTAAAGCCATAATAACACCTCGCTTAAATATAAAACAATATAGCATTGATAGGTATATATTTACAGAAACACTAAAGTTAATATTAACAAGTTGGTAAAATACTAAACTAGAAAAATTTAGAAAATCAAGCAAAATGAAAAAAAGAAAAAAATAAAAAAGAACACCCCCAGAGAAATTATCCTCTGGGAGTGCTTTTTTAGGTTTCGCGGGGAAGGGTCTTCTGCCGAGCGATGATATTCAGTGACTGGGACAAACCAATCGCATCATAGATCGTTCCATCTGGACCAATCTGGAAACCGCGCATAACGATCCGGGTCGGGTCAAAAGGAATCGCTTCGTACTTTTGAGTTTCGTAAACCTTGTGGCAAGCTTCTCCGCTTTCTGCGTGAACATGCATGCTAAAGGTACGAACCTGGATCTCAAAACAGCGACCACTTTTGGAATCCCGTAAAGCTACGTGCAAGGACTGATATCCGTTATCTTTGGGAGTACGGACATAATCCTTTACTACGGTTTCGTAGGTGGAATCCAAGAGTTGCAGAGTAGGAACTGCGACAGAGGGCATTTTCTCAACAGAGAAGCCTTCTGTTCCCGAAAGGGGTTCTGCTTCACAGGGGATAAACCCTTTTTTGATGAAGAACGGAATTAACCGGTTCATCAGCAGATAGCAATTCTTAACCTGATCCCAAGGATCGGTATCCAGCAAAGTCAAGCGAAACGCATAGACATCGCGGATATCGTCCAACGACCGTTTCCGATCGATCAAAGAATAGATCTTCGCGACGGTACGAAGCAAAGACTTACGCCGTCCCTCTAAACAGAAGAAGAGTTCCGGCAAGTTAACAAGGATAGCGTCGTACAGCTCATCAAAGATGGAACGGATTTCAGTCAAGAAATCCGCATCTGAGATCATGCTCAGAACTTCTTGCAGCTTAGCTGCCACCAGGAGAGACTCCACAGAGGAATCCTCTTGTAAGGCAACTAAATAGTGGTTGATAACGTCTGGGATGGATGAACCTTCATAAAGATAAGGCTCAATGCTAGGGATGTTTGACATAGACTTCACCTCGGTAAAACTAAAAAACGTTTACAAACGTACGGTTACATTATCTATTATACCACACTTTGCCAGAAAAGTCTAATGGAACATGTCGACAGGAAACGACAATATGATTCATTTATGATAATGTCTTAAGTAATCCGATGAGAAAATGTCCCAACTAAAAAATATTTGTTCTCTTAAA
>CALYAK010000018.1 GCA_944393505.1 uncultured Clostridia bacterium | reverse complement strand
TTTTTGATAAGTGCACTTTTTTATACAAAAAAATGTTGAGGTTTATTTTTTTACCCCAACATTTATTATAGAACCAAAATAAGTGCAATTTCATTTGCACTTATTTTTGTATGATTAAAATAAATTAATCTAAATTTTCTAGAATTTTTGGTAAGATTTGTTTCTTTCTAGAAACAACACCTTCTAATAAAGCTGTGTTATGATCTAAAGGTTGTCCATAAGCTTTTTCTATAACATTTGCTTGGTTACCTAGAGAAATAACTTTTGAGTTAGAATTTAAAATATCAGTTGCAGCAAAAACATATAAATCTAAGTTTTCTTGTTTAATTTCATCATTAATTGCTGCTTCAAAATAAGATTGTTTCTTAAATACATCATCTAAATCAGCTGTATTGATTTGTGCAATTTTAAATTTCTTTCCATCTTTTTCGAAAAGTTTACTATCAATATTAATAACTTCAGCAGGTGTAAATTCACTAATGTCTGTTCCAGCTTTTAATAGATTTTTACCATATTCTTCAACATTAACATCTGCGATTTTTGCTAATTTTTCAGCTACTTTTTGATCTTCTGGTGTACAAGTTGGGGATTTGAAAAGTAAAGTATCAGAAATAATCGCACTTAACATTAAAGTAGCGATGGTTTTGTTAATTTCAACATCGTTTTCACGATACATTTTATATAAAACAGTAGCGGTACAACCAACTGGTTCTGCACGATAATATAATTGATAAGGTGCAACGAAATTCATCGTGTGGTGGTCTACTACTTTTTGAATGTGTGCGTTTGCAATATTATTGACACATTGAGTTGCTTCATTGTGATCAACTAAAATAACTTCTTGTCCATCTTCAACGTCTTCAATTAATTCTGGTTTTTCAATTCCTAAATATTGAAAAACATATTCTGTTTCTTTATTAATTTTACCAGTACGAACTGCTTGTGCTTCATTTCCTAATTGGTTTTCTAAGTTAGCCATAACAATTGAAGAAGTAATAGAGTCTGTGTCTGGATTTTTGTGACCGAATACTAAAACTTTGTTTGACATATTTTTTCTCCTTTAAAATCAAATTTAAATCACTCTTATAGTATAGCATAAAAACAGAAAAAAGTCAATTTTTGTAAGAACAAGAAACAAAAAGAAAAAACAAAGAGAAAAGATCTTTTCGAAAAAGACTTTTTGTGATATAGTTTAGCTAGATGAAAAAAAGGAGAAAAATATGGCGAATAGAAAAAGAAAAAGAAGGAATCCAGAAACATATAAATTAATCGTTGTAGCAATTTTCTTTGTGGCAATTCTTGCTATTTTCATAAAGGCACCGAATTATCGATTTGATTTGATTCCAAAAGAAACCATACGATTGGTCTATAATACAGAAGAGCTTACCACAGAATTGGAAAAAGAAATGATTCGAGATGAACAAGGTGAGATCTATTTAGCAATGGAAGATGTAAAGAGAATCTGGGATGAAGACATTTATTTTGACCAAGAAAATCAGCAAATTATCACTTCAACCGATAAAAAGCTAGCAACGATGGTAATGGGAGAAAAAGAGATTACAATTAATAGTTCAAAAGTTGAAACTTACGCAACGATTTTTGAGAAGGATGGTAGCTATTATTTACCGATTCAAGAATTTCGCGATGTCTATAATATCGAAGTAAATTATATTAGTGAAACAAATACGGTAACAATTGATAATTTAGAAGAGCGATACTTAATTGCAAACTCGAATAAGACAATGGGAATTAAATGGTTAAAAGATACATTTTCGAAAAATGTTGATAAAGTAGAAAGAGGAGATCCATTAATTTTAGATGTCAATCAAGACTTAAATGAGAAATGGTTAAAAGTACGCACCAAAAGAGGAAAAGTAGGATATGTGAAGAAGACTCAAATTTCCAATATTAGTACATTAAGAGACGATTTAACAGATGAAAAACAAATTGCAGGAACAGTTTACTTATTTATTGATGAATTTGCAAGCCCTGCTAATGCTCCAAATCGAACAGGCGAACCATTAGATCAAAAAGTAAATGCAGTTGCTCCAACACTATTTCGAGTTCAAAGAAGTGACCAATCCAACTTGAGAAGCAATATTGGTACAGCAGGAACGAACTATATTTCTTGGGCACATACACAAGGATATAAAGTATGGCCAATGCTTACCAATCCTTCCATGGAAGAAACAACCGCTAATATGCTAAAGGATTATTCATCTAGAGAAAAGATGATTAATGATATTGTAAGTGCTGTTTTAACCTATGAATTAGATGGAATTACCTTAAGATTTGAAGGAATCGAAGATACGGAGAATTTTATTCGATTTGTTTCCGAACTTTCTCCAAGACTAAAGGAAATCGGAAAAGTATTTGTATTAGATTTAACAAAATTAGAAAATATTTCAATAGAGAGAGTCGAAAAGGTAGTTGACTATATAATTCAAGATTCTTATGAGAATTCAAAGATGGTTGTACTACAGTAGAAAGAAGAAAGTAGAAGCAAGAAACAAGAAAACATAAAAAAGAACTTCCATTAGGAAGTTCTTTTTATGCTATTCATAAGTATACCATAAACCTTGTTCTTTTAATTCAGCTACTTTTTGATTGTGCTCTTCAATTGTTCTAGTAAAATAGACTTCTCCATTTTTATCTGCTACAAAGAATAAGTAATCCGATTCGGCTGGTTCAATTGCGGCTAAGATAGATTCCATACTAGAACAAGCAATTGGACCAACTGGTAATTTCCCATTCATATTTGGACCACGTGTATTATATGGGTTATATTGATTAATTTCACTACGATATAGATCTCTTTCTGACATGTCCACTTGAATGGCATAATAAGTTGTAACATCACTACCTAAAGACATATTTGCTTTTAAACGGTTATAAAATACACTGGCAATAAGTGCTCTTGCATCTTTATTTGCACCCTCTGATTCAACAACGGAAGCTAGTGTTAAAATTTCATGAACGGTATATCCAGAAGCTTCAATTTCTGAACGATAAGGGGTAAGTTTTTTATCCATTTGATCAAGCATGGTTTCAAAAATCGTTTCTACGGTTACATCTTTATTTTTAAAGCTATAAGTATCTGGGAATAAATAACCCTCCAATGGATAGTAGATCGATTTATTTTTGATTTCATCCGTAAGGAACCAATATTCGTCAATTAAGGAATCAATATAAGAATCATTCTCAAGTACTTCCATAACAGAATCGTAAGAATTGTTTGTACTAGAAGCGATTCGGTTGGCAATCCAACGCATATTTTTTCCTTCAACAAATGTAATATTGACTAAATCTGGATAATATTTCGAACCATTATTTAATTGCTCTAAAATTTCAGCAACACTCATATTGGTATAAAGTTTATAGGTTCCAGCTTGCATATTATCGTTTTCTGCCTGATGACTAACATAGAAACGGAAAACTCGACTGTTTTTAATTAACCCATTTTCTTCTAAAACTTGGGAGATTTCTGTAACATTGGATCCTTTTTCAATCGTTACAATTACTTCGGTTTCTTCATCGGAAACAGGTTCCAAACAAGAAGTATAATATAAATATACGCCAACAACAGCTAGAATTACGAATAAGAATAAAACGAGAATTATCCAAAGAAAGATTTTTTTCTTCTTTTTTGGTTTTCTTTTGGAAGAAGGATTTGATGCAACTTCTTCTATCGTAATTTCTTCTTGTTCATTTTCTAAAATTTCTTGATCGATTTCTTTTTTTTCTTCATTTTCTTGATTCATAATATTTTCTCCTATTTTTTACTCGGTAACATTTTACCATAGCCGTTTTGGAAAAACAATAAAAAAAGAAAAGTCATACAAAAAAAGAAAATGCATATAAATGAGGACAAAGGAGAAGGCTAATGAAGAATTTATATATTCAATTTCGAGAAGAAAAAAGCGGATGGAAAGAGAAATTGCTCTATTATTACAAACCAATTGAATTAAAGAATGTGGAAAGAGATCAAGAATTAGAGATGGAAGAAAAACTAGTGGAACTACCAAAATGGAAGAAAAAAGAAAAATTCAAGCAAAAGATCGAAGAAATTCGAAAAAAAGAAAAAATCAATCAATTTCTTTTCACGGAAGAAGTGAAAAACTATTTAGGAGAAGAAGTAATCAAAAAGGAACAATGTAAACTTCATCAAAAGATCAATCGATCTTTCCTTTGGGAAGAATTACAATATTTATTAAAATGCCAAGGAAAAAATACGCAAAATATTGATCTATATTTATTAGTGAATGAATATAGCAAAGAAATGAAGGAAGTTTTATCCTTTTTTGCTCTTTCGTATAAAGTGATTAATATCTTATCGAAAAATCAGAAATACTATACCAGATGGATTGAAAGAATGGAAGAAAAAGAACAAACGAATTTCATCTATAGTCGTAATTATCGAAAAAGTTTAGCAAAGGCAAAGATCATCATCAACATTGATTTTACAAGTCAAGATTTAAAGAAATTTAAACTAAATCCAAATGCGATTTTATTCAATTTATCCGAAGAAAAATTATCTTTTCAACAAGTTTTCAATGGGATTTTAGTAACAGGAGTTGGCATGGAAGCGGACGAGCAAAAATTAGGGATTTATTCCGAATTAAAAAGCTTTTCTTTTGAAGAAATTTATCTTGCACGAATGGATCCAAATTTGAGTTATGAAGAAGTAATAAGAAAAATAAAGAAAGATAATGTAAAAGTGAAATATTTAAAAGGAATTAACGGAATAATCGACGAAAAGGAGTATAAATGTTTGTTATAATCTTGACAAATTTAAAAATCTAGATTATATTAAGTCTAATTTGCAAGAAGAAGGAGGGACGAAACATGGACGATAAAGAAGTATTATTAACGCAAGAAGGCTATGACAAGCTAGAAGCTGAACTTGAATCTCTTCGAACAGAAAAAAGAGCAGAGATCGCTGAAAGAATCAAAGTAGCATTAGGTTTTGGTGATTTATCTGAAAATTCGGAATATGACGAAGCAAAATCTGCACAAGCAGCAAATGAAGCAAAGATAGCAGAATTAGAGAACAAATTAAGACATGCAAGAGTAATTGATGAATCGGAAATAGATACCAAAACAGTTCAAGTAGGAAATACCGTAAAAGTATTAGATATGGAATTTGATGAAGAATGTCTATATACCATCGTAGGATCTACTGAAGTTGATTTAGCTGAAAATAAGATTTCAAATGAATCTCCAATTGGTGTAGCTCTATTAGGAGCTAAGAAAAATCAAGTAGTTGAAGTTCAAGCACCAGCTGGAGTTATGAAATATAAAATATTATCGATTACAAAATAAGAAAAAAGGGCTTACAAAAGTAAGCTCTTTTTTTGTGATCAAAATTAATGGTTAGATCAATTAGTAACAATCGTTGTGCTTGTGATCTTAGCAGGAATCACTCTAAATGCAGTTATTGGAGAAGATGGAATTATCTTTCAAGCAAAAGATACGAAGAATATGATAACGAACGAAACAGAATATGATAATCAACAATTAGCAGCTCTACAAAATGAGTTAAGAGATAATCAGTTATATACCGGAATTGGAATTATCCCGGGTACCGATACAGGAGGAAGCTCCGAAGGTGGCGAAAATGGATCAAGTGGAGGAGGCAACCAAGGAGGATCAAACAGCGGAGGAACGAATACGAACACCGGTGGAAGCGATGGAAGTATGATTGGAGGAGATGCGGTACCTCCAACAATTACGGTACTAGAAGGAGAAGAAATCGCAGCAAGTTTTTTCCGAAGTGATGTAACGATTCAAATTGCAACAACGGATAAAACATTAAAGATTAAATATATTCTAACAACAACCGTCGATGAAATTAATAACGAACTATATCCAAGTGGGTTAATTAAAGAGATTGATATTGAAAATGGTGGAACACTAACGTTTACAAAAGATGGAGAGTATACGATCACAGCATATAGTTATGACTTACAAGGAAAGAAATCAAACTCAAGTGTGATGTGGTTAAAAAGAGAAACAGGATCGACAGCAGGAAATGGAGTAACCGTCAGTGTAGCGAGTGGAAATATGGGACAAAATGAATGGTATACGAGTAATATCACGCTACGTGTATTAGGAACAGATACGGGATCCTCCAGAGTAACGTACCGAGTAAGAGGAACGGCATATAGTAATGGAACAATTGGAAATACGGAATATCAAGCAGGAGAAGTAGATACCGGAGAAGTAGAGATTGCCAATGGAACAACCTTCCGAATTGCAATTGATGGAGAATTTGCCATTGTAGCATATACGTATGATAGTGGAGGAATGAGACTATCAACAGCACCAACCTTAAATGTAAGGAGAGATGCATCCAGACCAATTGTAACGTTATATAAAGGAGAGCAAGTAATCGGAGAAGGATTCCGAATCAGTATGGCAGCAGATGATTATGCGTCAGGCTTAGCAACAGAAGGAAGATATACGTATCGCCATAAATTAGCACCGAATATGACGTATACGGATAACTTAAGTCAAGAAACAACGTATTTGTATACTGGATTAGAAGCAGATAAAACGTATGATATGTATATGATCGTAAAAGATGAAGCAGGAAATATGACAGCAAGTGATGTTATCTCAAGACCAGCAGTATGGATAAGTAATACACCAACAGTAGGAGATACAGTAAGTGGAGGAGTAGAAGGAGCAAGAAAATATTGTAGTACGGATGTAGATGTAAGTCTAACAGGACAAGATGAAAATAATGTAGATATCTCAAGAGTAACGTATCAGATCTTAGGAACAACAACAGGAGCAGGAAACATGGATGGAACATATTATGATCGAGGAGTATCGTTACCAGAAGATGAGATCGAGATGGCAAATGAAAAGACAATCCAAATACGAGCAGATGGAAACTGGACAATCAAGATCCATACGTATAATAAAGAAAATGTAAGAGTAACAACAAATACATTAGAAGTAACAAGAGATACAGTAACCCCAGAACCACCAATAATTGAAGTAGTAAGTGGAACAATGGGAGAAGAGACATATTACAGAAGTGATATAACGGTAAAACTAAGTAGTCAAGATGATACCTGTTACAAGAAAACAACGTATACAGTAACGGGAACAGCAACAGGAAATGGAACAATAGGAGGAGTAAGTATCACAAGTGGACAACAAGTAAACGTTACTGAAACAGATATCGCCAACAATGGAACATTTGTAATCGCAGCAGATGGAAGGTGGACAGTAAAAGGATATACGTATGATAAAGCAGGAAGAAAATCAGAGATAGCAGAAGGAATTGTTGTCACAAGAGATATGGTAAATCCAACAGCAAGTGCAACAGTATCTTCTGGAACGCAAGGAGAAGCAAGTTATTACAGAAGTAATGTGACAGTACGAATTAGTGGAAGTGATGTAACATCCTTCAAAAAGATAACCTACACCATAACAGGAACAGCCAAAGGAAATGGAACAATAGCAGGACAAAGTGTAACAACAAATCAAGTAGTAAACATAGGAGAAACAGAGATAGCAAACAATGGAACATTTACGATAACAGCAGATGGAAAGTGGACCGTTACAGCATATGCCTATGACAAATCAGGAAGAAAAACGACAAGTAGTAACCTAGTCTTTACAAGAGATACCGTAGCACCAACAATATCAAGTTTTACAAGAATAGCAAGAGCAGCATCAACAATTAATGTAAGTGTTAGTGCAAGTGACGGAACAAGTGGATTAGCAACAAGTGGAAGCTATCAATATTATCGAGATAATTCAAGTATAAGTACAGGAACAGCAAATACGTATCAATATACAGGATTAAGTACATTAACAGGATATACTTTAAAAGTAGTTGTAAAAGATAAAGCAGGAAATACAAGTGAGAAGTCATTAGCATCAAATACAACGGGAACAAAGAACTTTGCATATACAGGAAGTGTACAATCAATTACTTTACCAGGAGGAGATTCATACAAGCTAGAAGTATGGGGAGCTCAAGGAGGAAACGGATCCTTTAATTCTTACTCTTGTACTGGAGGAAAAGGTGGTTATTCAGTAGGCAATATTTACTTGAACACTAGTACAATTTTATATGTATATGTAGGAGGAATGGGAAATGCGACAAATACATTAGCAAGTGGTGGATTCAATGGTGGAGGATATTCAAGAGATAATAGAAGCGATTATATAAAAGGAGGCGGTGGTGGAGCATCGGATATCCGAATAAATAGTACATCATTATATTCTAGAGTGATTGTTGCAGGAGGTGGCGGTGGTGCTGGACCTTATGGTAACGGAGGATTTGGTGGAGGAATAAATGGAGGAAATGGAGGTTACAGAACAGCTACTACAGAAGGTGGTGGTGGAACTCAAACAGAGGGAGGTTCCATTGGAACTTATTCTGGATCAGAAGGTACTTTATATGGTTTACCAACAAAAGGAAGCTTTGGAGAAGGTGGTACAATAGGTATGCAAAATAATTTTGCAGGAGGTGGTGGTAGTGGATGGTTTGGCGGAGGTGCTGGAAGGTATCATGGAGGTGCAGGAGGTGGAGGATCAGGGTATATTTTAACTTCAAGTTCAAATAAGCCAGCAGGATATTTATTAGGTTCACAATATTATCTAACAAATGCTCAAACAATTGCAGGAAACACGTCTTTTCCATCAACCTCCGGTGGAACAGAAACAGGTCATAGTGGTAATGGATATGCAAGAATTACACTAATAGAATAGATTATTGAAGAGAAAGGAACGATTAGGCAGCATCGTTTCTTTTTCTTTTGTAAAATAAAAAATACACTTTCTTGAAGTGTATTTTTAGAGTTTGGTTATATTATTTTTCGTTTTTCTTCTTATGTCCTTTTAGTTTTCTTAAATTTTTAGAGCTGCCTCAAGAGCTAGTTGGATCATATTGTTTAATGAAGTTTGTCTAGCTTCAGCAGAAATTGACTGATTCGTGTTTTGGGAATCAACTACTGTTAGCAGGCAAGCAGCATTGCGATGAAAATATTGGGCATTGTAGAAGAGAGCAAATGCTTCCATTTCACTTGCAAACAGATGAAGGTCCTGTGGAACTCTTTTCTTTAATACCTCAATATCATCAGAATAAAGGTCGAAAAATTCATTGGTAAGAGTATTTCCGTTTACAACTGGAATGTTAATTTCTTTGGATGTTTCGAATATTTTTTCATTTATTGCTGGAGTTGATTGAACAAGATGCTCTTCTGCATTTGTCATGGATAGAGCATAGTTGCTTTCAGAAAAAGCATAGTCAACTAAAACAGTATCGAATAGATTTAAGTCATGGTTTAAAGCACCACAAGAGCCAATACGGATAATTGTTTTAACATCGTAGAATTTATATAGCTCATAGCTATAGATTCCCATACTTGGGATTCCCATTCCGGATGGAAATACCGTGATTCTTCTTCCTTTGTAATAACCAGTAAAAGCAATCATATTTCGAATTTCGTTAATTTGCACCACGTTTTCTAAAAAATTGTCAGCAATATATTTAGCACGTAAAGGATCTCCTGGCATAAGCACAAGATCTGCCATATCTTCTTTTTTTGATTCAATGTGAACAGTCATAATTTCCTCCTTTGATTTTGATACCCATATTATATGGAAAAAAGAAAAAGAGTACAAGAGATTTTTGTCAGGTTGCGAAAAAGAAAGAAATATGATTAAATGAAGGAAGGAAAAGGAGACGAGAAAAGATGGAAATCATAATTGGAAAAAATGCAGGTTTTTGTTTTGGAGTAGAACGAGCGGTAAATGGGGCGAAAGAACAAGTTAAAAAAGAGAAAAAAATCTATTGTTTAGGAGAATTAGTCCACAATTCTCAAGTAATTGAAGCGCTTGAGAAAGATGGAATGGTTACGATTGAAAACTTAGAAGAAATACAAGATGAATCTGCAAAAGTGATGTTTCGTTCCCATGGGGTAGCAAAGGAAATTTATGAGCAAGCAGAAAAAAGGAAAATTTTCTATGAAGATCTTACCTGTCCGAAAGTGCTTTACCTACATAAACTTGCCGAGAAATATACCAAAGATGGTTTCTTCGTCCTATTAGCAGGATCTAAAACGCATGCAGAAAATATTGGAACGATTAGTTTTTGTAAAAAAGAGAATTGTTATCAATTCGAGGGAATAGAAGAATTAGAGGATGCGATGTCTGCTTATGCGAAAAGTGGGCTTAGCAAATTAGTACTACTTTCACAAACAACCTATTCGTTAGCAAAATTTGAAAGTTTGGTCGAAGAGCTAAAAAAGAGATGTCCAGAAATTGTTGTTGAAAATACTATTTGTGCGTCGACCAGAATACGTCAAGAAGAAACAAAAGAATTAGCGAGAAAAGTAGATAAAATGATAATCATTGGTGGAAAGAATAGCTCAAATACCAAAAAGTTATATGAAGTTGCAAAAAAAGAATGTGAAAAGACCTATCTAGTAGAAACAGAAAAAGAGCTAAACAGAGAAGCGTTTGTGAACGAGGATAAAGTAGGGATTATGGCGGGAGCATCAACGCCAAAAGAAAGTATTCAAAACATTAAAAAGTTTTTAGAAAAAGAAGGAGAGAATAGCTAGTTTTTTCTAGCTATTTTCTTTTGGAAGACGAAAAGAAGTATTGAAAAATAGAATTGATTATGGTATAAAAGATATAAGAAAATAGGGAAGATGGCTTAAAATGAAAAATATAAAAGACTTTAATTTAGAAGAACTAAAAGAAGAATTGAAAACAATTGGAGAAAGACCATATCGTGCAGAGCAAATCTTTCAATGGATTTATGTAGAAAAAGTGAAAAGCTTTGAAGAAATGACGAATTTATCCTTAGATTTGCGAAAAAGACTAGAAGAAAATTATACGATGTGTAATTATCGTATTTTAAGAAAACTAGAATCTGTAGATGGTACGAAAAAATATCTTTTTGATGTACTAGATGGAAATGCCATTGAAACCGTATTGATGGAATATCATCATGGAAAAACGATTTGTGTTTCTTCTCAAATTGGTTGCAAAATGGGATGCAAATTTTGTGCATCCACGGGAATTCCTTTTGTTCGAAACTTAACTCCAGGAGAAATTGTTGAACAAATTCTTGCAGTTGAACAAGATACCAATTCTCAAATTTCCAATGTGGTATTTATGGGGATTGGAGAGCCTTTTGATAATTATGAAAATGTCATGAAAGCAATTAAAATTATGAATCATCAAAAAGGACTAAATATTGGTGCAAGACATATTAGTGTATCAACCAGTGGAGTTGTTCCGAGAATTTATGATTTTGCCAAAGAGGGATTTCAATGTACACTTTCTATTTCGTTACATGCAACTTCGAATGAAAAAAGAAGTAGTATGATGCCGGTGAATCGAAAATATCCGATTGAAGGATTAATGAAAGCATGTCAGGAATATATTCGATTAACCAATAAAAGAATTTCGTTTGAATATGCTTTAGCAAAAGAAAATAACGATAATCTAGAAGATGCCAAAGCATTAGTCAAATTATTAAAAGGAATGTTGTGTCATGTAAATTTAATACCAATTAACAAAATCGAAAATGGAATATATACCAAAAGTACCAATGAAAATATCATGAAATTTCGCGATTATTTAAATGAAAATGGAATCGTGGCAACAATTAGAAGAGAATTAGGTTCCGATATTGACGCTGCTTGCGGTCAATTAAGAAGAAAGAATCTAGCAGAATAGGAGGAAGCATGAAAGCTTTTGCCAAAACAGATGTTGGAAAAATGAGAGAAAATAATCAAGACTTCTATTATATTTCCCAGGAAGGGGATCCAATTCAGTTATATATTGTAGCAGACGGAATGGGTGGATATAATGGAGGAGAAGTAGCAAGTTCACTTGCAACTAATGCAGCAAAAGGATATATTTTAAGTAATTTTGAATCCATTTGTGGAGAAAAAGAAAAAATTTTAATGCTAATTAAAAGTGCAATTGAATATGCCAATATGGTAGTACTTGAAAAAGCAAAAAGTGAGAAAGAATTAGAAGGAATGGGTACTACTTTGGACATCTGTTTAATATATAATAATAAGATCTATATTGGACATGTAGGGGATAGTCGAATTTATCGAATTCGAAAAGAATTTATTCGAAGACTTACCAAAGATCACAGCTATGTGCAACAACTTGTAGAGGATGGAAAAATTACAAAAGAAGAAGCAGTAAACCATCCAAAAAAGAATATGATCACAAAAGCTTTAGGTGTAAGTTCCTATGTGGAGCCAGATGTATTTGTAAAAGGATATTTAAAAGAAGATATTGTTTTGATGTGTACAGATGGACTTACGAATGTGGTAAATGATCAAACGATTTATGAGATCGCAACAAAAGATACGGAAAATGCACCACAAGCTTTTATAGAAGAAGCAAACAAAATGGGCGGACCGGATAATATAACGGTTTTAGTTATCAAGTAGAGGAGAGATTCTGAATATGGATTTAGTAGGAAAAATAATCGGTAATCGATATGAAATATTAGAAAAAATCGGTGTTGGTGGGATGGCTACTGTATATAAAGCAAAATGCCATGTACTGAACCGTTATGTGGCAATTAAAGTACTAAAAGATGAATTCACAACGGATGAAGAATTCATTCGAAGATTTAATATTGAGGCACAGGCAGCAGCAAGCTTGAGTCATCCCAATATTGTATCTATTTACGATGTAGCTAATGAAGGAAATCTTTACTATATTGTAATGGAATTAGTAAAAGGAAAAACCTTAAAACAAATTATTAATGAAGACGGTGCGCTTCCATGGAAATGGTCTGTTAATATTGTGATTCAAATTGCATCTGCTTTAGAGACAGCACATAAAAACAACATTGTGCATCGTGATGTAAAACCACACAACATTATTATTACAGAAGAAGGTGTAGCAAAAGTAACAGACTTTGGAATTGCAAAAGCAGTTTCCAATTCGACTATTACAGCATTTGGAACAACGATTGGCTCAGTCCACTATTTCTCACCAGAACATGCAAGAGGTGGCTATACGGATGCAAAATCGGATATCTATTCCTTAGGAATTGTCATGTATGAAATGCTAACAGGAAGAGTACCATTTGATGCAGATACGGCTGTTTCAGTAGCATTAAAACATATGCAAGAAAAACCAGTAGAGCCAATGAAATTAAATCCTTCGATTCCTTTTGCTGTGAACAAAATTATCATGAAAGCAATTCAAAAAGAGGTAAGTCTAAGATATCAATCTGCAACAGAAATGATACGTGATTTAACCATGGCATTGAAGAATCCTGAAGGAGACTTCGTGAATGAAGAAGCGTTTGAAGAAGGCGCAACGCAGATCATGTCAACACTTCATTTAGAAGAAGAACAAGAAAAGCAAGAAGCGAAAGAAAAAGAAGAAAAGAAAGGAAAACTTGCTAAGTTTTTTGAAAAACATCCAAGACTAAAAATACCAGCAATTATCCTTACCTTCCTATTAATTTTTGTTTTAACTTTAATCATTACCTATAACGTTGTTTCCATTATTTCCAATGCTAATAGAGTAAAGGATGTATACATTCCGAACTTAGTTGGTATGACGTCAGAACAAGCAAAACAAACGGTAGAAGATTTGAATGTGGTATATGAAGTAAGTGGAGAAGAATTTAGCACAGAATATGAAGCAGGAGAAGTTATTAGCCAAGATCCAAAATATATCGAAAATTACCGTATTAAAGAAAAGAGTACAATCCGAGTTGTGATTAGTAAAGGTACAGAAAAAACAACCGTACCATCTGCTCTAGAAGGAAAAACTTTTGAGGAAGTAGAAACAAAATTAAAAGAAGCAAATCTAGTAGCTGAAAAAGTGGAAGAAAAGAGTACAAGAGTAGAAGAGGGAATGACGATTCGTGTTGAACCAGATGAAGGAACAGAAGTAAATGCGGGAGATACGGTACAAGTATTTGTTAGTATCGGAACAGGTATTCCAAAAGTAACAGTAGACAATGTCGTAGGAAAGACAGAGGAAGAAGCAAAGAAAACATTAACCGATAAAAAATTAGAAGTCAATGTGGAATATGGTGAAGATAATACCAAAGGAAATGGTGTTGTTTTAAAACAAAGTATTGAATCTGGAACAGAAGTAGAAGAAAATACAAAAATTACGATTACTGTAAATAAAATAGCTACATTAACGGATGGAACTGTTAATATTAATTTGAAATCGCTTACGGGATATAAAGCACCAACTCAAACACCTACAACCAATACCGTAAACGGAACGAATACAACTTCATCAACTGTACAAGAAGAAAAAGTAACTTTAAGAGTCGTTGTAAAATCAGGAGATGGTTCTGAAGATACCATTGAAAATAAAGAATATTTACCATCTACAGAGAATATTGCAATTAGCTTTAAAGCAATTGGAAATACACAAGTATCTGTATATGTTGATGGAACACTAAAAGATCGTAAACAACAAAACATGGAGGAAAATCCAATATTCAATTTTAATTAAATAAAAGCAAGAAGAGGGTATAGGCCGATAATGGATATACCCTCTCTCAAATAAGAAAAGGGGCAGAATTTGAAAAACGGAATTATTATAAAAATAGGATCTAATCAATATTTAGTTGAACTAGAAAACGATAAAATTTATTCTTGTCAAGCAAGAGGAAATTTAAAACAGGAAGCACTTTTGGTAGGTGATTTTGTTGAAATTGACGTGTTAGATGAAGAAAAACAAGAAGGTGTAATTACCAAGTTAGAAGAGCGTAAGAATTTGATTAAAAGACCCAAAATGGCTAATATTACACAAATTGTTTGTGTT
Organism: uncultured Clostridia bacterium; assembly: GCA_944393505.1. Lineage (GTDB taxonomy): Bacteria > Bacillota > Clostridia > TANB77 > CAG-508 > CALYAK01. The sequence continues at coordinate 16,931 of CALYAK010000018.1, read as the reverse complement.
GTTTCAATGAAGCTTCCAAAACCAGACTATGCGTTATTAGATAAACAACTAATCTTTGCACAAATGCTTGGAATTCATCCAGTTATTTGTTTAAACAAAGTGGATCTAGTTGAGGGAAAAGAAGTGGAAAAGATCAAAGAACTTTATCAGAAAATTGGTTATGATGTGGTAACAACGAATGCCAAAACAGGAGAAGGGGTGGAAGAACTAAAAGGCTATTTTACAAATCAAATGACTGCCTTTTCTGGTAACTCTGGAGTTGGAAAATCAACATTAACCAATGAAATTTTCGGAACAGAACGATCCAAAGAAGGACAAATTAGTCAAAAAAATCAAAGAGGAAAAAATACAACAACTGGCGTACAACTCTATAAAATTGGAAAAGATACCTATTTAGCGGACACACCGGGTTTTTCAACATTTGACATTAGTGAGATTCCTAGTAATGAATTAGAAAGTTATTTTCCAGAGTTTGATGCATTTCGTGAAAAATGCGAATACAAAGGTTGTATGCATCAAAAGGAAGAGCATTGTGGAATTAAAGAAGCGGTGCAAGAAGGAAAAATTGATCAAGGACGTTATGAGCGATACTTAAAGATTTATGAGGAACTAAAGCAAAAGGAGGCAAGAAAATGGTAGAAGTAGCAACATCGATCTTAAATATTGATCGAGAAAAGGCAATCCGAACCTTGTACGATTTGGAGTATGCAAAAACAGATTATTTTCATATTGATGTCATGGATGGGAAGTTCGTAAAAAAAGATACCAGTAGCATGATGCGAGAATACTGTGAATATTTAAATAGTATATCGAATTTACCATTAGATGTCCATTTAATGGTAGAAGATGTAGAAAGCTATATCGATAGTTATCTAATTTATGAACCAAATATTTTGACATTCCACTATGAAGCATGTAAGAAAAAAGAACAAGTTTTAGAATATATAAAATACATAAAAGAAAGAAATTGTCGTGTTGGAATTACATTAAATCCAGACACACCAATTGAAGAGATATATGAATTTTTACCATATGTTCATATGGCGTTAATTATGACGGTTGTTCCTGGAGAAGGCGGTCAAAAAATGATTGATTCGACCATCGATAAAATCAAAAAAGTAAAAGAATATTGTGTCAAAAACGAAATTGATATTGATATCGAAGCAGATGGAGGAATTACCCTAGAAAATGCTCCAAAGGTAAGAGAAGCTGGAGCCAATATATTGGTGGCTGGAAAAACGATTGTATCATCGAAAGATTATGCGAAAACAATTCTAGAGTTAAAAAATGCATAAAAAAGGATGAAAAAACGATTAAAGATAAATAAAACGAAGACAAAAAATGAAGATAAAAAATGGGAAGCTTTTGCTTCCCATTTTTAAAGTTTATTCGTCTTTTTTATCTTCTTTTGCTTCTGGTTTGTTTTCTGTTTTGGTCTCTGTTTTTGCTTCAGATTTTGTTTCTTTTTCTACTTTAGCAGTTTCCTTTTTTGCTTTTGTTTTGGTAGCTTCTACTTTTTTCGTACCTTTTCTTCTTTCAGAATCAAATAAGTAAAGAATCATGATTCCAAATCCTAAGATATAGTATGCTAATCCAAATACCCATCCGATGAAAGGAATAAGAGGTAAAGCCATCATAACAATAGCAACAGCTAAGTTAATTAAAATTTTCAAACCATAATTTTGAACTTTTGCTTTTTGTGCAATAGCAGATGTAAGGGCAATTGCGAATACAGGTGCGGTTAATAGCATTGCTGCAATTGTGATTAATGCAAGGATAATTGCAAGTTTTGGTAAGAAGAATAATAAAATGAACTCACCAACAACTAATACAATGGATGCAACAATACCAATCCATAGGGCATGTAATAAATTTAAGCTAAAAGCATATTCGCCAGAACGAGTTAAGAATTTAGGTGCTAACCAACTAACTAGTAAGAATACGACAAATAAGAAAATAACTTCGTAAATCTTATCTTGTAGAATGGATAGGATACTTTCTGGTTCAGCTGCTTCTTCAATTTCTTGTGTGAAACGAATTGTTCCATAAACACTTTCTTCTTCAAAAGTTAACTCTTGAGGAGAAGTATAATTTAAGTCTCCAAGAATTGTAGGGCCATTTGCATAATTTAGTTGAAGTGATTCCGTACGAATGTTAGCATTGCGATTTACATATCCATTAAGGATAACATCATTGGATATTAAATTTAAATCACGGTAAACGAAACTTGAGCTTCCCATTGAGAAAGTTGGCGTAAATGCATATAAATCATAGCAAACACCATTTAGAGTTACCCTATTTGCAAAAATATAAAGGGAACTATAAATGTATGAGTTTTCTTCAATAACAACTTCATCTGCAAAGATTGCTAGATCTCCGTTTACTTCTCCTGTAACAGTTACTTTAGAACCGAATAGAAATGCGTTTCCATCAACAAGATCATCAAAAACGATCTCATCATCAAAAAGATAAACATCATGTTCTACAATTTCAGGTGTTACGACTTCTTCCTCTGTTACATTAATTGGCATAACACCGGTATCAGAAACTGTATTTTCTTGACCCTCGGTTGTTCTTGGTTCAATCTCTGAAGTAGCAAATGCAAAGGTACTTAGAGAAAGAATAAAGATAAGAGTCAATAAAAGTGCTTTTTTTAGTTTTGTCATAAAAACCTCCTCCAATTATTTTTTATATATCTCATTATATAATTGGAAAAATAAAAAAGCAATAAGATTCGAATCTTTCTTAAAAGAAAAAGATGAGAATCATTATTGCTTTTCAAGTAAGTTAAGGAGTGTTCCTTAGGTTTCCTCGATTCTGCTTTGCTTGAAAGTAAGCACAATCCGTTTGGCTAGAAAGGTTATTAATATTTTTGGTATGATCTAAGTGACAAATTCCTTCCTTTTGATAAATACAATCGAGGGAACAATTAATATTTGTCAAAAAACATCACCTCTATAGCATTATTATTCAAAAAAATGAGAATAATATTCAAAAAATGCTTAAATTCCATTTCGTGGGCAATAAGAAGCAATCGGACAGGAATCACATTTAGGATTTCGAGCAGTACAACAATTACGACCATGCCAAACAAGTAAATGATTAACGTCACATAAGTAAGAAGTAGGAAGATTACGAACAAGGTCTTGTTCAATCTTGATTGGATCGGTTTCTTGGGAAAGACCTAAACGATTCGATAGACGTTTCGCATGGGTATCAACAGCAATTCCTTGCGGATTATGAAAGACTTCTAACATAATAACATTTGCACTTTTTCTTCCAACTCCAGGAAGTGTGGTTAATTGTTCCATATCTTCTGGAACTTTTCCATCAAATTCTTCTAAAATTTTATGAGCGGTTGCTTTAATATTTTTTGCCTTTGTTTTATAAAAACCACAAGGATGAATTAATTCTTCTAGCTTTTTCAAAGGGATCTGATCAAAGTCAGCAGGAGAAGAGTAGAATGGAAAGATATCTTTTGTGGTTCGATTAACACGTTCATCGGTACATTGTGCAGAAAGCATAACAGAAACTACAAGTTCAAAAGGTTCGTTGAAATCTAAACTACAAGTTGCTTCTGGATAATATGCTTTTAATTCATCGAATATTTTAGTGAAATTTTTTTTGTTTTGTTTTTGAAATTTTGCCATAATGCCTCCTTAAGAAATTCTTTATCACCATTATATTACAAAAAACAAAAGAATCAAGAATCACGTTTACAAAAAGAATTAATATAATATACAAAAGGGAGGTAAGGAAAGATGTTGGATATACTAAAAAAGACACTGGGTGTTTGTTTAATTGGGTTTGGTTTAGGTATGTTACTCGTTATCTTACTTCCATTAACAGGTTGGCTATTTTTAATTGGTGCAATCGTTATCATTGTTGGGCTGATATGGCTATTTGGTTAATCTTGAAGAAAAGGAGTGAGAGGAATGAAAATTGTCGTAAAAAAGGTGCCAAAATTTTTGAGAGGTTTTGTGAAATTTGTATTTGGAATAAAGGAAAATACATAAAAGAAAGGCAAAATGAAAACAGCTATTTTAAAATAGCTGTTTTTCATCTATTATCAAATAAATTTAATTAAGCTCTTGTCACTTTTCCAGAACGTAGGCATTTTGAACATACGGAGATTCTCTTTGTTTCTCCATTAACAACAGCTTTAACTGTTCTTAAGTTTGGCTTGAATGTTCTAGTAGCTCTTCTACTAACGTGTGAACGAGCGATACTAATTTTATTTCCATGAGATAATGTTTTTTCACAAATTTCGCATTTTGCCATGTTAAATTGCACCTCCTATATGCTTTAATAAAATCGACTACAAAATATCATAACACAGAACGAGGAAAATTACAAGCAAAACTATGAAAAAAGTTAAGAAATTGAAAAAATACTAAATTTTCTTGTTAAGATGATATAATTTTAATATAATTTGTCTATTGGATAATAGGAGGTGTATTTATGGCGTATATTAGACCGTCTGCTGACTTACGAAATAAGTATAATGAGATTTCAAGGATATGCCACAAAACAAAAGAACCAATCTATATTACAAAAAATGGAGCAAATGATTTAGTAATTTTAAGTAATGAAGCTTTTGAGGAATTAGAGAAAGAAAGAAAAGAATCAGAAGAAGCAAGAATTGATCGACTTATTTCAAAAAAATTTGATCAACATTATGCTAACTTCGAAGGATTTCAAAAAGATATTTTAAAAAAAGTTGATGAAGCGTTAAAAGAAATCGAAGAAGGAAAAGGAATTCCGATGGAGAGTATTGTAGCGGAAATGGAGGAGAAATATCATTTCGACGAGGAAATATAAGATAATTTGGTCTCTTAAGGCTTACAAGGACGTGCAAGAGATTTAAAAGAAGAAAATATCGCCAAAAGAACAGTAAAGAAGATTATGAATGCGATAGTAAACTTATGTGTTTTTCCAGAAAAATAGAAGAGAATTAAGCAATCAAAAGATATACGAAAAATGATTCTAGAACGATATGTTGTAATTTATAAAGTTGATAATAAAAATCGGAAAAATTTTAATTTTACATATATTTCATGGAAATCAAGATTATTTTAGTCAGTTATAATCAGAAATTTAAAAATAATTTTATAATAAAGAAAAGCCCCTTAAAAATTTTTTTTGAAGGAGCTTTTTCTTTATAAGCATAACAAGTAACAATCGTGGTGCTTGTGATCTTAGCAGGAATCACTCTAAATGCAGTTATCGGAGAAGATGGAATTATCTTTCAAGCAAAAGATACCAAGAATATGATAACCAATGAAACAACTTATGATAATGAACAATTAGCTGCATTACAAAATGAACTAAGAGATAATCAGTTATATACCGGAATCGGTATTATTCCAGGTACAGACACTGGAGGAAGCTCCGAAGGTGGAGAATCCGGTTCAGGAGGAAGTGGAAATCAAGGCGGAGGAGGCAATCAAGGTGGATCTAATACTGGCGGAACCAATACGAATACAGGAGGAAGTGAAGGGGAGTTAGTAGGAGAAGATGCAGTACCGCCAACGATTACGGTACTAGAAGGAGAAGAAATCGCAGCAAGCTTTTTCCGAAGTGATGTAACGATTCAAATTTCTACCTATGATAAGACACAAAAAATCAAATATATCCTAACAACAACCGTCGATGAAATTAATAACGAACTTTATCCAAGCGGGTTAATCAAAGAGATTGATATTGAAAATGGTGGAACGTTAACTTTTACAAAAGATGGAGAATATACGATTACAGCGTATTCGTATGATGTAAGAGGAAATAAATCAAACTCAAGTGTAATGTGGTTAAAGAGAGAAACTGGAACAACAACGGGAAGTGGTGTAACAGTTAGTGTAGCCAGTGGAAATATGGGACAAAATGAATGGTATACAAGTAATATTACCTTACGTGTATTAGGAACGGATACTGGTTCCTCAAGAGTAACGTACCGAGTAAGAGGAACTGCATATGGGAATGGAACAATCGGAAATACAGAATATCAAGCAGGAGAAGTAGATACGGGAGAAGTGGAAATAGCAAATGGAACAACCTTCCGAATAGCAATCGATGGAGAATTTGCGGTTGTAGCATATACCTATGATAGTGGAGGAATGAGATTATCGACAGCTCCAACAGTAAATTTAAAACGAGATGCAACGAGACCAGTGGTAACAGCATTTACTGGAGAACAAGTTGTCGGAAGTGGATTTCAGCTTTCTATAACAGCATCCGATGCTGCATCAGACCTAGCATCCAACGAGAGATATACGTATCGACATAAATTGGCACCAGAAATGACCTATACGGATCAAACGAGTCAAGAGACGACAAAATTATATGCGGGGTTACAACAAAATAAAACGTATGATATGTATGTAATAGTAAAAGATGAAGCAGGGAATATGACAGCAAGTGATGTCATTTCAAAACCAGCATTATGGATTTCTAACACGCCAACAGTAGGAGAAGTAGAATGTGAAGAAGGGGGACGAAAATATATTAGAACAGATATAGAATTGAGTATGACTGGACAAGATGAAAACAATGTTGATATATCAAGAGTAACTTATCAGATTTTAGGAACAACAACCGGAGCAGGAATAATTGATGGTGTAGACTATGATAGAGGAGTGGCTTTGAGTACAAATGAAATTGAAATAGGAAATAAAAAAATACTACAAATTCAAGCTGACGGAAATTGGACAATTAAGGTACATACATACAACAAGGAAAATGTAAGAGTGACGACTAATACGATAGAAGTTACAAGAGATACCGTAGGACCAACGATATCAAATTTTACCAAAACAGGGATGACGACGACAACAGTATCTGTAAATGTTAGTGCAATTGATGCAACGAGTGGTCTTTCAACAAAAAATGATACATATGCATATTATTTGAATTCTGAGAATCGAAACACAAGTGGAACGAATAGTTACACATATGCATATACGGACACAGCATCACCAACATTAAAAGTGATTGTAAAAGATAAAGCAGGAAATACAAGTGAAAGTAGTATAACGCCAGATATTATATTCTTGGTAGACAAAGCCTCTATTGGAGATGTGATAAATAATTATAGTGCTGGGGGAATAACAAGTTGGCGTGTTCTTTCAAAATCTGGATCGGGTGCTACAGGAACAGTAACTTTAGTTGCAATGACGACGAATAAAACGACAACACCGACCTATAATAATATAGTGAACTCATTAAATAGTACGGCATCTGGATATGTAAATAGTACTTATGCTAGTAGTTCAAGAAGTATAACCAATACGGAATTTTCAAATATTGTAGCTTCGAATAGTTTACTGAATACTGTGACAACGAATTATTGGCTGGCTGTAAATGAGACCGCAAGATGTTCGATTTGCAAAAGTACAAGTTGTACAGGAGCAAGTAATCAACTGCAAGGATATTTTGGTACATATGCAAATGGAGGAACAATATCAAATCAAGGAGTACAAATAGCAGGATATGGATATCAAAGTTTAGGTTATTTTAACAGTCGTGTTAACAAAGTTTATAGTTTAATTACTACAGGTTCAAGCTATTCTAATGGTAGATGCAGTCAAAATGATAAAATTGCAGGATGCTTTGGGACAGACTATAATAGTTCTTATATGCCGGGGTATAATGGTGGAAGTGATAGTACACAACCAACAGAATACTATGGATATAGTTATGGAGCGTGGACTTACTATGGATCTTCAACGAGTAATGACCGATATACGGTTTCAGGTAACAACCAATTCTTTAGTAAAACTATAAATTATGCAGTTAGACCAGTTGTTGTGTTAAAAGCAGGAGTTAAAACAGAAGATGAGAAAATAGGAGACGGATGGCAGATATAATAGAGGAAATGAAAGGTAAAGGGCAATCGTGTATTGCTCTTTTTTCTTGTTTGTAGTAAAATAGACGGGTAAAGAAAGAGAGGAGTTGGAATTTTGAAAGTTCTAGCAGTCGGAGATATCGTTGGAGAAAACGGTTTAAAAAAATTAAAAGAGACACTACCACAGCTTGTGGAATCAGAAAATATCGACTTTGTAATTGTAAATGCTGAAAATTCAGCAGGAGGAATGGGAATTACGAAACAAATCTTTCAAGATTTAGTTGCATTAAAAGTAGATGCGATTACCATGGGAAACCATACTTGGGGCAAAAAAGATATCTTTTCTTTTATAGATCATCCAAAGATGATAAGACCAGCGAACTATTCCAAGGGAGTGGTAGGAAAAGGGTATCGCGTTTATGAATGCAAAGGTAAGAAGATAGCGGTTATTAACTTAATTGGAAGAACAGATATGGGAGTGCTATCCGAAAATCCATTTTTAGTGGTAGATGGTTTGTTAAAAGAAATTCAAGCAGATTATATTTTCGTGGATTTTCATGCAGAAGCAACAGCTGAAAAAATTGCCATGAAATATTATTTAGATGGAAAAGTAACGGCTGTATTTGGAACTCATACTCATATTCAAACAGCAGATGAAGAAGTAACAAATTTAGGAACTGGATATATTACCGATATTGGTATGACTGGTCCAACAGAATCCGTTATTGGTATGGATGTACAAGTATCCATTAAACGATTTGTCACATCACTTCCAGAAAGATATAAATTGGCAGAAGGGAAATGCGAATTGAATGGATGCATTTTTGAAATTGATGACGAAAATGGAAGAACAAAGAAAGTAGTTCGACTAAATCGTCTGTAAGCCTAGAAATGTGTCGAAAGTGGTCGATCGAAACTTCCAAAAGTTACCAAAAACATATAGACAATTTCCAATATTTGTAATATAAATAATGCGTAGCGAAAAGGTACAAAAAATTTATAGGAGGCAAAAATGGAAATTTTAAAAATCTCATCAAAATCAAACCCTAATTCAGTAGCAGGAGCAATCGCTGGATTAGTGAAGGAATCAAGTAAGGCAGAAATGCAAGCAATTGGAGCTGGGGCTCTAAATCAAGCAGTAAAAGCAATAGCGATTGCAAGAGGATTTGTAGCGCCAACAGGAGTAGATTTGGTATGCATACCAGCTTTTGCAGAGGTACAAGTGGAAGGGGAAGACCGAACCGGCATTAAATTGATTGTAGAATCAAGAAAATAAATAAGAAAGAATAGTGGGGCATAGAAATTAATATGCTCCTTTTTGTTTGGAAAAGAGATTGAAAAAAATAAGAAAGTAAGATATGATAAGCAAAGAGAAAAGGGTGGTGAAACATGAAATCAAATCTTTTAAAATATGGATTTATCATCATTATTGTAGGACTTCTTTTTTATGGGACTTATGTAATTTATCAAAATAATCAAGAACAAGAAGAAACTGCACCAACCGTAGTGGAAGAAGCGGTTGTAACAGAAAAGAAAAATTTAAGAATCGGACTAGCAGAATTTGATAATATCAATCCGTTAATTAGCAAAAATAAAGAAGTGTTACAAGTGGCAAGTCTTGTATATGAACCACTCGTAAAAGTAACGGAAGATTATCAAATTGAAATGTGCTTAGCAAAGGAAGTTTCAAAAGTAGATAGTACAACCTATATCGTTAAAATTGATAATCAAACTAGATGGCAGGATAATACACCATTTGTTGCAAAAGATATTCAATTTACCATTGATCGATTAAAAGAAGGAAAAAGTATTTATTCGTATAACGTAGAAGCTGTTTCAAGTGTAGAGATTGTAGACGCTTCCACAGTAAAAATTTATTTAAATTATCCAGTATCTTTTTTTGAATATAACTTAACATTTCCAATTCTTTCGAATAATCAATATTTAAATGAGGATATGTATGCATCAACCCAGACACCAATTGGAACAGGAATGTTTAAAATTGGTACAATTGATAGCGCTGGTATTGAATTAGTAAGAAATGAGTCTTATCGAATAAAAGAAAATACAAATTTGGAGAAAATTAATATCTATTTCTTTAGTTCAATGGGAGAAGTGTACAACAGCTTTAAGATGGGAAATATCGATTTTTTCGGAACGAAAAACAAGGAAATCGAAACCTATATTGGAACAATGGGATATACCAAAAAAGAATACAAGGGAAGAGAATTTGATTTCCTAGCAATCAATCATGAAAATACAGCTTTAAATTGCACAGAAGTAAGACAAGCAATCCAATATGCAATTGATAAAAATAACCTATTATCCAGTGTCTTAAATAATAAAGGATATGTAGCAGAATTTCCATTAGATTTTGGTTGTTATTTATATTCAGAAAATGCTTTACAATCCACATATGATACAGAAAAAGCAAAACAAACCTTGGAAGATGGAGGATGGGAATACAAGAATAACCGTTGGCAAAAGGTGATTGATCATCGAACGGTTCGTTTAGACTTTGACTTAGTGGTGTGGAAAGATAATGGAGAGCGATTAAAAGCCGCAGAAATTCTAAAAGAGCAATTAGAAGCAATCGGAATTAAAATAACACTCCGTGAGGTAAATAACGATCAATACAATCGCTATTTACAAAATCGAAATTATGATTTGATGATTTCTGGTGTATATAATTCATATAGCCCAGAATTAGAATACTTCTTAGGAGAAGGAAATATTAATAACTATTCAAACGAAGAAGTAAAAACGTTATTGAGTGAAATGGGAAATATAACAGATCAAAATTTGCTACAAGAAAAAATGAAACGTTTACTTGAAATTTGTAAACAAGAGATTCCTTTTATTGGACTATATCGTAGTCAGAATCAAATTGTTTACAGTACAAGTTTAATTGGCGATATTACCCCAAATAACTATAGTTATTTTTATCATATTAATGGATGGGTAAGACGATAATTGAAAAAAGTAAAAAGAAAAAAGTTCTTGACAAATTAAAAATTAATTATATAATGAACATACAAACAGATGTTTATAGGAGGAATAAAAAATGAGTTTTGATAATCCAGATAAAAGAAAGGCAATTGAGGCAGCTTTAGGCCAAATAGAAAAACAATTTGGAAAAGGTTCTGTTATGAAATTAGGAGATGTAGGAACCTTAAATGTAGAAGCAATTCCAACAGGAGCTTTAAGTTTGGATATTGCGTTAGGAATTGGAGGTATTCCAAGAGGAAGAATTGTTGAGATATATGGACCAGAATCTTCTGGAAAAACAACATTAGCTCTACATATGATTGCAGAAGCTCAAAAGATGGGAGGAGAAGCAGCATTTATTGATGCAGAGCATGCTTTAGATCCTGTTTATGCAAAACATTTAGGAGTTAATATTGATAACTTAATCGTTTCTCAACCAGATACTGGTGAGCAAGCATTAGAAATTGCAGAAGCTTTAGTAAGAAGTGGAGCAATTGATGTAATTGTTGTAGACTCAGTAGCAGCATTAGTACCAAAGGCTGAAATTGATGGAGATATGGGAGATTCTCATATTGGTCTTCAAGCAAGATTAATGTCCCAAGCTTTAAGAAAATTAGCTGGAGCAATTAATAAATCGAATGCAGTTATCATTTTCATTAACCAATTAAGAGAAAAAGTTGGTGTTATGTTTGGAAATCCAGAGACAACAGCAGGAGGAAGAGCGTTAAAATATTATGCTTCTGTTCGTTTAGATATTCGTAAAATTGAGAATTTAAAACAAGATGGAGAGGTTGTAGGAAACCGTGCTCGTGTTAAAGTTGTAAAGAATAAAGTAGCACCACCTTTCCGTGAGGCAGAATTTGATATTGTTTATGGAAAAGGTATTTCAAAATCTGGAAATATTTTAGATTTAGCGGTAAATCTAGATATTGTTGAAAAGAGTGGCTCTTGGTTTAGCTATAACGGAGATCGTATTGGACAAGGTAGAGAAAATGTAAAGAAATACTTAGAAGAAAATCCAAAAATCATGGATGAAATAGAAAAGAAAGTTCGCGATAATTTCTCACAAGCATTTGAAAAGAGCCTTGGAGATGATGAAGAAGTAGACGAAGAACAAGAAACCGAACCAGAGGAAGAAGAATAAAGAGAATCAGAAATAAGGTAGGAAGAAAATTGTATACAATTGAAGAATTTGATCAATGCAAAACAAAAGTATTAAAATATGTGTTATACAAAAAAAGGACAGAAAGAGAAATCCGACAGAAATTTGAAGGTATGTATGATAGTGAACTATTTGAAGATGTAATTGCGGATCTAAAAGAAAATGGATATATCAGTGATGAAAACTATATTCAAAGAGCCATAAATGAGTTTATGGCTCTCCATAATCTTTCCTTAAAAGAAATTCGATATAAGCTATATGCAAAAGGAATTTCAAAAGAAGATTTTGAAAACTTTCTAGAAAATAACCTTGACGAATTAGAAGAATATGAGATACAATCTGCTAGTAACATTTATCAAAAAAAGGTTACCTCAATGGAAGAAAATGAGATTCGTAACTATTTGATTAAAAAAGGATATACTAAAGAAGCAATTGATGCAGCTTTCGATGATGGAGGAAGATCATGCAAAACGTACTAACACTCGAAACCAATAAATATGCAATTAAACTTGATAATTTTGAAGGTCCATTGGACCTTTTGTGTCATTTAATTGATAAAAATAAAATGGACATTTGTGAGATTAATTTAAGTGAAATCACAGATCAATATATGGATTTATTAAATGAGATGGAAAGAATGAATTTAGAAATCGCAAGTGAATTTCTTGTAATGGCTTCCACTCTTTTATACATTAAATCCAAAAACTTACTTCCTTCCGAAGCAGAAGATGAATCGGAACTAACCGAAGAAGAGCTTTTGAGAAGAATTATTGAATACAAACGATATAAAGAGATTACAAAAACTTTTCGTGAACAAATGGGAATTTATGCAGGAAGATGTTTTAAAAGACCGGACCAAGTAGAGCTTCCAAAACAAAAACTAGAAAAAAAGTATGATAAGTCTGTCATATCCACAATTTACCAAGAACTTGTGGAAAAGAACACCGTAAAAATGAATCAAAATGCAAAAAACATTGAGAAAATTGCGATTACAGAAACCTATTCGGTAGGGGATAAAGTAAAAGAAATGTTTCGAGAACTGATTCGAAAAAAGAAATTTGTATTTAATTCTCTATTCTCTTTAAAAAAATGTAATAAAGCTGAGGTCGTAACTGCTTTTTCTGGAATGCTTGAGATGTCTAGAAGGAGTAAAGTAGTTACGACACAAGAAAAAACATTTGGAGATATTTTAGTAGAAAAAAACAAAACGAAAATCGAATAAAATAGATAAAATGGTAAAAAATAGTAACAAAGCCAAAAGAGGTGAAAATATGTTACTATTTTTTTCTTGTCTTATGATACTTTTTCTCATTTTTCTTTTTTTCCTTCGTTTTGGAAAGATTCAAGTAAAATTAGAAGACTTTGAAAAAGATCACTTTCGAAAAAAACAAAAGGATTTATCAACTTTAAAAATTGGACTTCTCTTAACCGATCGTCTAAAAATTCTTGAAATTTGTATGAAGGAAAAGGGAAGAATACCACATCGAAAAGCATGGGTTCAAATGAAAAATTTAGCGCGTAAAAAAGGATGGACGAAAAAATGGAAAAGAGAAGTAAAAGAACTTTCCAAAGAAGAACAAAAAGAAATTTTGGAGCATTTATGGAAGGAAAGAAACATTCAATTAAAGATCCGAAAGTTAAATTTGTTGCTTCGTATCGGAGTAGAAGATGTGATTTTAACCAGTTATCTAGTTTCAATCCTATCCATGCTAACTTCCATTCTTCTTTCTTGCATTGGCAAAGAAAAATGGAGAGAGGATTATCATTATCTGTTTTATCCGAGTTATCAAGGAAAATTTGATTATCAATTACGTCTTGATATAACCGTTCAAATGTCGCTCTGGCAAATCCTTCAAATTGTTTGGTGGCTATATCGTTGGGAAAAAGCAAGACAAAAAACAACAAAAGAAGTAATTGTACCAGGATAGTTTAAAGTTTCTAGTTTTCTGGAATAAAAAGAAAAAAATGGTACATATTAGAGTATAGGTAAAGAAAAGGAGAGATGAAGATATGAGTAATGAACATCCAATTGAAGGATTAATGACAACTGCCATGAATAGCATTCAGGATATGATTGATGTCAATACGATTATTGGAGAGCCAATTGAAACTTCGAATAATATTGTCATTATTCCTATTTCAAAAGTAGGATTCGGTTTTGCAGCAGGAGGAAGCGAATTTAAAGGTGAAACAGTGAATGAGTATACGAGAAAAGAAAAAGAAGAAGCAATTCAATATCGTTTACCATTTGGTGGAGGAAGTGGAGCTGGTGTTAATATCACACCAATTGCTTTTTTAGTGATTCAACCAAATAACGTAAAACTACTTCCAGTTAGCCATGGCTCAGCAGTGGATAAGTTATTAGACTATATGCCAGATTTAATTGAAAAGTTAAATGCTCTTGCAAACAAAACGATGCAAAACAAGAAAGAAGAAAAAATGCAAGCAATGAAAAGTGCAGAAAAACGAAAACAACAAGAAGAGAAAGAAGAAAGAGAAGAGCGAGTAGCAAGAGAAATTCAAGAAGAAACAGCAATTGGACCATTAAAAACGAGAAGAGTAAAAAAAGAAGCAAAGAATTATGAAGTTGAATATGATGAAACTGGATTAAAACCAGAAGAAAACTACAACGAAAACGATTATGATGATTAGTCATAATCGTTTTTGTTGTTAAAAAAGTTAAAAACAACTAGAAAAAATCCTAGTTATGCTTCATTAGTAACAATCGTTGTGCTTGTGATCTTAGCAGGAATCACTCTAAATGCAGTAATAGGAGAAGATGGAATTATCTTTCAAGCAAAAGATACCAAGAATATGATAACGAATGAAACAGAATATGATAATCAGCAACTAGCAGCATTGCAAAACGAACTAAGAGATAATCAGTTATATACCGGAATTGGGATTATCCCTGGCACTGATACCGGAGGAAGCTCTGAAGGTGGTGAATCTGGATCAGGAGGAAGTGGCAACCAAGGAGGATCAAACAGCGGAGGAACGAATACGAACACTGGTGGAAGTGATGGAAGTTTAATTGGAGGCGATGCAGTACCACCAACCATTACCGTACTAGAAGGAGAAGAAATTGCAGCAAGCTTTTTCCGAAGTGATGTAACCATCCAAATTGCAACAACGGATAAAACATTAAGAATCAAATATATCTTAACGACAACCGTAGATGAAATCAATAACGAACTTTATCCAAGTGGATTAATTAAAGAAATTGATATTGAAAATGGCGGAACGTTAACCTTTACCAAAGATGGAGAATATACGATTACAGCATATTCGTATGACTTAGAAGGAAAAAAATCAAATTCGAGTATTATGTGGTTAAAGAGAGAAACAGGAACTACACCTGGTAACGGTGTAACAGTAAGCATTGCAAGTGGAAATATGGGACAAAATGAATGGTATACGAGTAATATAACCTTACGTGTATTAGGAACCGATACAGGATCATCCAGAGTAACGTACCGAGTAAGAGGAACAGCATATAGTAACGGAACAATTGGAAATACCGAATATCAAGCGGGGGAAGTTGACACAAATGAGGTAGAAATAGCAAATGGAACAACCTTCCGTATTGCCATTGATGGAGAATTTGCCATTGTAGCATATACCTATGATAGTGGAGGAATGAGATTATCAACAGCAAATACCGTGAACGTAAAAAGAGATGCATCCAGACCAATTGTAACACTGTATAAAGGAGAGCAAGTAATTGGAGAAGGATTCCGAATTAGTATGGCAGCAGATGATTATGCATCAGGATTAGCCACAGAAGGAAGATATACGTATCGCCATAAGTTAGCACCAAATATGACATATACGGATAACTTAAGTCAAGAAACAACGTATTTGTATACAGGATTAGAAGCAGATAAAACCTATGATATGTATATGATTGTAAAAGATGAAGCAGGAAATATGACAGCAAGTGATGTCATCTCAAGACCTGCAATCTGGATTAGTAATACACCAACAGTAGGAGATACGGTAAGTGGAGGAATAGAAGGAGCAAGAAAGTATTGTAGTACGGATGTGGATGTAAGTTTAACAGGACAAGATGAGAATAACGTAGATATCTCGAGAGTAACGTATCAGATCTTAGGAACAACAACAGGAGCAGGAAATATGGATGGAACGTATTATGATAAAGGAGTAGCTCTAAGTGAAGATGAGATTGAGATGGCAAATGAGAAAACAATACAGATACGAGCAGATGGAAACTGGACAATCAAGATCCATACATACAATAAAGAAAATGTAAGAGTAACAACAAATACATTAGAAGTAACAAGAGATACAGTAACCCCAGAACCACCAATAATTGAAGTAGTAAGTGGAACAATGGGAGAAGAGACATATTACAGAAGTGATATAACGGTAAAACTAAGTAGTCAAGATGATACCTGTTACAAGAAAACAACGTATACAGTAACGGGAACAGCAACAGGAAATGGAACAATAGGAGGAGTAAGTATCACAAGTGGACAACAAGTCAATATTACTGAAACAGATATCGCAAATGGAGGAACATTTGTAATAGCAGCAGATGGAAGGTGGACAGTAAAAGGATATACGTACGATAAAGCAGGAAGAAAATCGGTAGTAGCAGAAGGAATCGTAGTAACAAGGGATATGGTAAACCCAACAATCAATACTCCAACAATCACAAGTGGAACACAAGGAGAGGCAAGTTACTATCGAAGTAATGTAACAATCCAAATCAGTGGAACAGAAGTAACATCATACTCAAAAGCAACCTACAAAGTAACAGGAACAGCAAAAGGAAATGGAGCGATAGGAGGAACATCTGTAACAACGAATCAAGTAGTAGATACAGGAGAAGTAGAGATAGCAAACGGAGGAACATTTTCGATAACAGCAGATGGAACATGGACAGTTACAGCATATATGTATGACCGATCAGGAAGA
>CALYAK010000017.1 GCA_944393505.1 uncultured Clostridia bacterium | reverse complement strand
GTGGTAGATAGGTTGGAGGTGTAAGTACAGTAATGTATTAAGCTGACCAATACTAATAAATCGAGGGCTTAACCACAGTATATATATGAGAGAGGTTTAATTGGACGATTATTCTATATATTTTTGAGTGTGCTAGGAAAAAGCATACGAAACATTTCTGGTGATGATAACATAGAGGAAATACCTGTTCCCATACCGAACACAGAAGTCAAGCTCTAATGTGCCGAAGATATTTGTGGGTTACCCTGCTGAGAAAATAGGTTGTCGCCAGTTTTATATTCCTCTTTAGCTCAGTTGGTAGAGCGCTCGGCTGTTAACCGATAGGTCGTTGGTTCGAGTCCAACAAGAGGAGCCATAAAATAGCAGATAATTTCTTATCTGTTATTTTTTTTGTTGTTTTCTATTTGAAAATAAATTGTATTTAGGACTGTTTTGTGATATGAATAAGAAAAGAAAGATTCAATAGGAGAATGAGTGAAATGGAATATAACCAATGGTGTGAAGAGTTACTTGATAATTGGAGAAAAAAAGAAGTTGATCAAATCGTCAATTTGTTTGATGAGAATGTAATATATTATGAAACACCTACAACCAAAATGAATGCAAAAGAGATTAGAAAAATGTGGGAAGAAATCAAAGAACAAAATACGAGCAAGATTAAGTTTCAGATCCTGTGCGAGAGAAAAATGCTGTATTGTCAATTTTATCTTGGAAGATAAAGTGACTTATGATATGATTTATCTAATAAAATTAAATGAAAAGAATAAATGTACATTTTTCAAACAATGGTATATGGAGGTATAATTTCGTTATGGAAAAATCAAATGATAATTATTTTATCATCCACGGTTCATTTGGAAGCCCTTTTGGAAATTGGTTTGCTTGGTTACATGATCTTATCGAAGAGGATGGAAAGCAAGTATATGTACCACAATTTCCAATTGGAGTAGGATATCAAAATTATGCAAATTGGAGTAAATTGCTTAGCTATTATTTAGACTTAGGTTTGATTCATGAAAATACGACCATAATTGGACATAGCATAGCACCAGCATTTGTATCAAAATTTTTAATGGAAAAGAAAATAAAAGTGAAGAAATTGCTATTCGTATGTGGATTTAATCAATATTTTGGAATTAATGAGGAATATGATACTGTGAATCAGTCAATGTATTTGGATCATTTAGAAGAGGTAAAACAATATGCCAATGAAATTATCTGTTTTTATTCCAACAATGATCCATATGTAAGCTATGAAGCAGAAAAAGATTTTGCAGATCAAATTGCAACAGAGCAAGTTTGTATTCCAAATGCGGGTCACATCAATAGTGAAAGTGGATTTGATACATTTGAAGATTTGGTTAGTTATCTTTAAAATCTTTGGATAAAGTAAATGAAAAGATGGGAGAGGTGGAATATGGAAACAGTGATCTATTTAGTCAAACATGCAGATGAACTAAAAGAGAATGGAATTAAGAATACCAAAGAAAGTACACAAATGATGAATGAGAAATTCATTTTATCGGTAAAAGGAGAAGAACAATCCAAACAGTTAAGTGAAAATCCAGAATTAGACAAGATTGATGTTTTATGGTCGAGTAGTTATGCAAGAGCAAAAGCAACAGCCAAATATATTGCATATCGAAATAACATTGTGATGAACATAGACTCTAGTTTAAATGAAAGAAAATTAGGAAATTTAGAGGATTTAGCAGAATGGATGAAAAATAAGTCTTTCGGAGTGGTACAAGCATATTTATCGGATCGCAAATGGAAAGCGAGAGAAGGAGAAAGTTGTGAAGAAGCAACCAAAAGAGTGACCGAATTTTTTCAAAAAATCTTAAAAGAAAATATGGGAAAAAGAGTTGTGTTAGTGAGTCATGGAGCATTAATTACGTTTCTCTTAACCAATTGGTGTGATTTGAACGAAAAAATGCAGCTTGTCTATCATCAAAAAGTAATTGAGATCAAAGAACCAAGTATTACCAAATTAACTTTTAATCAGCAAGAGTTAGTGGAGATCGAAACAATCGATCCATAAAGAGTAGATTCGTTTGAAACGAGTCTATTTTTTTTCTAAAAAGTTGTAACCTTTTTAGAAAAAATGTTACTATGAATACGAAAAGGGATAGAAAGATAAAAGGAGATTGAAGTCAAAATTGAGAAATGAAAGATTAAAAGATTATCAAGTCGATGGAAAAATAAATATGGATCAAATAATCGATGATTTTTATGGCTATGTATCGATACTTGTCAAAAATTCAGTTACGACTAATTTAACCGATGAAGACTTGGAAGAAATTATATCGGATGTATTTGTGGCAATATGGAGAAATCAGGAACAACTATCAGAAACGACTCTGTTAAAACCATATTTAGCTGGAATTGCCAAAAACAAGATAAAAAATAAATATCGAAAATCAGAATTAAGTTTTTCGTTATCGGATTATGAAGAAAAGTTGAGCGATCCAGCAAGTCTTGAAAGAGAGGTACAAGAAAACGAGCAAAATAGTATCATACAAAAAGGATTAGAAGCTTTAAAAACAGAAGAATATACCATATTTATTCTGTTCTATTATGAAGCAAAGAAAATTAAAGAAATTGCAGAAACGCTTCATTTGTCAGAAGGAAAAGTGAAGGTTATTCTTCATCGAGTTCGAAAGAGCTTAAAAAGAAATTTAGAGGATGGAGGTTATGGCTATGGAAAATAACGAATTAAAAGAAAAAGTACGAATGAACGTAAAAGAAAAGATCGCCATAGCAAACATCCAAAAGGAGTTTGCTAATCGAGGAAAACATAAGAAAAAGACAGTCTATGCAATTTCATCGATTTGTGCGGTTGTAATTTTGAGTTTAGGAATTCTTGTCAGTACAGGACAATTTACAAATGTCCCTTTTCAAAAACAAGTACAGGATTTAGAAGAGAAACAGAATCATGAAGAAAATCAAAAGACTGAAATTGAAATAAATACGATAACCAATATGGCAATGACAACCCTAGATGCAGATGTTCAAACAATAGAAATGACGAATCTACCAAAGAAATTAGAGTTCGTAAATCAAATCAAGGTACCAGAAGGTTATAGCTTGGAAAATTCCTATCAAGTGTATGTAAAAACGGATCCAAAGAAAGAGGAATATGACTTGTTACATGATTTTGTATTCAATTACCGAAAAGATTCGAGCAATATCATTACATTAGCTTGTTCTGAATTAGAAACACCTTTAAGAGACTATCTTATTGAGGAAAAAGGAAAAGTTTCAAAAATAGGAGAGGTAGATTTAATCATTTATCAGTATGAAAGAACATATATGGTAACTTTTCAATGGCAAGGAATTTATTTTGATCTTGAAACAACAGGATTGACGAAAGATGAATTCGTTGATTTGTTACAATCAATAATAGAGAAAATGCAAAAAGCAACGATGTTAAATCAAACGGTAGAAGAAAAGGCTACTAATGTAAAAGAAGAACCAAAAGAAATCGAAAATACTGCTTATCCAGAATATTATGCAGGAAAATATGTTGATAAGAATGGGCAAAATGTAATATTACTATGCCAGGATACCAAAACGAATCGAGAACAAATTTGCACATTATTCGGGATAACAGAAGAAGAAACTATTTTTCAAGAAGCGGTGTATTCGTACTCCTATTTAATGGAATTACAAAGTAAAATTACAAAAAAAATGCAAAAGAAAGAAGCATCATTTATTATATCTTCTGCTTTAATGGAAGATCAAAACAAAATAAAAATAACAATAATAAGTAGAGAAAAAGAGGATTGGGATCAATTAAAAGATATTGACCCAATCGGTGGAGCGATTGAGATTCAATACAGTGAAGATTTGATTAGCAAAGAAGATTTATTGGTAAATGCAGAATAAAATAATATTTGAATTAATTTTATTGTTATGGTACAACCGAAAGTAGGAAGAAAGTAGATTAGAAATGATCTACTTTTTCTCATTTGTTAAGTTCTGAAAAAACAACAGAAAAATAAAAAGAAATTGAGGAAAGAATCAATGGATCAAAAGAAATTAGAAGAAGTAAAAAAGAGATTCGAGAATATCTAAAAAATTTGAGTGAGAGTATATTCCCAGAGAAACAAAAAGATAAAGTTTCTGTCTTTTTGTGTGGTTCAACTGGTTGGGGAATTAAAGAGGGATTTGATCAAAAAGCAGATTGGGATTTACATTTGATTTTATCAGATGAAGACTATGAAGAATTTGTTCATGTTTATGGAGACGATCATGTGATTGACGATCACGAACATGTACCAAGTATTTTTGGACAAATCCGTAGTAAACAATGGTTAAGAGATCGTTTTAAGAAAATTGAACAAGGTGATTGTTTATACCTATGGATTTATAACAATTGTGTGACCATTCAGGATCCACAAAATATTCAAGCAATGATAGAGGAATCGAATGAATTATTCAAGAACCATCAAGAAGAATTAGTAAAATACCACTATGTTACCTATGCTGTTCGAAGATTGGATACTGTTTCTACTGCAAAGAGAGGGATTGAAGTAGGAGCTAGAATATCCAACGCAGAAATGGTAAAAGCAGCACTTCAAACAATGAGTATGATAAATGGATCACCATATGCATATAATAAATGGTTAGGAAAACAAGTAGGATTGCTAAGTAAAGAAGCAAAAGAATGTGTGAAATTAGGGGAAATCTGTTTAAAAAGTCAAACATTAGAAGAAATCATTCAAAATACAAAACCATTAAGAGCTTTATTAAAATCCGAACTTAGAAATAAATTTGGAGAGGCACCTTGGATTGAAGAATGGTGGAAATATAATAAAAATCCACCAGAGGTGAATTTAGAAAATAAAGAAGTTTTACCAAAAGAATAGAATTCTAATTTAGGTGGGTAGAATAAAACTAAGAGATCAATGATAGGCAAGGAGAGAAAAACAAGTGAAATTAGAAACTATGGACATACAAGAATTTAAAGAAAAAATTTATCCGGATATGTGAAATTATTCCCACCTTCGGAAAGAAAATCGTATCATACGATCGAAAAATCAGTACGAGATCAAGTGATGAATTTATTAAAAATCGTAGTAGAAGATCAGATTGTGGGTTTTATCATAACGAATTCTCTTGCAAATAATCCATATTTACAATTAGATTATTTAGGTATTTTTGAAACTGAACAAAAGAAAGGTTATGGAAGTGATGCAATCTTATTATTAAAAGAAAATTCAAAAGAATTTGCAGGAATATTTATTGAAATTGAAAAGCCTGGCTGGGGAGAAAATGAAAAAGAAAATTTGATACGTCAGAAGAGAGCAGCATTTTATAAAAGCTTAGGGTTTCAAAAGTTAAAATTTGATGTAGAGTTATATCATGTAAGATATGAAACCTATTTATTACCGTGTACACCAAAGCTTGGATTTTCGGATGAAGAAATCATAGAAAAAATTTTCGAGATTTATGTGGCAACCATTGGAGAAAAAAGAACCCAAAAATATTGCAAAGTGATGGAAGATCAATAAAGGGAAAAGAACAATTTTAATAGGAAATCCGGAGAGAACTATTGAAATTCTGGACAATTTAGTATATAATCATACTTGGCTTTAATGGAGTGATATCGAAGTGGTCATAACGAGCTACACTGGAACTGTAGTAGTCGGTGATACCGGCCCGTGGGTTCGAATCCCACTCACTCCGCCAAGGAAAAAGAGTAGAAGCAACGTCTACTCTTTATTTTTTTCTTAAAATCCATTGAATAATGGCCTTTTTGATTGAAAAGTATTCCGTTTCTTCAAATTGCATATTCGCAATGCAATACTTGCGATTGGAAATATGGGAACAAAAAATACATTCATGCAAATTACCACAATCTTGAATAAAAAGAGAATTACTAATTTGTTTGGAACATGTTACATGATAACTATTACTACAACTTCCCGAGTCATCTACACGAATACAAAAGCCAGAATCAACGGTTCTTTGGGATGCAAGCATAAATTCACAACGATGACAACCATCACAAAAAACAATTTGTTTGCATTCCGTACAATCTGTTGAGCGAAAACACTTTTCACTACGATAGATGGGATCACATTGAGCAACATCAATACAATCATATTGGCGTTCTGTTGTAATATAATTAATAGTTTGCCAAATGTTTAATAATTCTTTTAAGGTTTTGACTTCTCTTTTCGGTAGCATCCAACCTTTGACTTCATCGTGTTTTTCCATGTTCTTTTGGGTAATAAATTTTGTTCCATTGATAGACTCTGACCAAGTTTCTTCTCCGGTAATACTATCCTGAACTTTTTGCGGTAATTTTAGATCAAATGCAAAATTGGCTAGGATTTCATCTAGAGAATAGGGCGAAGGTGTTCCGAAGATTTGAAAAAAGATTTTATCAATGATTGCTTTTGCTTTTATTTCATCCATGAGAAATCACCTGCTTTCTACCACTGGATTGGGATTTCATAATTTCTTCTAATGTGTCAAAAGAAGCATCAACAGTAAAAGAAGCATTTTCTTCTTTTGTTTTATTAGGTTGTGAAAGTGGTCGATAAAGCGGATCCGTTCTCAAAATCTGAATTTGACTTTTTCGAGGAATAGGAGTAAAGTCCATGGTTTTAGCTTTAAAAGCAGGGAGTAATACGCCGGTTATGACTAATTCGTACAATACATTCTCGATTTTTTAATTCCGTTAGAAGTTTTAAACGAACTTTATAGGAATTATGAACAGCTACTTCCATTTGTAAATTGTTTTCTAATAATAAAGCATCCGATTTTGAAACACGAAAGACATAGTAATTTAAAACATTAGCAAAAATAGACTTTCGTAGATCTTCTGTAATCTGATTGAAGTACTGCTGAATAAGGATAACCGATAAGTTATATTTCCTTGCTTCAGAAAGCAAACGACTTAAGATCGGATTTTCAATAACAGAGACTTCATCAATGACTAAGAGAATTGGTTCTGAGTAAGTATAGGATTTAGCAAGCTCCCATAATTGTTGCATAACAAGGCCGGAGATCGTTTTGGTTACTTTCGCACCAAGAGAAGATTGATCCAAAGAAAAGATCGTAAGAGTATGGTTTTGGATCAATTCTTTGATTTCTGGCAATTTTTGTTTTTCTTGAAAGACTGGTAATAATTCCATTTCATCTAAAAAAGCGATAATGGGAGAGATCGCTTCTTGGTAGGATTTTGATTTTAGTTCATTAAAATCGGTAAAAAAGAAATTCAAAATGCTATCTGGAAGAGAGGTTTCTTCTTGATGAATAAGAGTATTACGAAAATCCATATCTAAAAGTAGCTTACGGAGATTTGCAAAACTTAAACGATGACAACTTTCCAATAAATGAATACTATGCATTAAAACTCGCTCTAATTTTGAGTTATATTGATCCTGCATTAAGGTTTTAAAAAGAGAAAGCATTAGTTCTAAAGATGCGATGGAATCATGTCCGCTATTTTGCATAAATAAGTTGGCACTATGATCGGGGCTTTTAAAATCTAACACACATGAATTTTCTAAACCACCAATATCTTTTTCAAGACTAGCATGAGGATCGATCACAACAACTTTTGCCCTTCCAAAATGATCCGGATTTAAGCAGTTTTCTCGAATGAGAGAAGCAACAAATTTCGATTTTCCAGTACCACTGGAACCAATAATAATGGAATGTTTTCGAAAATCATAGGAAAACGGATTCAAAAAATAGGCTTCAGGTAAGTAAGGAAAAGTATCGATTTTTAAAAGAGCATGTTTCGAATCACTTTGGAAAATCGGCAATGTTTTTTGGATATCCAAGTATTCATTGGCGTTTTTTCGATAGAAGAAGCGGTTATAGATTGAAAAATCAATACTAAAGAAAAGATGCGGAATCGCAAAAAGTGCTTTTTTTTTACGATAAGGTGCTTTAGGACCTGCTTGAAAATAAAGATACGTTTGGGTAAAGAAGTGATCCTTGCGATAACTAAAAAAACACATTTTAACAGCAGAAAGTTTTTCACTTTTTCGACTTTCAGTTCGATCGGAAACATCCAATAAATTTTGTTCTTTGTTGGTTACGATGTAAAAAGGAATCGGTGATCGGAAACTTTTGAAATTAATTTCTTGCCAATCATCTATTTTCTTGATTAAAAAATCACCAAGAGAATTTAAGATTGGTGGAATTAGATGGCTCGTTACTAAAAAGAAGCGAACTTCATTTAAGTGAGTGGTAGCATATAGTTCAAATCGACGAAAATACCCATTTAATTTAGCAATGGTATTGAGAAATAGTAACCAATTTTCACTGGTCACATGATTCGTGGTTAATAAAATTTCAAAAACATATTTTTCTTTCATAATATAATGATCCATCCTTATATGACTCTAAGAATAGTATAATGGATTGCAAAAAAGAAGAACTGACTTTTTTACAACAAGAAAAATCAGTTCTTCGATTAATTGCAAAATAAAATTTTGATATTTAAAATTCAAAATTTAAGTAGAAGGATCTTCAATCGGGATCATAAAATCGGTGATTGAATCATGATAATATTCTAGTTCTGGTAAATCTCGTAACGTATAACGACAACTTGGAGCAAAGGATAAATAAAATTGATGCGTAGTTTCTTGAATATCTTTTGCTTCTTGAGAAGGAATACGGAAGATAAGCCAATTACTAGCTGGAATTTCATAACGGATTAAACTAGGCACTTCCTTTTCATATAAGACCCAATATTCAAATTGGTCGTCAATAAAACGGTTTTTGTAAACGGTCATACCATAATCAAAAAAGCCAAATCTTGTATCATATTGTTGAAGCATCTCTTGAAAGAAACGTGGAGCATCTTGTCCGATCGTACTTTCTGTTGTTGCAATTCCTTTTCCATAAAGGACAAGCGGTCCTCTTTTTTCAATACTATACTCAATGTTTGGCGTTTTTGGAACATCTTCTTGAAAGACAAGTTTTGCAAAGAGTTTTAAGTTTTCCGGATGGTCTTTTACTTGACTTGGTTTGATTCCATGAAATTTTTCAAAGGCTCTTGAAAAAGAAGTAGGGTTCTCATATTGATATTTAAAAGCGATATCAATTAGTTTCTCTTTGGATTGATAAAGATCAGCTCCGGCGTTAGACAATCGTCTTTTTCGAATATATTCAGTAAGAGAAATACCACATAACAGGCTAAAAAGTTTTTGCATGGTATATTCGTTGACTCCTAAAAAGTGAGAGAGTTCATCCATGTGAATTTCTTCTTCTAAATGTTGTTCAATATATTCCATCATTTCGTTCAATGAGTGATAAAGATTCATAAAGAAAATCCTTTCTAAATTTCTTTTCTTAATTATACTGGAAAGAAAAGAAGATTGGCAAGTAAAAAAAGATTGTTTTTTAGAGGTAAGATGGTATAATAAGCGTGGAGGAAATGCGTATGATCAAAAATATGATTTTCGATATGGGAAATGTTGTGGTAAGATGGGATCCAGAAGCGATTTTAAAACATTTTACAGCAGATCCAAAACAAATTGAGATTTTAAAAGAAGTCATCTTTCGATCCAAAGAATGGCTGATGTTAGATCAGGGAATTTTAAATGAAAAAGAAGTGACAGAAATTCTTTGCAAAAGGTTGGAAACAGAAGAATTAAAAGAACAATGTAAGGAAATCTTAAAGCATGGACTAAAATATATGCCCGTGTTTCCAGAAACCGAGAAATGGATCCAACAACTGAAACAAAATGGGTATTCCATTTATGTTTTATCCAACACTTCCAAAGTTTTTTACGAATATATTCAAAAACAACCAGTGTGGCAATATTTTAATGGAGCAATCTTATCCTATCAAGAAAAATTAGTAAAACCAGATCCTAGAATTTATGAGGTTCTTTGTCAAAGATATCAATTAAACCCGCAAGAATGTTGCTTTTTTGATGATCGAAAAGAAAATATTGATGCTGCGATATCCTATGGAATGAAGGGATTTGTTTTTGAAATTCAAAATATCAAAGAACTAAAAGAAAAAGTAAAACAGGTTGGAATTTAAAAAAAGGAAATAAAAAATGGAAGAGAGAAAGAGAGGAAGAAGAAAATGAAAGAAGAAACAAGGGAAAGAATCAATCCAAAATTAAAAACATATATCGATCAACAAGTTTTGCCAAGATATGATGGAAACATTGGAGGACATGGTATTGACCATATTATGCAAGTAATTCAAAGAAGTTTTGAAATTGTAGATGAATTTGGACTAGATGTGGATCCAAACAAAGTTTACGTGATCGCTGCTTATCATGATATTGGATATCCAATTAATGCAGATGAGCATGAGGAAGTTTCTGCTCAAATGTTTTTACAAGAAGGCGCTCTTCAAGAATTTTTTGATGAAGAAGAAAGACGTTTAATGGCAGAAGCAATTGTTGATCATCGAGCAAGTCTTGAATATGAAGCAAGAAATATTTATGGAAAGATTGTTTCTTCAGCAGATCGCGAAATTTCAGTGGAAAACATGTTAATTCGTTCTTTACGTTTTCAAAGAGACAAGCATTGGAGTGAAAAACCAACATTGGATCAAATTATCGAATACTCTTTTCAAAAATTGTCTAGCAAATATGGAAAAGGCGGATATGCGAAAATGTATTTTCCAGACCAAAAATATCAAGATTATTTAGCAGAAATGCAAGCATTATTTACCGATAAAAATCATTTTATTGCAAGAGAAAAAGAAATTGCTGCTCGCATTCAATTGTTAGAAGAAAAAAGTAAAGATGGAGAAGAACGTTAAACGTGGAGAAAGAAGAAAGATTAAACGAAGTTGCAAAACGTGTAGTGAAATGGTATCAAGAAAATAAAAGAATGTTACCTTGGCGCGTAGGGAAAGATCCATATGCGATTTGGGTTTCAGAAATTATGCTTCAACAAACTAGGATTGAAGCAGTCAAAGAATATTATGCTCGCTTTATGAAAGAACTTCCGACCATACAAGACTTAGCAAACGTTTCGGAAGAAAGACTTTTGAAATTATGGGAAGGGCTTCGGTTATTATAACCGAGCAAAAAATCTACAAAAAGCAGCAAAAATTGTGATCAAAGAACATCAAGGAAAAATGCCAGATACCTATTCTGAACTTTCTCGTTTGCCAGGAATTGGAGAATATACGGCTGGAGCAATTGCATCCATTGCTTTTGATGAAAAAGTACCTGCTGTAGATGGAAATGTCATGCGTGTTATTTCTAGAATTTTGGAAAGCCGAGAAGATATTTTAAATCCGAAAACCAAAAAAGAAATCACGCAAATGTTAAGAAGCATCCTACCGAAAGAAGCAGGAGATTTTAACCAAGGGATCATGGAGTTAGGAGAGGTAATCTGTTTACCAAATGGAGAGCCTTTTTGTGAGGAATGTCCTTTAAAAGATCTTTGCTTAGCAAAAGAAAAAGGACTCACCAAAGAAATTCCGGTTCGAATTGTAAAAGTCAAACGAAAAAAAGTAGATGTAACGGTATTTCTATTCATTAATCAAGATGAGTTTGCCATTCAAAAAAGACCAGCAAAAGGGCTTCTTTCCAATCTTTATGAACTTCCTAATGAAGAGAAAGATCTAACAGAAGAACAAATCTTAGATTGGATGAAGCAATATCAGTTGCAAGCTGTTTCAATCAAAAAAGGTAAGAAGAGAAAACATATCTTTTCTCATGTGGAATGGAATATGCAAGCTTATGAGATTGAAGTAAAAGAGAAAAATCAATTTTTTACTTGGATCAAACCAGAAATGCTACAAAAGGAATATGCGATACCAACTGCTTTTTTACCGTTTATTAAAGAATACCAGGAGGAAAAGGAAAAATGGAAAAAACCAAGAAAATGACGTGGATTGGAAATAGTATTTTAGGAGTTGTTCTAATTGGACTATTTCTTTTGAATCTAATTCCAAATTTTTATTTAGATCTTAGCTTCCAAATTGTTGTATATATCGGGTTAGCAATCTTGACTTTTATTGGAATGAAACTACAATTAAGAAAAACAGGTGAAGAAGAAAAAGAGAAAGTACGAAGACGTAATATTACGCGAATATTCGTTATTTATTGTTTTTTCTTAATCAGTATTTTGCTATTTAGTGGTTCTGTGCGAATGTATACGAGAGGAGACGATGGTTTAGGGCTTTTTTCGGAAGAACATTTTGCCTACTATTCTAATTTTATTCCATTTCATACAATCGGAAGCTATTTTCAAAGAATAGCAGAACAAAGTATTAATCTATCCATTCCAATCATGAATTTGCTAGGAAATTTGGTGCTATTTTTACCAATGGGCTTCTTTTTACCTTACTTATGGAAAGAAAAATTTGGAAAATTTCTATGGTTCGTTTTGAGCATAATTGGAATCGTTGTTCTAGTTGAATTCATTCAATTTGTTACTTTAAAAGGACAAGCAGATATCGACGATGTGATTCTCAATACCCTTGGTGCAATGATTGGTTTTGGATTTTTTAGAATACCAATGATTCAAAAAGCGATGAAATGGATTTTAAGATAAAAAAGTAAGATGGAGAAAAAGATAGAATAAGTAGTAGGATAAGTAATCGAAAAACATAAAAAATTACAGGATATTGTCCTGTAATTTTTTTATGCTTGAGGTTGTTTTTGAAGAAATGCTAATAGAGAGTCTTTTTGATTCATAACGGCATCATAACCTTTTTGAATCGTTGCTGAAAAATCTTCAATCTCTAAAAGAGCAGTATCATCATCTACAATCGAAACAACATAATCAGCTAAATGTTTTGAAGAACGCAAGCGATCGGATGGAAAGATATCCAAAACACGTAAGAACAAATTAATAATTCCACGATTTGGATGATAGGTTTTGTATGCAAAGGAAATTGCAATTACACGGTCCATCCCAAGATCTTTTAGTACTTCTACGGGTAAATTTTCTTTGGTTCCTCCATCGATAAAGTTATAGTTTTGATAATCACAGGAGTTATAAATACCTGGAAAAGCCATACTAGAACGAACTGCAATTTCAATTGGAGCATCGTAAAGATAGTGAACATGTTCACGAGGTGTTGGAATCTTTTGAGATAAAAAGATACATTGGTCTGTGGTATAAGTATCAACAGTGCAAAGCGCTGTTGGAATTGTTAAATCAGAAAGTTGTTTTACTTGCTTTGGTGCAGCAAAATCGGTTACGACATTTTCAACAATTTTTCCATCTATAACACCTTCACGTGAGATTCGGTTGCGGAAAAGAAAGTCAAATCCCATTTTCAAAATGGTACTTTTTTTTATTTTGGAAAGTTTTTTCCAAGATTTTTTAGCGATTTCTTCCATTTCAGAAGAAGTATATCCCATCGCATACATGGAAGCAAAGATACTGCCAGAGCTTGTTCCGGAAATAACATCGGGATGAATTTGTAATTCTTCTAAAGCACGAATAACACCGATATGCGAAATTCCTTGTAAACCACCACCGGAAAAAGCAATTCCTAATTTACCTGAATAATTCATTGGTTTCTCCTTTTTTTGTAATCGGTTGCTATTATATCGAAAAGAAAGCAAAATGTCAAAAAGATATTGGTAAGTAAAAATGCTTTTTTTGTCGAGAAATGTAGAACGAAAAGGCTTAGAGGCAGATCGGTTTGCTGGACAAAACTGTAAATATATGGTATAATATAAGGTGCAACGCATCTAGGTGCGTGAGTATATAGAGAAAAGGTGATCATTGTGGAAAAGATGAGAGACTTGGCAAATTGCCTGATTCCTGCAATCGATTATGAAATGCAGAAGATCATGGTGAATGTCACCTCCCGGAACTGGCTTGAGTCTGTAAAGGATGAGGTCAGTAAGGGAAGTAAAGCTCCCGACGTGACGGGATATATCCCGGATGCCAAGTACCTGGCTAGCAGTGCCAAGTGGTGCAAAGAACCCTTCGGTGCAGCAAACGATATGGAGCACTCTGCTTGTATCGTCTTTATCGCCAAGCATCTGCTTGACTACTATGGAGTGGAAGTCGATATGATCGATCTGAAAAACCTGGTGGTCAAGAAGGGGTACCGCGCATGGAAGTTTGAAAAGGCTTCCAAAACGTTCTACGCACCGGAAGCTACTTTGGAAGAGGCTTTCCAAGTCCTTCCTGAAGAAGTAGACCGGAAACAGATCCATACTTTGAAGGATACGGAAAAGTGGATCGGAAAACCTGTTGGTATCGGCGGAATGCACATCCTGCTCGATAATATCATCGCAGAATATGCGTGCTGTTATCGTGTGAGAGACACACGGCTCCTGTTTGTCAATGAGGCATACAAAGAGCTAAAGGATGGAAACATGGTTCCCATGCGTGTGGATAACGCGATTTACCATGGCGATGCGACTAAGCGAGAAGGCCACTTTGTCATCCTGGTAAGCATTAAGGACCAGATGGCAACTGTGATTGACCCAAGCGTCGGCGAGAATGTCCTTCCCATCCATCAATTGCTCCAGGCGGCTACTGTCGCATGGAAGGTTCGGCCTCGTCAGAAACCGAACAATTACCTGAAATGCCCGTCCGATTACTAAGGACTAGGCGCAAAGCTCTTCAGAATGGAAATTCTGGGGAACTTTTGCTATTTTACTTGAAAAAAAGAAAGTTTTTTGATTTAATGGAAGCAAATAGAGAGGGGAGAAAAATAGATGGTCAATCGAACAAAAACAAGAGTCATTCAAGTAGGAAATGTACAAATTGGTGGACAAAATAAAGTTGTAATTCAGTCCATGTGCAATACCAAAACAAAGGATGTAGAGGCAACTGTAAAGCAAATTCTACAACTAGAAGAAGCTGGTTGTGAAATCATACGAGTAGCATGTTTGGACTTAGAGGATGCAAAAGCAATTCGATCTATTAAAGAAAAAATTCATATTCCAATTGTAGCAGATATCCATTTTGATTATAAGATTGCGCTAGAAGCGGTAAAAGCTGGCGTTGATAAAATTCGTATTAACCCAGGCAATATCGGAGCAAAAGAAAGAGTAAAAGCTGTTGCAGAAGCATGTAAAGAAAAGGGGATACCAATTCGTATTGGCGTTAATGGCGGTTCTTTGCAAAAAGATCTGTTAGAAAAATATGGAGGAAGTCCAACTGCAGAAGCAATGGTAGAAAGTGCAATCTTACAAGCAAAAATGTTAGAGGAATTTGATTTTCATGATATTGCCATATCACTAAAAGCTTCTAATTTAGATCTTTGTATTGCTGCGTATGAAAAAGCAAGTGAGAGTTTTGATTATCCTTTACATTTAGGAATAACAGAAGCGGGAACAGAATTTAGTGGAACGATTAAATCGAGTATTGGATTAGGCGTTATGTTAAGAGAAGGAATAGGAGATACCCTTCGCGTATCATTATCCGATGATCCCGTAAAAGAAGTGATCGTAGCAAAAGAAATCTTAAAAGATTGCAACCTATATGCTTCTCCAACTTTGATTGCTTGTCCAACTTGTGGAAGAACACAGATTGATTTAATTCCAATTGCAAAACAAATGGAAGAATTTTTAAAAGGAATCAAAGCAGATATTAAAGTGGCAGTAATGGGATGCGCTGTAAACGGACCAGGAGAGGCAAGAGAAGCAGATATTGGAATTGCAGGAGGAATTGGAGAAGGATTACTTTTTAAAAAAGGCGAAATTATTCGAAAAGTAAAACAAGAAGACATGGTAGAAGTATTAAAACAAGAAATTTTACAGATGATCCAGGAAAAATCTTAGAAAAGAAGGAGAAAGTGGGATGAATAAGAAATTAAAAGGAATACTGATCATTGTTGGAATCTTGGTACTATTAGCACTGATCTGTTTTTGCGTTGATTATAGCAGAGTGAAAAAACAAGAAAAGCCAATTTTTTGTATCAATCTGGCTACTTATCGAGATGGTGGAACAAAAGAATATTATGGATTAGGGTATAAAGTAATTGATTTTAATCGAATCGATGGCTATGACGAAATGAAGATTGGAAGTTGGTTGATGAAATATGAAGACATTGCCAACGAAATTTTGTTCCCTCAATTGGATTCAACAATTAATGCAGTGGTAGTAGAAGTTCATGAGAAAGGTATGACCGTAATGGATTTGGAAGATGGGAACCGTTTAATTACGGTGGGGTTTACCGATGAAGGAAATATTGGATTTGCACAAGGACAGGAAGTGTTAATCTATTTTGATGGGAGTGTGATGGAAAGTTATCCAGCTCAACTTGGAAATGTGGGAAAGATTGAAATTGTAAAAGAACAAAGTGATGTAGAGATACCAGATTCGATCCTGAGGTTTTGCTATAGTACCAAAGAAAATGTGGAAGTACAAGTAACGGAATTAACAAATCATGGAATAACACTGACGGTAATAGATACCAATGAAATCCCTTATAATTATGGTCGCCAATACACCATAGCCAAAGAAGTGAAGAATGAAGCATATACTGGTGTTGGAGAATGGATCGGGGAAAATACCGATAATTCAATTGCCGGTTATACAGGAACTGGATTAGAATATATTTGGGAGGAAGTGGACAAGGTTTCCAATCTTTCTTGGGAAGAAACGCAAGTGGAAACTTCTCAAAACAACCAAGAAGCTGTTGCTTTTGAAAGGAAAATTGATTGGACATCTTTGTATGGAAATCTAGAAGAACGGAACATATCGATTCATTTTAACGGGAGAGGATTCGCTTTCAATTCGTGTCGATTTTACACTTGATGATCAGGGAGAAGTAACAAGTCAAGAAGTTACGACCGGAATATAAAATAGAAATAAAAAAAGATATCTTTTAGAAGATAAAGGGAGGATTCATATGAAAAAAGCAAAGAAAGTAATTATTGCAATACTAATTATCGTTGTTATCATTCTTGCCATTGTATTTGGAGTAAAAGCAATCATTGATCAGAAAACAGGACAATTGCAAGAGATTCAAACAACCGGTTGGGATAGTATGTTTAGCGAATTCGAAGTGCAAAAACAAGATGTGACCACTTATGTAAAAGGAAATGGAGAGATTACTTCATTTGATATCAAAAAGATTCCGGTAGAAAGTTATGAGTCAGTAGCGGATCTTTATGTATCAGATGGAGAAAAAGTAGATGCCAAACAAAGATTAATGAAAGTAACTTCACCAGGCAGTTCGAGAACTGTAAAAGCTCCAATAGCTGGAATGTTTTTTGCGGTAGAAGAAAATGGAAGCAATCAATATATGGTATATAATTTAGAAGAGGTTGGTGTTAAGATTCAAGTTGCTGAAACCGATGTTGTCAATATTAAAGAGGGCCAAAAGGCAATTGTGAAGATTTCTTCTATTGGAAAAGAGGTAGAAGGTGTTGTTGATTATGTATCGAACTTGCCACAGAATGGAAAGTTTACCGTACGCATTAAGTTAGAATATATGGAGGATGTGCGTTTTGGTTATTCTGCGCATGTTAGTATCGTCACATCAGAGAAAAACGATACGGTTGTTGTTCCATATAAGGCAGTGACCAAGACTGAAGATGGTCGATACTATGTATACAAAGCAGAGGTAAAACAGGATTTAATCAATCAATTTACGAGCGGAACAGACGTACCAGAAGAAAAAAGAACTTATGTCGAGGTAGGAGAAATTAATTCAAATCAAGTGGAGATTTTGTCAGGACTTGAAGTAGGAGAAAAAATTGTATATTCAAATTGGTAGAGAAAGGACAAGGTAACAATGATTGAATTAAAAAATTTAAAAAAGGAATATGTCTTATCCAAAAACAATAAAGTTCTTGCTTTACAAAATATTAATTTAACAATTGATGAAGGGGAATTTGTTGCAATTGTAGGAAAATCTGGATCTGGAAAATCAACATTGCTAAATGTAATTTCCTGCCTAGATAAAGAATTTTCAGGAGAATATTTTTTTGAAGGAGAAAATATTCGAAAAAAACGTAAAAACGAACTTGCTAAAATTCGAAATCGATCATTTGGTTTTATTTTTCAAAATTTTAATCTATTGCAAAAATTAACTGCTTATGAAAATATTGAAATTCCGCTGATTTATAAAAAAGTTCCAAGAAGAAAAAGGAAAGAATTAATTGAGAAATATGCCGAAAAATTACAGATCAAAGATCGCTTGCAACATAAACCAAATGAACTTTCAGGAGGACAACAACAAAGAGTTGCTATTGCTAGGGCTTTAGTAACCAATCCAAAAGTGATTATGGCAGATGAACCAACCGGAGCCTTGGACGAAGCAACTGGAATTCAAATCGTAGAAATTTTAAAAGAACTAAATCAAGAAGGAAAAACAATTTTACTCATTACGCATGATTCAGATTTAGCAAAAATGGCAAACAGAAAAATTGTATTATCGGACGGGATGATTATACAAGATGAGAAAGAAGGTGGCAATGTATGATTTATGAATCCATAAAAATGGTTTTAAAAGTATTTAAAACGAATAAAATGAGAACCTTCTTAACCATGCTTGGCATTATCATTGGAATTTTTTCAATCACAATGATTTTTTCCATTTCAGCTGCTACCCAAAAAGCAATGTATTCCGAATTAGAAGATTTAGATACATCGGTGATTATGCTATCCATTTGGGGAACGATTACTGAAGATGGAGAGCAAATTATTCCTATTTCTAAGAATGAAATCTTACAGCTGAAAGAAACAAGCGAGCATATTGAAAAAGTTGCTGTTGCAAAAGAATTTACGTTTCAAGAAATAGAAGAAAAACAACAAGATAATGAAGGGGTTATCGTACATGAACAAGACGAGTTTTTAGCAGTATCACGTGATTTCTTTGCTATCAAGCCGAAAATTGCACAAAGATTAGTAGATGGGCGACTTTTTACCAAAATGGATGAAGATAATCGTATGCCATTTTGTATTATTCGCGAAGATTTTGCAGAAGATTTATTGGGAACGACAGAAAATCTAGTGGGAAAAACGATTATCGTAAATAAAAATGAGATTGAAATTATAGGGGTTATGAGGAAAGAGGAAAATGAAGGATATACCAATATGACTTCAAAGCTCTATGTTCTAGACTCCTATGCTTCTGACTTTTTCACAGAAAGTAGAGGACAAAATGCAGAATATTTATTTACCCCAACCGATAACCAAGAACGAGCAGCAGCTGTAGCAGATATTCATCGACTTTTAGAAGAATATTTAAAACGAAATGAAGAGTATTATATCCAAGAAGATAGTACTTCCTATTTACAAGAAGTTGGTGTCATCTTTGATATTATGGAATTAATTTTTGCTGGGATTGCAGGATTATCTTTACTTGTTGGTGGTATTGGAATTATGAATATTATGCTAGTATCTGTCAATGAAAGAATTAAAGAAATTGGGATTCGTATGGCTTTAGGTGCAAAGCAAATCAACATCATGGTGCAATTTTTAATCGAAGGGGTTATGCTTACCATTTTCTCTGGAATTTTAGGTATGGCATTAGCTTATGGTGTTATGCAAATTGCAAACTTTGTCATTACGAACCAGATGGATTTTGAATTAGAACTTACCATGGATCTTGCTATTTTAGTAAAAACAATTTTATTCTGCGGTGGAGTAGGTGTCCTATTTGGTATTTATCCTGCATGGAAAGCATCCAAACTAAATCCAATTGATGCACTTCATTATGAGTAATGAAAGAAAGGAAAAAGCTATGAGAAAAAATAAAGGAACGGCAGCAACGCCTGCTATCATTTTTGTTGTTATCTTATTCATCATTCTCTTTTGGATCGTAACAAGTCGAAAAGAAGAGCAAATCTCTAGTAATGAAATGAACAATCAAAATACAGCGAGTCGAAATTTAAATGATGTCCTACAAGAATATATCGGAAATTAATCATAAGCATGAATCAAACCATAAGAAAATAACAATCCACGGGTAGAACCCGTGGATTTTCATATCGGCCTATAAGGCCTTGTTACAAGCAACCGCTTAAGCGGTATCGTTTGACGGCTTTACGCCCGGTCGCTTGCGTCTTTATTACTTACCACCCTTAAAAGGGTCCTTATATTCTTTTATTGTTATCTGATCTGTCATCAAATCTTCTTTGAGTTGATTTTCTACATATCGGTATACTGCTGTCTTGTTATTTCCTACCGTACTAACATAATATCCTGTACACCAAAATGCTCTATTTCCATATTTATACTTTAAATTTGCATGCCTTTCAAATATTATCAATGTACTTTTTCCTTTCAAGTATCCCATGAATGATGATATACATAATTTTGGTGGTATGCTCACATACATATGTATATGGTCTGGACATGCCTTAGCATTTATTATTTCTACTTCTTTTCTTCTACATAGTTCTCTCAATATCAATCCTATTTCTTGTCTTAGTTTTCCATATATTTCTTTTCTTCTATATTTCGGTGCAAACACTATATGGTACTTGCATTCCCATGTTGTGTGTGCTAAACTGTCTGTGTATGGACTTTTCATACGTCCCACTCCTCTCATAATTAATATTTTAAGCCGTCAAACTTTTAATATTATATCATGTTTGGAGTGGGTATTTTTGTTACTTTGCTCAACGCTAAAAGCTTTCCGTTACCACGGGTATAACCCGTGGTTTACCCTTGAAGTTAAAGAAAACCATTGAAATTAAATTTCAATGGTTTTTCCTTTTAGATAATTTAGGATACCAGCATCGGTTGAAAAGGCAAAAGTCAATCGACAACTGACTAAATCTTGTTTGTTTTTATGAAAGCGTTTATTGGTTTCATTATTTCCATATTTCCCATCTCCTAAAACCGGATAACCAATAAAAGCTAAGTGGGCACGGATTTGATGGGTTCTTCCGGTATGGATTTGCACATCTAAAACAGAAGTATTCGAAATCGGATCGGAAGAAAGAACCTTGTATTGTGTAATAATTTTTACATAACCTGGTTTTGGTGTAGAAGAAACATACACTTTCGATTTTTTCGTATCTTTAAAAAGAAAGTCTGTTAGAATTGCCGCTTTCTTTTTCGGAATTCCGATAACAGTTGCACGATAATGCTTTTCAATTTCTCTTTTTTTGAATTTCTCGAATAAGATTGCAAGTGCTTCCGGTGTTTTGGCATAAAGAATTAATCCAGAGGTATTACGATCTAAACGATGACAAGGTTGATAAACAGAAGATCGAGTTTGATGGATAAAATCTGTAAAAGAACCAGGACCTTCGACTTCCATTCCAGCAGGTTTAAAAAACACAGCAATATTCGGATCTTCATATACCACTTGTAAATGAATTGGTTGTGGTAGTTTTCCCTCTAAAATATCATCTGGTATGTAAACAATTACTTCATCATTGGTATGCAAAACAATATTTTCAGAAATTCTTTTGCCATTAATGCGAATGTCTTTTTTTCGAAGTGCTTTATAAAATGCATTTTGTCTTAAGTGTGGAAAATGTGAAGTAAGATAAGTATTCAATTTTTTTCCGTCTTCTTTCGAAGTTACAATCAATGTTTTCATAAGAACATTATAGCAAATGGAAAAGGAAAAAGACAAGGGAAAGAATTGTATTTTAAAAGAAAAGATGATAAAATCAAAGCGAAAAATGTAGAAATTTGAAAGATGATGAGAGGTAAAGCGTGAATATAGGGCAATTGCAAAAGCAAGGAATACAAGAATTGCAAAAAGTAGGAATTTCAGAACCAAGAAGAAAAATCAATCGATTACTGGGTTCTTTACTCGGAACTGATTCCGTTGGATTAATGAAACAAGAAAAAGAAGAAGTAAAAAAAGAATTAGAATTTGCCTTTGAAAACGACCTTCAACAATTAAAAGAAGGTTATCCCATTCAATATCTAACCCATCATCAAGAATTTATGAAATTACCTTTTTATGTGGATGAATCAGTCTTAATTCCACAACCAGATACAGAAATTTTAGTAGAAGAGACACTAAAAGAGTTAGAGAAACGAGAAAAAGTAGAATTATTAGATTTATGTACAGGAAGCGGATGTGTGGGAATTTCCATTGCTGTTTATGCAAAGTCCGTTCAAAAGATAGTTCTTTCCGATATTAGCAAAGAAGCGCTTGATATAGCAAAAAGAAATGTAAGGCAAAATCAAGTAGAAAAAAAAGTGGAACTGATTCAATCTAATTTATTTATGAAAATTCAAGGAAAGTTCGATGGAATTGTTTCCAATCCACCCTATATTCAAACCGAAATCATAGGAAATTTATCGAAAGAAGTACAAGCTGAACCAAAACTTGCTTTAGATGGAGGAGGAGATGGGTTATTTTTCTATCGAAACATATTAGCACAAGCAAATCAATACTTAAAACCAGGTGGTTTCCTATTTCTTGAAATTGGTTATGATCAGAAAGAAGAGGTAAAACAAATCTGGAAAGATTTAAGAGAAAAGGGAAAAACGAATCTTAGCCAATGGAACGAAAGAAAAGATTATGCAGGGTTAGATCGAGTCGTTTTATTAAGGAGTGAAGCGTAATGTCTTTTTCAACTGATGTGAAAGAAGAATTAAGTAAAATAAATAACTATACCAAAAAAGATTCTCTGCGAATGGAGTTAATTGGTTTTTTGATGATTGCCAATACCGTTGTTGTTGGACAAAAAATACGCTATTCGACAGAGAGCCAATATACTATTAATCGTTTTGCAAAATTACTAAGTAACTGTGGAATTATGGATTATACCATTGAGCTACAAGGAAAGACCTTTTCAATTTTTTTACCGAAAGGAAAGTTGCTAGAAGAATTGGAAATTCAAGAAAAAAATATGATTGTTATTCGAAAAGAAAAGATGGAGCAAGCTTTTCAAAAAAATGAAGAGCAGAAAACGAAAGATTTCTTAAGGGGAGCTTTTTTGGGAGGTGGCAGTATTAATAACCCAGAAAAGAAATATCATTTAGAGATTAAATTTTCAGCAGATTCGAATAAAGAAGAAATGATGAAAAGACTTGAAAAACAGAATATCAAGATGAAGGAATTAAGTGCTAGTCCCATTCTTTATTTAAAAGAAGGAGAAGAGATTTCAAACTTTTTAGCTTTTATCGGAGCGAGTTCTGGAGTTCTTCGTTTTGAAGAGATTCGTGTTATGCGAGATGTCCGAAATAATGTCAATCGACTTGTAAACTGTGAGACAGCAAATTTGAATAAAACCATCAATTCTGCAGTCAAACAAATTGAAGATATTCAATTCATTAAGCAAAAAAGAAAATTCGGGGAACTGTCGGAGCAATTAAAAGAGATTGCAGAAGTAAGAGTAACTTATCCAGAAAAATCTTTTGTAGAGTTAGGTCAACTATTAAAAGAGCCAATTGGAAAATCAGGAGTAAGCCATCGCTTAAAGGCAATTTCAAAATTTGCAGAAGAATTAAGAAGAAAGTAAGGAGAGCGAATATGAAACCAATGGGGATGTATATTCATATTCCATTTTGTGCGAAGAAATGTGAATATTGTGATTTTGTTTCATTTGATCAAAAACAGGATTTGATGGAACCATATTTTGCATGTCTCATCCAAGAAATTCAATCTGTCGACATACAGAATAAGAAGGATTCGGAAGAAGGAAGAGATGAGATTTTTGAAATACAGACAATCTATATCGGAGGAGGAACGCCATCCTTTCTGGAAGAAAATAAGATTGCTCAGATTTTAGAAACGATACGAGAAAA
The DNA here is from genome assembly GCA_944393505.1 of uncultured Clostridia bacterium. Taxonomy (GTDB): domain Bacteria; phylum Bacillota; class Clostridia; order TANB77; family CAG-508; genus CALYAK01. Next base: position 8,769 of record CALYAK010000017.1, on the reverse strand, counting down.
CTATCATTTAGCACAAAATTGTGAGATTACCATCGAGGTAAATCCCGGTACAATAACCGGAGAAAAACTAATGGAATATAAAAAGGCTGGAATCAATCGATTAAGCATTGGATTACAAGCAGTGCAAGAACATGTTTTAAAAGTTTTAGGAAGAATTCATACTTATGAGATGTTTGAACAAACTTATCAAACAGCTCGAGAAGTGCGGTTTTCAAAATATCAATGTGGATCTTATGATTGGTCTTCCGAAACAAAATTTAAGTGATGTAGAAAAAAGTGTTCAAAAAGTGATTTCACTTAATCCAGAACATGTTTCCGTTTATTCTTTAATTGTAGAAGAAGGAACCAGTTTAGAAAAACAAATTCAAGAAGGAAAACTAATACTTCCAAAAGAAGAATTGGAGCGAAAAGAATATTGGACCGTGAAGAATTTATTAGAAGCTTCAGGTTATGAGCATTACGAGATTTCAAATTTTGCAAAACCGGGAAAAGAGTCTCGCCATAATTTGGATTGTTGGGAACAAAAAGAATATTTAGGATTTGGCGTAGCAGCACATTCCTATACCGATGGTGTGCGTTATTCCAATCGAGCCAATCTGGAGGAATATATCCGTAATTATCAAGAACAAAGACCAGAGAAAAACTTCGTTTTCCACGAAAAGCAAGATGAGGAATCACAAAAGAAAGAATATATGCTCTTAGGTCTTCGCAAAATAAAAGGTGTGCAAATTTCAAAATTTAAAGAAAAATTTGCAGAAAATCCAATTTATCGTTATCACTTCGAATTAGATCAGTTAGTGAAAGATGGTTTACTCGAAGTTGATGATGATTGGATCTATTTAACTGACCGCGGAATTGATTTGGCAAATATTGTATGGGAGAAATTTGTCTAAAAAGGTTCACACAAAATTCACATTTTTTCAAGAAAAAGGTATTGACAATACCTTTTTTTGGTTATAATATAATAGCAGTTTAGCAGTTAACACCTTCGAGTGCTAAAAGGAGAAAGAAAAGTGTTAAATGAACGTAAAAAAAGAATTTTGCAAGCAATTATTGATGAATATATCAATTCAGCTGAACCTGTCAGTTCTGGAAGCATTGCCAAAAAATATGGATTAAACTTTAGTAGTGCAACCATTCGTAATGAAATGGCAGAATTAGAAACAGCAGGTTACTTAGATAAACCGCATACTTCAAGTGGTAGAGTGCCATCCGATAAAGGATATCGTTTCTATGTGAATGAATTACTAAAAGATGATAATCTTAGTTTGGAAGAAATTAAATATATTCAATCCAAATTAGAAATGAAAGTGAACAATATCGAGGAACTAACCAAAATAACAACGAATACTTTATCAGAGATTACCCACTATACAACGGTTGCTGTTGGTCCAAACCCAAATGTTCAAACGATTGAAGAAATTAAATTTATTTTGTTAGGAACGAGAATGCTAATGGCAGTTATTCTAACAGACTCTGGATTAGTAAAAGAAACGATTATCAAATTTGATGATGATATTAATCAAGAACAAGTCGATACCTTAAGCTATATGTTTAATAATAAATTAAAAGGAAAGCCATTAGAAGCAATTGATCAACCTTTTGAAGAATATCTATTCCGAGAGATGAAATATAGTGTAAAAGTGATTCGACCGATCATTGAACAGATGAAAAAATTGATTAATGACGAAAAAGATTTTTATCTAGAAGGAACCAATAAAGTTTTTGACTTACCAGAATTTAAAAGTTTAGAGCTTGCCAAAAAGTTCATTAATTTAATTGATGAAAAAGATATTATGCTTGATCTTTTGGATACTGGATTTGCACAAGATATTAATATCTATATCGGTGATGAAAATGATAATGATCAATTAAAAGATTTTAGTATTGTAACATTTAAACATCGAATTGGAAATAAGGATGTTGGGACGATTGGAATTATCGGACCAAAACGAATGAACTATTCAAAAGTAATTTCGGTTATGAAATACATTAACCGTAAATTAAACGATAATCAAACAAATGAAGAAAATTTTGAGCAGCCAGAAGAACCGAAGGAAGAATCATAAGGAGGGTAAAATGAGTGAAGAAATAAAAAAAGAGGAAATGAAAAAAGAAGAAGTAGATGAAAAAATGGAACAAACCGATGAAATTATTGAACTAAAAAAAGAGATCGAAAGACATAAAAATGAACTAAATGAACAAACGGATCGATATAAACGCATCATGGCAGAATTCGATAATTACAAAAAAAGAAGTACGAAAGAGCGTGAAACGCTTTATCAAAGTTTAGTATCCGACATCTACACTTCGCTTTTACCAGTATTAGACAACTTGGAAAAAGCAGCTAGTACCAAAACCGAAGATGAAGGATATCAACAAGGAATTGAATTGGTTTTAAAACAATTCAAAGATGTTCTTCATGCAAATGGAGTAGAAGAAATCGAAGCAGTTGGAAAAACATTTGACCCAGAACTTCATGAGGCAGTAGCATCTGTGGTAGATGAAAACTTAGGAGAAAAAGAAATAAAAGAAGAGTATCGCAAAGGCTATCGAATTGGAAATCGAGTCATTCGCCATTCTATGGTCGTTGTTGCAAATTAATTTGATTTTAATTTTAAATATATATTTTTAACAAATTTAAGGAGGAATTTAAAAATGGGAAAGATTATAGGAATTGACTTAGGTACAACAAATTCATGTGTTGCTGTTATGGAAGGTGGAGAGCCAGTCGTTATTCCAAATGCAGAAGGAAATCGTACAACACCATCTGTTGTGGCATTTTCAAAAAATGGAGAAAGATTAGTAGGACAGATTGCAAAACGTCAAGCTGTTACAAATCCAGATAACACTGTCATTTCTGTAAAAAGAAAAATGGGAACCAATGAAAAAATAAAAATTGAAGGAGATGAATTTTCTCCACAAGAAATTTCTGCTATGATTCTACAAAAATTAAAAACAGATGCAGAAAATTATTTAGGACAAAAAGTAACGCAAGCTGTTATTACAGTACCTGCATATTTTAGTGATAGCCAAAGACAGGCAACAAAAGATGCTGGTAAAATTGCAGGACTTGAAGTTTTAAGAATTATCAATGAGCCAACAGCAGCAGCTTTAGCTTTTGGTATGGATAAAGAAGATCAAGATCAAAAAATTATGATCTATGACTTAGGTGGAGGAACATTCGATGTATCCATCCTTGATATTGGAGATGGTGTATTTGAAGTTTTAGCTACCAATGGTAATACACACTTAGGTGGAGATGATTTTGATCAAAGAATCATTGATTATCTAGTAGCAGAATTTAAGAAAACAAATGGAATTGATTTATCAACGGATAAAATGGCTATGCAAAGACTAAAAGAAGCAGCAGAAAAAGCAAAAATTGAGCTTTCTGGAATGCAACAAACCAATATTAACTTACCATTTATCACAGCAGATAGTTCAGGACCAAAACACTTAGATATTAACTTAACAAGAGCAAAATTTGAGGAATTAATTAGTGATTTAATAGAAGCAACAAAAGTTCCTGTAAACCAAGCTTTAAAAGATGCTGGAATTACAGCTGCTGATTTACACAAAGTTCTATTAGTTGGTGGATCAACAAGAGTTCCAGCTGTACAAGAAGCTGTTAAGAAAATCACAGGAAAAGATGCGGATAAAGGAATTAACCCTGATGAATGTGTTGCAATTGGTGCAGCAATTCAAGGTGGTGTATTATCTGGAGATGTAAAAGATTTAGTACTATTAGATGTAACACCTCTATCTTTAGGTATTGAAACATTGGGTGGTGTATTCACAAAATTAATTGAAAGAAATACGACTATCCCAACGAAGAAATCTCAAGTATTCTCAACTGCAGCAGATGGTCAAACAAGTGTTGAAATTCATGTGCTTCAAGGAGAAAGAGAAATGGCTGCATATAACAAGACATTAGGAAGATTCCAATTAACTGGAATTCCTGCAGCACCAAGAGGAGTACCTCAAATTGAAGTAACTTTTGATATTGATGCAAACGGTATTGTTCATGTATCTGCAAAAGATATGGCAACTGGAAATAGTCAACAAGTATCCATTACAGCTAGCACGAACTTAACAGACGAAGACATCGAAAAAGCAGTAAAAGATGCAGAAGCTCATGCTTCTGAAGACAAGAAGAGAAAAGAAGAAATTGAAGTTCGTAATAATGCAGAAAGCTTAGTATACAACAGTCAAAAAACAATTGATGAATTAGGTGATAAGATTAGCGGAGAAGAAAAAGCAAAAGCTGAAACAGAAATTGAAAATGTAAAGAAAGCATTAGAAGGAACCGATACAGAAGCAATTAAAGCAGCAACTGAAAAATTGACAACCGTATTTTATTCCATTACTGAAAAACTATATAGCCAAGCACAATCTGCACAAGGAGCAAATCCAGGAGCACAAGCAGGAGAACAACAACCTCATACCGATGAAAATGGAAATGTATATGATGCAGACTATAAAGTAGAAGACGATGACAAAAAAGAATAAGAGAAGGAAAATGAAGAGAGGAAAAAATGGCAAAGAAGGATTATTATGAACTTTTAGGTGTTAGTAAGAATGCAACGGATGAAGAATTAAAAAAAGCCTATCGTAAATTAGCTAAAAAATATCATCCAGATGCAAACCCAGATAATAAGCAAGAAGCAGAAGCAAAGTTCAAAGAAGTTAACGAAGCATATGAAACATTATCTAATCCAGAAAAAAGACGAATGTATGATCAATTCGGACCAGATGGGCCACAAGGATTTGGTGGTAGTAATCCAGGAGGAGGATACTATTCTTACTCCTCTTCTGGATTTGATGGATTTTCTGATTTTGGCGATTTAGGTGATATCTTCTCATCTTTCTTTGGAGGAGGATTTTCCTCTTCTTCAAGAAGAAATGACAATGGTCCAAAGAAAGGTGCTGATTTAAGAAGTAGTATTGATATTACTTTTCAAGAAGCCTATACAGGAGTTGAGAAAGAAATTACGATTAGTCGAGATGAAACCTGTAAAACCTGTAATGGAAGTGGTGCAAAACCAGGCACAACAGTGGAAACTTGTTCTGCTTGTAAAGGAACTGGACAGATTCGCCAAACGCAAAATACCATTTTGGGAACCATGCAAACAACAAGAACTTGTTCAAACTGTAATGGTACCGGAAAGGTTATTAAAGAACCTTGTTTAGATTGTCGAGGAAAAGGAACAGTAAGAAAATCAGCTCGTATCAAAGTAAAAATTCCTGCTGGAATTGATGATAATCAAACAATTGTCCTAAGAGGAGAAGGAGAACCAGGTAGTAAAGGTGGACCAAAAGGTGATCTATACATTACGATTCGATTACGTAAAAATAATATCTTTACGAGAAAAGGTGATAATGTTTTTTGCGAAATACCAATTACTTTTACACAAGCAACATTGGGAGCAGAACTTGAGATTCCTACAATCTTAGGAGAAACAGTAAAATATACCATTCCGGAAGGAACACAGCATGGTACGAAATTTACGATTCGAAATCAAGGATTTAAGAATGTGAATGGAAATTATCAAGGTGATTTGATCTTTACGGTATTAGTGCAAGTGCCAAAACGTTTATCAAAAGAGCAAAGAGATATTTTAATGCAACTTGCCAAAACGATGAATGAACAACCACCGGTAAAAAAGAGAGGATTATTTGGATAAAATGTTAGAAGAATTACAAGAATGTAAAATTTGTCCTCATCAATGTAAAATTAATCGATTAGAAGGTCAAAAAGGAAGATGTAAAGCAAGTGACCGAGTTGAAATCGCTCGAGCAGATTTGCATTTCTTTGAAGAACCTTGTATTAGTAAAGAAAACGGTTCAGGAACCGTTTTCTTTTCCCATTGTAATCTAAATTGTCTGTATTGCCAAAACTATGAAATTAGTCAGGAAGGAAAAGGAAAGGAAATATCCATTGAAAAGCTAGCGGATATTTTTTTGAAACTACAAGAAAAAGGAGCAAATAACATTAATCTAGTGACACCGACGATGTATGTTTATCAAATCATCGAAGCGATTAAACAAGCAAAGGCAAGAGGTCTTATTTTACCGATTATCTATAATACCAATAGCTATGAAGAACTTGAAACCATTCAAGCATTAAATGGATATATTGATGTATATTTACCAGATCTGAAATATTATTCCGATGAACTTTCAAGAAAATATTCCAAAGTAGATCGATATTTTGAAAAAGCAACCAAAGCAATTTTTGAAATGCAAAGACAAGTAGGAGCAGTTATTTTTAATGAAAGAGGCATTATTCAAAAAGGAATGATGATACGACATTTAGTTTTACCAAATCACATTCAAAATTCAAAACATATTTTAAAATGGATCAAAGAAAATATGCCAGAAGACATCTATGTGAATGTAATGGCTCAATATTTTCCAACCTACCAAGCAAAACAAGACCAGTTATTAAATCGTAAGTTAACCAAAAGAGAATATCGAGAAATTGAAAATTATTTCTATACCTTAGATTTTCAAAATGGATATATCCAAGAATTAGGAGAGCATGAGGAAGAATATGTACCAGATTTCGATTTAAACTTTTGAAAAGCGATAAAAATGACAAAAGAATAGTTGAATTGGAAAAATTCGTATAGTATAATCAAAATGAAAAAAAGATAAAAGGAATAAACGAAAGAATAAAGGGGGATATTCAGATGCAAAAGAAAATGATGGGAATATTAATGATGGTAGTATTCCTGTTTACAATGTCTGGAATTGTAAAGGCTACTAATGAAAAAACAAAATTGGAAATTGTTCAAGCTGCAAGTGAAACAAAGCAATTAGAAAATGAGCAAGGAAGTATTTCGAAAACAATCGTAGATTCTAATCCAGAAGCGGGAGAAGTGACAGTTGAATTAAAGTTATCGAATACGAAAAAAGATACAGAAACAGCATCCACAGGAGCAGAAGTCTTTTTGGTGGTTGATAACTCACCAAGTATGGACTTTGTAACTTCTACGGGAGAAACGAGAAAAGAAATCATTTTAGAGAGTGCGACAGAATTAGTAGAATCCATTTTCGCAACTTCTTCTGATGTAAAAGTTGGACTAATCGATTTTCATGGAAGGGGTTTATTTGAATTTGTAGGGCTTCACAATGCTATCGTAAGACAAGAATTAACAACAAATAAGAGCGAAGTGCTAACAGCAATTCAAGAGCAGTTAGCAAGAAATACGAGTAGTGGTACCAATATAGAGGCTGGATTACTAAGGGCAGAAAGCGAATTCTCAAAAGATTGTACTAACCGAATTGTTATCCTATTAACGGATGGAATTCCAAATAATACTGTGACTAGAAGCTTGGATGCAGCAAATGAAGTTAATACAGAAGAAGCAAAAGAGATACAAGAAATTACGAAACAAGCAATTTTAGATTTAAAAGAAGAGGGAATTTATGTCATTACCATGCTAACAGGAATGAGCGAGTCGGATGGAAATACTGATAAAGATGGAACGGTATATGATACGGATGCTACGGTTGAAGAAGAACTTGCAGCGGCAGAAAGAATCTTTGGAACACAAAGTAATCCAACAGCAGATCGTTACTATCTAGTAAAAAATACAGATGTAAATACGGTTATTACCAAAGATATTTTACAAGATGTAACCGATAAAATTCAAAATCCAATAAATAATGTAAAAATTGTAGACTATTTTCCAGAAGATATTACGAATAATTTTACCTTTTCCTATGTTGGAGAACCAAGTGTAGGAACAATCTCAGAAGAAATTGATTCAGAAACAAAAACGATTACTTGGGATATTGGTACTTTAAAAGGAGACGAATCAGCAACGGTAAGGTATAAGCTAAAACTAAATAATATGAACAATACTAGCTTGTTAAACAAAACAATTGCAACAAACGAAAGAGTTGTTTTGACTTATCAAGATGTAGAGGATGAAAATTATACCGTTACATTATCTAGTAGTCCACAAATTCAATTAGTAGAGGAACAAAAAGAAGAGATAACAATTAATAACGGTAATAACAATATTAATAATAATGTTAATAATAATCCTAGTAGTAATAGCAATACACCTACTTCCATAACTGGAAATTTAGATAATACAAAAGCAACAGGTGTTTTACCACAAACAGGAGTAAGTGCAACAGCAATTGTTGTAGGAGGAATATTAGGTTGCATTGTTTTACTTGGTTATCGAAAATATCAACAATATCGAGATATTAAATAAGGATGAAAATATAATATAAATTAAAAAAATAAAAATGCTACTATGTAAAAATATATAGTAGTATTTTTATTTTTTTGGATATGGTTTCCTTTCATCAGTCTGATAAAGTAAATAATCTACACTAGTTTGATAAAAGTTTGCTAGTTTAATTAAAACTTCAACAGGAACAGATCTTTTATTTAATTCATAATAAGAATATGCAACTTGAGAAATATTCAGAATCTTTGCTAAATATTCTTGCGTAAGGTCGCTATCTTCTCTTAAATTTTTGATACGTGTTTTCATAAATTATATCCTTTCCAAAGATATAAAAATTATAAAATAGAACAATTTGTTATATTGACTTTTAAAACAAAATGTTTTAAAATGACTTTGTAGATAATAAGAGGAGGAACAAAAGATAATGAAGAAAAATAGAGGAATAACACTAATAGCACTTGTTATAACAATTTTGTTCTCTTATGACGAAAAAATAAAATGTAGTAATAGCAAAGGTTTCCTCTTATTAACAATTTAGTAAAAATAAAATTTTCAC
>CALYAK010000016.1 GCA_944393505.1 uncultured Clostridia bacterium | reverse complement strand
ACCTACACCATAACAGGAACAGCCAAAGGAAATGGAACAGTAGCAGGACAAAGTGTAACAACAAATCAGGCAGTAAATATAGGAGAAACAGAGATAGCAAACAATGGAACGTTTACAGTAGAAGCAGATGGAACATGGACAATTACAGCATATAGCTATGACTATTCAGGAAGAAAGTCAGCAGGAAGCAATTTAGTCTTTACGAGAGATACTGTAGCACCAACGATATCAAGTTTTACAAGAACAGCGAGAGCAGCATCAACAATTAATGTAAGTGTCAGTGCAAGCGATGCATTAAGTGGAATAGGAACGACAAGTTCAACGTATACGTATTATCAAGGAAGTACAAGCAAAGGAACAAGTGCGTCAAACACATATCAATATACAGGATTAAGTGCATTTACGAGTTATACATTAAAAGTAATTGTAAAAGATAAATCTGGAAATACAAGTGAGAAATCATTAACAACAATGACTGCAGGAAGTAGAAATTTTGTATATACAGGAGGAGCACAAACATTCACAGTACCAGAAACAGGAACATATAAGCTAGAAGTATGGGGCGCTCAAGGTGGAACAGGCTACTCTTCATCGGGAGTAGGGAAAGCAGGGGGAAAAGGAGGATATTCTGTAGGTACAATTTCTTTAAGTTCTTCTACTACTTTATATATAGTGGTTGGAGGTAGTGGAAATACAACGAATGTAATACATTCTGGTGGATACAATGGAGGTGGAGCTAATACTTTGTGGAGTGGGTATGCAGGTGGATCCGGTGGAGGAGCTACTCACGTAGCTACGGCATCCGGACTATTAAGAAACCTTTCAGGAAACAAACAAAGTATTCTAATTGTTGCCGGAGGAGGAGGTCGGAAGTAATAATTATAACAATGGTAATAATGTCGGAGGTGTTGGAGGTGGAATAAGTGGAGGAAATGGTTCAGGAGGAAATGGAGGATCGCAGAGTGCTGGAGGAAGTGGTTCTGAGACGGCAGGGGGGTTTGGATATGGAGGATCAGGAACGACAGGATATCAAGTTGGAGGTGGAGCAGGATATTACGGAGGAGGAAATGGACACGATAAATCTGCCGGAGGTGGCTCTGGATATATTGGGGGAGTTGCCAACGGATCAACGATTGCAGGAAATGCATCTATGCCATCTACCTCGGGTGGAACCGAAACGGGACATAGTGGAAATGGTTATGCAAGAATAACCTTAATAGAATAAATAAACAAATAGATATTATCCTTAGAATAGATGGAAGAGAGAGACGCTGCCTATCGTTTCTCTCTTCATTTTTGGTTTTTGAAGTTCTTTTCTTTTTTATTTGTTCATAAGATATATGAAGGTAAATTCCTTGACAAACTAGATGCCTTATTGATAAGATAAAATAGAAAAAATGGGAGGAAAAAATGACACTTTATCCAGAGCAATATTTCAAAAATATATTGGAAATAGACGTAGAATTATTAAAGAAACATGGAATTGAAGGCCTTATTTTAGATGTAGATAATACCCTAATTGATCTGGATAAAAAGATGCTTCCAGGAACAGTTGAATGGATCAATACATTAAAACAAGCTGGCATAAAATTCTATATTTTATCCAATAGTAACAAGAAAGAAAAAGTAAAAAAAGTAGCAGAAGTTTTAGGAATACCATATTTTTATTTTGGTATGAAACCTTTAAAATCAGGCTTTAAAAAAGTAGCAAAATTAATGCAATTAGAACACGAAAAAATTGGAGTCGTAGGAGACCAAATCTTTACCGATGTCATTGGTGCAAGAAGATGCCATATGTATCCAATTTTAGTGCAACCAATTGGAGAAAAAGATATTTGGATCACAAGAATCAAGAGACCTTTTGAACAAAAGATCATTGACCAATTTCAAAAGAAAAAAGGAGAAGAGAAAAAATGATGTATATAAATGATATACAAATTTTATGGTACTTTATTATCGGAGTCGTTGGACTAGGAGTAGGATATTTTGTAGACTGGTGCAATATACGACTTCCAGAATATCGAAAATGCTTTTCAAGAGAATTTTTTACGACATTTTTGAAATGTGGTAAACCAAATTACATCTTAATGATTCTAACCGCAGTGATGTATGTAGCTTTGCTATATACTTGTGGATTTAGCTTAAATCTAGTAAAATACTTAATTTTAATACCAATGTTGTTAATTGCATTTTGCGTTGACTACAAACACTATATCATACCAAATCGATTAACTTTAACGATGCTAGAAGTTGGATTAGTCTTTTCTTTCGTAGAAGGTGCATTTAATATTAATCTAGCAATCGACCGCTTTTTAGGACTAGTGGTAGGAGGAGGAATCTTCCTAGCGATTACATTGCTTGGCGGTTTGGTCATGGGAAAAGAAGCCATGGGATTAGGTGATGTAAAGTTAATGGGAGCCTTAGGGTTATTCTTAGGTTGGCGTAGCGTGATTGTTGTTGCTTTAATTGCTTTCTTAGTAGGAGCAATCATTAGCATAGGGTTATTGATTACAAAAGTAAAGAAAACAGATGAATACATTCCTTTTGGACCATTTATTGTTGTTGCAACACTAGTTGTTCTCTATGTACCATTTCAAACAATTGTATATGCTTTAATGAAGATTTTTACATTAGGAATGTACCAATAAAAAAGGAAATGTCGGGTGATGAAAAATGAACACAAAAATTAAATGGCTAAGGGATAAAATTAACTTGTTAAATATGCAAGGAATTATTATTTCCAATCCAGTCAATATTCGATATTTAACCAATATCGAAGCAGAAGGGGTTTTGTTAATTACAAGAAAAGAAAACATCTATATCACAGATGGTAGATATATCGAAGATGTCAACCACACCTTAACAATTGATGATGAAATCTCGGTATACAATGTGAAAGATGTATCGAGTTATGACTATGAGAATTTCTTTTCTTTTTGTGAAAATGTTGGTTTTGAAGAAAACTATATTACCTATGCAAAATACAAACAATATATGCAACAATACAAAGTTAACAATTTTGAAGAAACCGATTTTATCATCGAAAAGCAAAGAGTTTTTAAAGATGAAGAAGAATTACAAAAAATTGAAAAAGCTTGTGAAATAACGGATCAATGTTTTTCCCATCTTTGTAAGTTTATTCAAATTGGGATGACGGAAAAGCAAGTAGCAGATGAAATCGGAAAATTCTATCAAGAAAATGGAGCAGAGGGAAATTCTTTTGATCCTATTGTAGCATCCGGAAAAAATTCATCCAAGCCGCATGCGATTCCAACCGAGAAAAAAATCGAACTTGGTGATCCAATTGTGATTGATATGGGATGCAAATATCAAGGATATTGTTCCGATATGACAAGAACGGTTTTTGCAGGAACAATTCCAAATGAAGTAAGACCAATCTATGATTTGGTTTTGAAAAATCAAAAACAAGTACAAAACGATTTGGTAGAAGGTGCAAGTTTGAAAATGATTTCGAAAATGGTAGAAAATGATTTTCGATTAAATGGATACAACTTGATTCATGCACTTGGACATGGAGTAGGATTGGAAATTCATGAATTACCATATTTTTCATTAAAAAATGATGTGTTTGTAAAGGAAAAAATGGTACTAACAAACGAACCAGGAATTTATCTTCCAAATCAATTTGGTGTTCGAATTGAAGATACGGTGAAGGTAACAAAATCTGGTAGTATAAACTTAACTAAATCAGATAAAAATTATATTATCGTTGGAAAATAGGGAAAAACTTGATTTTTTCGCGAATTTGTAGTAAAATATTTCAGTATGTGTAAATAATTAATCAATTAAGGGGGAAAATAAATATGGCAGAAGTATATATGGCAGGAGATTTTCGTAATGGAACAACTTTTGAAATGGACGGAAACGTATTCAAAGTAGTTGAATTTCAACATGTAAAACCAGGAAAAGGAGCAGCTTTTGTTCGTACTAAATTAAAAAATGTAATTACAGGAGCTGTAATTGAAAAAACATTCAATCCATCGGAAAAATATCCAGGAGCTGAGATTGAAAAAAGAGAAATGCAATATCTATACAATGACGATACACTATATTATTTTATGGATAATGAGACATATGAGCAAATGCCTTTAAACAAAGAGCAATTAGGAGATGCTTTAAAATACATTAAAGAAAATATGAATGTAAAAGTTTTATCATATAAAGGCAATGTATTTGCAGTAGAACCACCAATGTTTGTGGAATTAGAAGTTACATATACAGAACCAGGATTTAGTGGTAATACAACAACTACTTCTGGAAAACCAGCAACATTGGAAAATGGTTATGAGATTTCTGTTCCTTTATTTATCAATATTGGAGATGTAATCAGAATTGATACAAGAACTGGCGAGTATATGGAAAGAGTATAGAAAGGAAAAACAAAATCCATGTCAGATTTAAATAAAGAGTATAAGAAAATCGTAAAAGAGATTGAAGGTATTATTACCGACAAAGAAGAGTTTGAACTTACGAAAAATAAAATTGCAGAATTATCCCTTCTTTTTGTAGATGTTATTGATCGAGTAACTGATTTAGCAGATCATAAACTAGAGCAAATCGAAGAAAATCAAAAAGAAATGGAAAAAAGATTAGAAAGATTATCTGCAATTGTAGATGGAATCGAAAGAGACATTTATGAAGATGAAAATATGGATGGATTTGATTTTGAAATTGTTTGTCCATATTGTAATCATGAATTTGTTGCAGATATCGATTTTGAAAACAAAAGAGATATTGAATGTCCAGAGTGCCATAATATGATCGAATTGGACTTCAACGCAGACGAAGGATGTTCAGGAGATTGTTTAGGCTGTCATGAACATTATGAAGACGAAAAGAAATCTCCGAATGAAGACGAAGATATGTAAAAGCAAATAGAAGGAGCATAAAGATGAATTTGCTTTTAAGTGAGTTTTCCAACTCAAAAAAATGGAAGGAATGTATCGAAAATATCGAAAAAAATTCTAGCCCGATATTAATATCGGGCTTAGTTGACGTTAGCAAAAGTGTTTTAATTGCTGCATGTCAAGAAAAAATCAATCAGCCAATTTGTCTCATTACCTATAACGAGCTACAAGCAAAAAAGATAATGAAAGACTTAAGCTTGTTACAAAATCAAGTGTATTTCTTTCCAAAGAAAGAAATAGTGGCATATGACTATGTGGCAGAAAGTAAAGACGGCGCTTTCGAAAGAATGGAAGTGCTTAACAAGATCGAAGAAGGAAAAGTAAAGATCTTGGTTACAACCGTAGAAGCGATTATGCAAGAAATGATTACCAAAGAGGTTCTTTATCAAAATCAACTTCATTTAAAAGTGGGTGCCCGATATAAATTAGAAGATTTAAGAGAGAAATTAACACAAATGGGATATGAGAGAGCGGATCTGGTAGAAAATCGAGGACAATTTAGTATTCGTGGGGGCATTGTCGATATTTCCGAAAATGAAAATCGTGGTGTTCGAATTGAATTTTGGGGAGATGAAGTGGATTCGATTCGATCTTTCCAGATTTCTTCACAAAGATCAACCGATATGTTACAAAAGGTAGAGATTTACCCTTGTTATGAGTATTTATTACAAGATCCAATCGAAATTGTGGTTCAAAGAATTCGCAATCAGTATTCGAATGTGGATGAAGATATTGAACTGATTCAAAATGGAAAATATTTAAGTAAAATCGATAAATACTTTAATTGTTTTTATCCACAAAAAGCAACCATATTTGATTACTTGGGAAAAGAGTATTGTATTTTTCTAGATGAAGCGGACAAAATTACACAAAGAGCACAAAATATTCAGACAGAAAACAAAAACTTAATTCAAAATTTAATCGAAAAGGAAAAATTTGTACCAGAAGCAATTCTTAATTTGGCTTCTTATGAACTAAAACTAGAAGAAGATAAAAGAGTAAAAGCATATTTACAAAATCAAGAATTGGTTACCAAAACAAGAAGAACAAGTCAAATCTTTGAAACCAAACAAAGAGAGATTATGTTTTTCAAAAAAGAAATTGAGATTTTACTCAAGGACTTAACCAATGCGATTGCTGAGCGTAAAAAGATCTTAGTATTTGGTGGAAAAGAAAACGATTGTAAAAAGATTGCCAATCTTTTGGCTGAAAACAATCTTTCCTATACCTATCAGAGAGATATTCAAAAACCTCTAAAAGCAGGTATGATTACATTGACTGAAGGTGGATTATCCAGTGGATTTGAAGACTATGATCAAAACTTCATGTGTATTTCGGTTGGTGAATTTTTCTCAGATCCTGTCAAAAGAAAAAAAGTAAGTTCTGCTTTTAAAGCTGGAGAAAAGGTCGTATTTGCTGACCTAAAAATTGGAGACTATATTGTTCATAAAACACATGGAATTGGAATTTTTGCTGGAATTAATACCATTACAACAGACCATGTTACGAAAGACTATATCAAGATCAAATACAAAAATGATGATATGTTATACATTCCAACCGAATCCTTAGATAGTATTCGTAAATACATTAGTGGAGGAGAAGGCGCTCCAAAAATCAATCGTCTAGGAAGTAAAGAATGGGAAAACACCAAAACAAAAGTTAAGAAGAATCTAAAAGAAGTAGCGAGAGATTTAATCGAGCTATATGCGAAAAGACAAAAAGTAAAAGGTTTTGCTTTTTCGAAAGATACACCATGGCAAAAACAATTTGAGGATAGTTTTGAGTATGTAGAAACAGAGGATCAATTACGTTGTATTGAAGAAACGAAAAAAGATATGGAACAAGAAAAACCAATGGACCGATTGCTTTGTGGAGATGTTGGATTTGGAAAAACAGAAGTTGCGATTCGAGCAGCATTTAAAGCGGTTGTCGACCAAAAACAAGTAGCCTATTTAGTCCCTACTACGGTACTAGCAAGCCAGCAATATGAAAGCTTTTGCAAAAGAATGCAAGATTATCCGATTAATATTGAGTTTTTGAACCGTTTTAAAACAAAAAAACAACAAGAAGAAGTTGTTCGAAAGTTAAAACTAGGAGAAATTGATATTGTTATTGGAACACATCGAATTTTAAGTGATGATGTACAATTTAAAGATTTAGGCTTATTAATTATTGATGAAGAGCATCGATTTGGTGTGAAAGATAAAGAAAAGATTAAAAAATTAAAGACTAATATCGATGTTTTGACGATGACAGCGACTCCAATTCCAAGAACATTACATATGTCGGTTGTGGGAGTAAGAGACATGTCTGTGATCTATGAACCGCCACAAAATCGTAAACCTGTTCAGACTTATGTTTTAGAATATGATGAAGAAATTATACGAGAAGCAATTACCAAAGAATTAGAACGAGAAGGTCAGGTATTTTACTTATATAACAAAGTGGAAACCATCTTACAAAAGGCAGAACAAATTGAACACCTAGTACCAGAAGCAAAAGTGGCGTATGCACATGGAAAAATGAATGGAAGAGAACTGGAAAATATCATGATGCAGTTTATTCGAGGAGAAATCAATGTTTTGGTTTGTACCACGATTTTAGAGTCTGGAATTGATATTCCAAATGCCAACACAATTATTGTAGAAGATGCAGATCGTTTGGGACTTGCTCAACTATATCAAATCCGTGGTAGAGTAGGAAGAAAAGATAAACAGGCGTATGCATATATCACTTACAAACGAGACAAACTATTATCAGAAGAAGCCGATAAACGTTTAAAAGCAATTCGAGAATTTACGGAATTTGGATCTGGATTTAAAATTGCAATGCGAGATTTGGAAATTCGTGGAGCGGGAAGTTTACTAGGAGAAATTCAACATGGGCATATGGAACAGGTAGGCTATGAAACCTATTGTAGACTATTAGATGAAGTCGTTAAAGAAATGCAAGGAGTCAAAGTAGAAGAGGAACAAGAAATTCAAATCGATATTCCAATTTCCAGCTATTTACCAGATGAATATATTGAAAATAGCAGTCAAAAGATTGAAGTATACCAAGATATTGCTTTATGTCGAACAGAAGAAGATCTTCAAAATATTATGGATGAATTAATTGACCGTTATGGAACGATGCCAAAAGAGGTAGAAAACTTAATGGAAATTGCAAGAATCAAAAATGAATGTATGCTAGCTCATGTTAATAAAGTTTCTCAAAAAGGAACAAATGCAGTTTTCTATTTTGATGCCAATCAATTCCAAATGGAAATGGTTGATCAACTGGTTCAAACTTATCAAAATCGAATTCGCTTTTCACCAGGAAAAGATCCATATATTACATTAAAATTACAGGCGAACAAAGAAGAAGAAATCTGTAAAGAGATTCAAGAATTCTTAAAACGAGTTCAGAGGAAAGAGAGGATGGAGAGCTAAGTGAATGTCATTACGAGTAAAGAAAATGAAATGATTAAGCAGGTTCGAAAGTTAAAAGAAAAAAAGTATCGAGATGAAAAACAAGCATTCCTTGTAGAAGGCGAAAAAATGATACAAGAAGCGATTTCAGAAAAAGCTTCGATTGAAAAAATCTTCATTTGTGAGGAATGTTTGAAGGACGGAAGCATTGATCAAAAATTCATTTATGAAATTGCAAAACAAAATTGTGTCTATGTGAGTGAAAAGATTTTTCGTAGTATTTCCGATGTTATGACACCGCAGGGAATTTTAGCGGTGATTCAAAGAAAGCAAGAAAAACAAGAAATTTCTTTTCAGGAAGAACTCGTATTAGCTTTGGATGGAATTCAAGATCCAGGAAATTTAGGAACGATTATTCGAACAGCAGATAGTGCAGGAATAAGGCAGATCCTACTTTCGGAACAAACAGCAGATCCATATAACCCAAAAGTGGTTCGATCAACAATGGGAGCAATTTTTCGTGTAAAATTGATTCAAACGAAAAATTTTGTGCAAACCTTAAAAGAATTTCAAAAACACCGTTATGAGGTAACTGCCACCTGTTTGGATGAGGCAAAATCGATTTACGAAATTGATTATCGAAAACGAGTGATTGTTATCGGTAATGAAGCAAATGGTGTATCTCAAGAAGTCTTGAAAATAGCGGATCAAAAAATTAAAATACCAATGCTTCGGAAAAACGGAGAGCTTAAATGCTTCCGTGGCTGCTGGAATTGTGGTATATGAAGCAGTAAGACAAAAAATAGAAAAAGGAAACCAATAGGCATACTTGCTATTCTAAGAAAAAAACAATATAATAGGGAAAATAAAAAAAGAAACATAAAAAGGGTGAAAGATATGTATCGAGATCATAATTTAGGAGAATTAAATATTACCAATGTTGGACAAACTGTGCAATTAGCAGGTTGGATTCAAAAGATTCGAAATTTAGGTGCGATGAAATTTTTTGATCTTCGTGATGAATTTGGAATTACGCAAATTGTGATTCAAGAAGAATCACTGATGCAATTAGCCAATGAACTCGTAACCGAAACTGTAATTAGTGTAACGGGAAAAGTTGTGGAAAGAGTAAGTAAAAATGATAGAATTGCAACTGGAGAAATCGAAGTAGTAGCAGAAAAAATCGAAATTTTAGGAAAATGCAAAAATGTACTTCCTTTTGGAATTAATACAGAAGCTTCGAAAAATGTAAGAGAGGATTTACGTTTAGAATATCGTTATTTAGATTTAAGAAATGATGATTTACACAAGACCATTTTACTTCGTTCGAAAATCATGAAGTCACTTCGAACCTATATGGATGAATTAGGATTTACCGAAATTCAAACACCGATTTTAGCTAATTCTTCTCCAGAAGGAGCAAGAGATTATCTAGTACCAAGTCGTTTACATCCAGGTGAATTTTATGCACTACCACAAGCACCACAACAATTTAAACAATTGTTAATGGTGTCTGGTTTTAACCGATATTATCAAATTGCACCATGTTTCCGAGATGAAGATCCAAGAGCAGACCGAGCACCGGGTGAGTTCTATCAATTAGATTTTGAAATGAGTTTTGCTACCCAAGAAGATGTATTTGGGGTATTAGAAACTATTATTCCAAAAGTTTTTGAAGAACACACCGATTGGAAAGTAGATCATGGACCATTTCTTCGTATTCCTTATGAAGAAGCAATGGAAAAGTATGGAATTGATAAACCAGATTTAAGAAATCCTTTGATGATCCAAGATTTTACGACTGTTTTTGCAGAAAGTGAGTTCAAAGCATTTCAGGGGAAAACCGTCAAAGGAATTGTGATTCCAAATGGAGCTGAACAAGGAAGAAAATTCTTTGATAGTATGACCGAATTTGCAGTAGAAGAAGCAGGAGCAAAAGGACTAGCTTGGACAAAAGTGGAAGAAGACGGAAGCTTAACCGGAGGAATTGCAAAATTTATTACCGATTCGATGAAAAACGAAATGGGATTAAAGGCAAAAGATGCGGTTGTATTGGTAGCTGATGAAAAAAGAGCAGTACAAAAAATGGCTGGTTTAATTCGTATTGAACTAGGAAAACGATTAGATTTAATTGAAAAGAATGTCTATAAGTTCTGCTTTATTGTCGATTTTCCAATGTATGAACTAAATGATGATGGAAAAATTGATTTTAATCATAACCCATTTTCTATGCCACAAGGTGGAATGGAAGCATTAACAACCAAAGATCCATTAGATATTCTTGCCTATCAATATGATTTGGTTGGAAATGGATATGAAATGGCATCAGGAGCAGTTCGTAATCATGATCCAGAAATTATGGTAAAAGCTTTTGAAATTGCAGGATACGAAGAAGACGATATTAAGCAAAGATTTGGAGCTTTGTATCATGCATTCCAATATGGAACACCACCACATGCTGGAGCAGCGCCAGGATTAGATCGTATGGTTATGCTAATTGCTCATTCGGATAATATTCGAGAAGTAATTGCCTTTCCTAAGAATAAAAAGGCAAGAGATCTATTAATGCGAGCACCAAGCAAAGTAACCGAAGAGCAATTAAGTGATGTACATATTAAAGTTGTAACCGAAGAAAATTAACTTTTTTCTTGAAATGAAAAAAAGTTTAGTATAAAATAACATTAATGAAAAATTGGGAGGAATGCAAATGAAAAAAATCGATAAAAAGAAAATTATCATTGCAATTGTCGTAATTGTTGCAATTGGGTTAGTGATTTGGGGAATTAGTTCTGTTTTACAACCTGGTATCAAAAAAGGAAATGACGAAATTGGCGAGTTCGTTATCATTGCAGAAGACGGAACGAAAGTAAATACAAGTGAGCAATTAAAGAAAGATAAAACAGTAGAAGGATTGCAATTAACGAATATTACCTTAAAACAAAAAGATGGACTTTCTTCTTTAACAGCAGAAGTAAAGAATAATACTGGAGAAGACATGAGTTCTTTTAAAGTAAGATTAACCATTTTAAATAAAGATGGTGGAGTGATTCGTCAGATTGTAGGTTCTGTTCCAGCAGTAGCAAATGAGCAAACAGGAGCCATGGAAGCACAAGTAACAGAGGATATTTCGAATGCTTATGATTTTCGAATTGAAAAAATTGGAGAAATCGAAACGACAGAAACAACGGAAGGATAAAAATTGTCAAAAAGACTTGAAATAATTTCAGAAATATGCTACACTTTTAATCATACGAAAGAGGTGGTATGATGTCTGAAAAGAACGAAATAACACAAAAAAATGAAACAAAAAATGAAATTATTCAATCCTTAAAAAAACAACAAAAGGATTTGAAAACCATTCTAAGAAAAATTGAAAAAATGCAAGAATTTCACGAAATTAATGATATGACCAATCAAATTTTCGAAAGAAGACTTTCGGGAATTGAGGAAGAATTAAATCAAATGAATCAAAAAATAAAAGCGATCTAAAAACAGATCGCTTTTATCGATAAACTTTGTTTGAAAATCCATAAATTTCTTGTTTAAAAATGGGTTGAAAAACAAAGGGGAATATGGTACCATAATATTGTTGAAACTAGGAGGCGATTGTATGGAAAAGAAACAAAATCGAGCAAAACAAGTAGCTGTTAAAGTAATTGCTCTTGTATTAGCACTTATGATGGTTTTAGCAGTAGCAGCTACCTTAATTTTTTATATTGTATATTAAGTAGATTAAGAAAAATAGATAGGAGAAACTATGTTTGATAATCTAAAGATAAGTTTAGATGCATTTTATCAAGAAAATATCATTGGTTATATTAATGATTTGTACTTATATCCTGTAAAATTAATTGTACTACTATTAGATCTTACGATTGTTATATTTCTAGCTTATAAATTTATCAAAGCAACCAGAAATACAAAAGTATGGCAGTTATTAAAAGGAATTATTTTATTGATTTTAATTACAGCAATTAGTTCTGTGTTAAAACTAAGAATCGTTAATTTTTTATTGACTTCGTTGATGACTTATGGAGTGATTGCACTGATTGTTATTTTTCAACCGGAGTTAAGAAGAGGATTGGAGCAGTTAGGTACGAATAAATTAACCAAATATTTCGGAATGGAAAAAGATCTTGCAACCAAAACGAAAGAAGCAATCTATAAAATTGTAATTGCAGCAACAGAACTTGCTAAATTAAAAACGGGTTGTTTAATTGTCGTAGAACGAGATATCAAACTAGCCGATATTGTGGATACAGGAATTGAACTAAATGCTGAGATTTCTCCACAATTATTAGTTAATATCTTTGTTCCAAACACACCTCTTCATGATGGTGCTGTAGTAATTGCAAATAACAAAGTTGAAGCGGCAGCTTGTATTTTACCATTAGCTGGTGATAAAGATATTGCGAAAGAATTGGGAACGAGACATCGTGCAGCGATCGGTATTTCGAAAGAATCGGATGCCATTGCGGTTGTTGTATCGGAAGAGACGGGAAAGATTTCTGTTGCCAAAGATGGTACGTTAATTGCAGATGTTACCGAAGAAGCATTAAAGAAAATTTTAATACGAAATATTGTAACCAATCGATTAGAAACACAAGAAACCAATCGAATGAAATCTTTAAGAAATCGTATGAAAAAGAAGAAAATGCAAAAGAAAGAAAAAGAAATGGAAAAAGAAGAGAAAAAGGATACAGAAGATAGACCATAGGAATATGGTCTATCTTGACGTAAAAGGGAGAAAAGATGAGAAATATTAAATTGACGATTGAATATGATGGAAAAGATTTTAATGGATGGCAAAAACAACCCAATAAATTAAATATCCAAGGAGAAATTGAAAGAGCAATTCAAGAAGTGACGGGGGAAACGGTAGAGATTTATGCTTCACGGTAGAACAGATGCGGGTGTTCATGCTTTGGGACAAGTTGCTAATTTCAGTATCGAAAATACCATTCCTCTTGAAAAAATACCACTTGCCTTAAATTCTCGATTAAAAAAATCGATCCGAATTATAAATGCGGAGGAGGTAGGAAAAGACTTTCATAGCCGATACCATTGCAAAAAGAAAACTTATCAATATCGTATTAATAACAGCCAATATGGAACAGCGATTTACCGTAATTTAGAATATCAATTTCCGTTATCTTTAAATGTGGAAAAAATGCAAGAAGCGGCAAAATATTTTGTGGGAGAACATGATTTTAAAGCATTTAAAGCAAGTGGAACCAGTTCAAAGAGTAGTGTAAGAACCATTTATGAACTAGAAGTTCGAAAAGAAGGAGATCGCATCCTAATTAATGTGACAGGGAATGGCTTTTTATATAACATGGTTCGTATCATTAGTGGAACCTTACTTGATGTTGGACTTGGTAAAATTCGACCAGAAGAAATTCTTCAGATTATCCAAGAAGGTAAAAGAGAAAGAGCAGGAAAGACTTTACCACCCCAAGGGTTGTACTTAGTAAAGGTGGATTATACAAACGAGTAGCAAAAAGAAAGAAAAAGGCATAAGATATAAGCAAGGAAGGTGCTGTATTATGAATGCGTTGCTTATCTTTTTCGCTTTTCCGATTGCTACGATTTTGTTAGCAATTGTTTTAGAAAAAGTATTGGACTCTCCTATCCTTGTAGGACTTACTTTTTTTGCAATTTATTTGGTGATTACATTTGCTTTCTTTGATTCGGATTTTTTAATCTTAGCAATTATTTATACAGCTTTGGCAGTACTTACGGCTATTTTTGTGAGATTTGTGCGAAATTGTTTAATGAAAATATGTTGTCAGCAAACGAATTTGGCCGATCAAACTTCGGAAAGTGCTGCGACTGCTAATAATGATCCGGGGACGACAGTGATCTTAACTAATGTAAATCCGAATTCATGTCAGCAAAATAACCCACGTGTGATAACAGGTCGAATTCAATTAAATGGCAACAATTCGAATGGAAGATGCTGTTGCAGAAGATAGGAGAAAAAAGGAACGGAAATGGATTCCGTTCCTTTTAAATGCTGAAAAATAAAGGGAAAAGCAACAATATTACAATTGTGTTACAATGCTGTTATTTTTTTGTTACAACAGGCCTTTTTTGTTGTTTTTGATAGGCTTTTGTTGTACAATTAATTAAAAAGTAATATCATGTCAATTATAAGGAGGAATATAGATTATGGCTACAAATCCAATGCAAAGAAAGGCAAAAAACTCATTCTTATTAGGGTTTTTATTAATGTTGTTAATTGCTGCAATTGTGGTAGGTTTCTTACTACTTCAATTAGTACAAGCAAACCAAGAATTAGACACAATTGAGGCTTCGAAAAAGACCACTTACGCACTAAAGGTTGACGTGACTTCTGGTGCTGAAATTACGGCAGATATGCTAGCAACTGTATCAACGGATGCTTCTGCTATTCCAACCGATGCAATTACACCGGGAAGTATTGAAGAAGGAAGCGTAGCTAGGATTAATTTAACAAGAGGTACAATCTTAACAGAAAATATGATTACCAATTCAGAGGGCGAGTACGGAGATGACCTACGTTTACAAGAATATAACATGCTTGTATTACCATCTCAACTTGCAACAGGTGACTATATTGATATTCGTTTGAGAATGCCAAATGGAACTGACTATATTGTTGTTTCAAAGAAAATGGTTGAAATTCCACAAATAGCAGGGGTTGACTCAACTGATTCGATTTGGATAAAAATGACGGAAGAAGAAACATTGCTTTTAAGCAATGCAATCGTTGAATCTTATATCACAGATGGATCTTTATTATATGTGACACGCTATACAGAACCTGGTATGCAAGCTGCTGCAACACCAACCTATTTACCAAATGATGCAGTAATTCGTTTAATGGAACAAGATCCCAATATTACAACAGAAGCAAAGAATGCATTATTTACAAGAAATAACAGCACAAGAAGTGTGATTCGTGATAGTGGAATTTCAGCAATTGTTAACTCACAAGAAAACGGAAACGATAACTTAATATCTGGTGTAGAAGAAGAAATTACAAGATCACAAGAGGAAAGACAAAGATATTTAGAAGATTTAGGCGGTTATTAATGAGTAGACGGAGGAAAAATATGAAAAAAATAGGATTTATTGGGGCATATGATAAGACAGATTTTATTATATACATTGCCAGAATATTAGTAGCACTAGGAAATAAAGTAATGGTCATTGATTCAACTTTAAATCAAAAAGCAAAATATATCGTACCAGTTATAAATCCTACCAAAGAGTATGTTACAGATTTTGAAGGAATTGATGTCGCTGTTGGATTCGATAATTTCGAATCCATCAAAGACTATTTAGGCATGCCACAATCTGCTGTTTTTGATTATGACTATATGTTGATTGATACCGATAGTGCTCGCGTTCTTGAAACATTTGGAATGAGAGAAGCAGATCGAAACTTTTTTGTAACATCTATGGATTTGTATTCGATCAAGAAAGGATTAGAAATTCTAAGCGGGATTCGAGAAACATTACCCTTAACGAAAATTTATTTCTCGAAGTATAACTATGCAGAAGAAGATGATTACTTTAACTATTTGGCTTTAGGATACAAAGTACAATGGGATGAAGAAAGAATTTATTTCCCACTTGAATTAGGAGATCAAAACGTAATTTACGAAAATCAAAGAGTATCCAAAATCAAGTTTAAAAAATTATCGAGTCAATATAAAGAAGGGCTAATGTATATTGCAGAGTTGCTAGTAGGGGAAAAAGAAGTTGGAAATTTAAGAAAGGTTTTCAAACAATTAGAAAGAGGAGTTTAATATGGCAATTATTACTTTTACAAGTGAAGGAACAAGGGAAACTGGTCAAACTTTATCAGTAGCAGCATTTGCTACACAAATGGCAATTGAACATAATTATCGTATTTTACTAATTGGAACAGGATTTCAAGAAACTACTTTAGAATCTTGTTTTTGGGATTTAAACCGAATGGAGAGCACGAAAAAGAAAATTGTAGCAGATGCACCAGGACAATCCGGAATTGAATCCGGATTAGAGGGATTATTGAAAATTATTGCAAGTAATCGAACTTCTACGGATATAGTTCGTAACTATACAAGAGTTGTTTTTAAAGAGAGATTAGATGTTCTATTTTCTCCAAAGACAACGGATCTTGCAGAATATACGCAAATTGCACAGCAATATCCAGATATTTTGCAAACTGCAAATCGTTGCTATGATTTAGTTATCGTTGATTTAAACAAGCATATGGAACCAAATGCCAAAAGAGCAATTTTAGATAACTCAGATGTTGTGATTATGAATTTAACACAAAATTTAAGTGCCATTAATCAATTTATGGAATTAAGAGAACAAGATGAATTTTACCGTAAAAAGAATATTATGATTGTTATGGGAAAATATGATCGTTTTTCGAAATACAATGTGAAAAACGTAAGTAAATACTTAAGGGAAAAGAAAGAGATCAATGCAATTCCGTACTGTACTTTATTTTTTGAATCTTGTGAAGAAGGAACTGTTGTTGATTATTTCTTAAGTATTCGTAAACTTTCTGACGACGAAGATCGTAATGCGGTTTTTGTTAAGGAAGTAGAAAAAATGTGTAATGCTGTAATTTACAAGTTACAGGAGTTACAAATGAGAATGTAATCTTTCAGGAAGGAGCCTAGAGATGGACGTTGTTAATATACTTTTGATACTTGTTGTTTTAGTTGTTCTTGCATTGTTTGTTATGAAAATTGTGCAAAAACGTAAAAATGAACAAGTAGAAGAGGTCGTTGAGGTTGATGATAAAACTTATACGTTAGAAAAAATGACAGCTTTTGTTAAGAAAAGACTAGACGAAATTACAAAGATAAACCTTTATGATATTGGTCTTTCAGAGGAAGAATTGAAAAGAAGAAAAAACAAGAAGTATGAGTTGAAAAAAGCATTAAAAGGATGTACCTATGGAGACGTTAACGACAAAAAATACGTAAAAGAGTTAATTTATGATATTTTATATAAAGAATATGGAGTTAATGAATTAAATGTATCAAAAGCGATTCCTTTCGATGTTCCGTCTTTATTAACTGCTCAAGATAAATTTGATATCATTATTTACATGTATAAAAATGAATTTGGTTATGAAGCTTTAACAGAAATTATTAAAAAATATGATTTAGCACAATTAAAATATGTATATGGTGATGCAAAACCTTCTTATGTAATCACAGAAGAAGAAATTAGTAACATCTATGAAAAAGAAAATTTTGCCTTAACCTTTACTGATAAATTAAATGTTGTTGTTCAAAGAATTTATCAACATTATAAAGGATATAGTGCAATCGATGAAATCCGTGATATGAACATCGATGGTGTATCTGGAGGTGTATCTGGTTTACCAGAATCTTTCTTAAGCCAGGTTGCACAAACCGATGGCGATTATCTAACACAAGTGCTAGATAACAAAGTTCCAAGAGCTTGTGATAGTATTTGGATTTTCTTCCAAGGTAAATCCATTCGTTTAGCATTCTTATCTTTTGGAACAGAAGCAGAATTAAAGAGAGTATGTCAAAATATTTATAAATACAATAACCCTGGACAATTATCCGATACCAATGGATATAAGATCAATGAAATGAAAGACGGTTCTCGTGTCGTTGTTGTAAGACCAAGTATGTCTGAAACATGGGCTTTCTTCGTAAGAAAGTTCGACGTAAAGAGAGCAACACTAGAGCAAATCGTATTATTCGAAGGAAAAGAAGAAACCATCGAATTATTAAAATTCTTAGTAAAAGGAGCAAGAATTTTAGCACTAACAGGAGAACAAGGATGCCGGAAAGACAACCATGCTTATGGCAATGATTGAAAATATCTATGAAACGATGAACCTTCGTATCACAGAAACTGCATTCGAGTTACACTTAAGAAAAATTTATCCAACAAGAAATATCCTTTCCATGCGTGAAACAGAAACCATTTCTGGACAAGCCTGCTTGGACGTTCAGAAAAAGACCGATGGTTCTGTTAATATCATCGGAGAGGTTGCTACTGACCCGGTTGCATCTTGGATGATCCAATCTGCTCAAGTAGCTTCAAAATTTACGTTATTTACACACCACGCAAAAACATTTCCAAACTTAGTAACTGCATTAAGAAACTCAATGTTAAGAGCAGGTGTATTTACCAATGAACAAACAGCTGAAGAGCAAGTTGTTCAAGTTTTAAACTTCGACATTCACTTAGTAAAAGACTTTAGAGGTCGAAGATATATTGAAAGAATTACAGAATGTATTCCAGTTGAAGATAAAAACGATTATACCTATGATTATCGTAACGAAAAAACACTAGAAGGTAAAATCGAGAAGTTTATGGATAATGCAACCAATTACTTTGTAAAATCCACAAACAAAGAATTATATAAATATGTCAATATATTAGAGTATCATGATGGCGTATATGTTTTAACGAATCCAATTTCAGAAAACAATATTCGCGAGATGAGAAACAACATGGATGATGCAGACATTGAAAAATTTGATGCTTTCTTAGAGAGAAACTGGGGAATTAAACCACCAAAAGAATATGATGCAGGAGAAGAAAAAACAGTACAAAGTTCTTTTGGGGAAGAAGTAAAAGTTCCAAAGAAACGCGGAAGAAAGCCAAAAGCAAAACCAGCAGAAGCTTAAAAAAGGAGGGTAGATACTTAGCATGGATGCAGAAATGATGAAGTACTTGTTAATTGGTGTTGGTGCTATATTTGCAATCATCGTAATTGCCTTTATTGCGATCCAAAAGAAATTAAACAAGTCGGATTACAAACAGATTAAGCAGTTAAGAGAAGGTACGAAAGAAAGTAGTTTTTCTACCGAAGTTTTATACCAAAAACTATA
The DNA here is from genome assembly GCA_944393505.1 of uncultured Clostridia bacterium. Lineage (GTDB taxonomy): Bacteria > Bacillota > Clostridia > TANB77 > CAG-508 > CALYAK01. Next base: position 13,270 of record CALYAK010000016.1, on the reverse strand, counting down.
TGTTATCTATCTACGTACCCCTTTTATTAAACGATATTTATTTAAACTAAGAAGAAGACTTGAAATTGTTAATATTGATGATGAGTATTTAACGAGAAGACAGTCAGCAGCTATTTTAACGAGAACATTCTTGATCATCATCCCACTTACCATTGCCATTATTATGATTACGAAGAATAATACTTTGTTAATGTCAATCCTTTTAATTTTCGAAGTATTTATGATCGATACCATTATCGATGGTAGAGTGGATAAAATAGATAATAATTTATTAAAACAACAAATTACATTCTTCTCTGAAATTCGACATGCTTATCATGAATTTAACATGGTAGAAGAGGCAATCTATCAAGTTGCACAAGACGATGACGCACCAGAAATGTCAAGACAAGCAGAAAAAATTTATGAAGTTTTAATCTCCGATGATCCAGAAGGAGAACTAGAAAAATATTATGATGTTGCACCAAACAGTTACTTAAAAGAATTTGCTGGAGTTTCTTACTTAACGAAAGAGTTTGGTGACCGTAAAGATAAAGGCGCATCACTATACTTAAAAAACTTAAATAATATTACACAAGAAATGCAACTAGAGATTTTAAAAAGAGATAAATTAGACTATGTTTTCCAAAGTTTGTCTGTTATCGCAATTGTTCCAATGCTATTTTTGGAACCAATTAAGAATTGGGCAACAAGTCAATTCTCTTTTACGGAATCATTCTACTATGGAAGTCAGGGAATGATTTTCCAAGTATTAATTTTAGTTATTACCTTTGTTTGCTATCTTTTAACGAGAAAATTAAAAGACAATGGATCAACGACAATTAATACCAAAAATACAGAAAATCCATGGCAAGAAAAGTTATATCGTATTAAACCAGTTAAAAAATTTGTTGATTTATTTATTCCAAGACAAGGAACAAAAGATTACCAAAAGTTGCAGAAAGAATTAAAAGATGCAGCTTCGAAAGATAAAATTGAATGGCTCTATGTCAACCGTATTATGCTAACGATCGTTGGCTTTGTCCTAGCCATTATTCTGTGTGCCTACTTACACAAAATATCAATTAACTATGTTTATACCGAACCAACAACGGATTATAACATTGTTGGACAAATGGCAGAAAGAGATATGAAAGCAGCGATGGATTTAACCGAATCGGATAATGAATATTTGGATGCTTATAAAGGAAAAGGCGAAATTGATCAAGAAACTATTATTCGAGATATGGAAAGAGGAAGAATCAATCGAGACTATATCGATAGTACTGATGCAGAAAAAGAAAAAGCAGCAGATCGTATTTTAGAAAAATTAGCAACGGTTAACTCGGAATATATTCGTTGGTTTGAGTTCTTAATTGCAGCCGTAATTGCAATTGCTTGTAATATGGCTCCGATGTGGATGTTAAAATTCCAAGCAAAAATGAGACAAATTGAAATGGAAGATGAGGTAATGCAATTCCAGACCATTATCTTGATGCTAATGAAGATCGAGAGGGTAAATGTTGAAATTATTCTAGAATGGCTAGAAAGGTACTCCAATATTTTCCGAGAGCCAATTAGTCGATGTGTAAACAACTTTGAAAGTGGTCCATGGGAAGCTTTGGAAAAATTAAAAGAAGAAGTTTCTTATCAAGAATTTATTCGAATTGTAGAAAGCTTACAAGCATCCGTAGAAAAGATCCCAATTGCTGATGCATTTGATGAACTAGATACAGAAAGAGATTATTATCAAGCAAAACGAAAAGAATCGAACGAAAGATTAATTTCTAGAAAAGGAAGAATTGGTAAATTAATCGGATTTGCGCCAATGGTTGTTCTATTTGTTGCTTACTTAATTGTACCATTAGTTGCAATTGGTTTAACATCAATGACCGATTCATTTGCCGCAATGACAGCATAGAATAAGGAGGAAAAAATATGGAGAATGCTTCAAAAGCTTTGACAATTGCAGCAGGAATGCTTTTTTCCTTGCTGATCATTGGTGTTGTGGTAATGGCTTTTAACAATATTAGTGAACTACAAGGGGAAAAAGAAAACTTAGAAAGTTCCCAACAAGCACAAGAATTTAATCAAAGATATGATTCTTTTATTCGAGATAATTTATATGGAATGGAGGTAATTTCTGTAGCAAACCAAATTGTTGATTACAATCAAAGAGAAAATGACAGCGATCTTCATGTTGAATTAGAAGTTACCTTGATAAAGGAAAAAGAGATATTAGATGCCAAATACATAAAAGCAGGAAACTATGACGAAGAACAAATTTTAAATGCTTATACAGGATTAGAAAATGAAATTGAAAATTATACCAGTAAAACTTATGCAACAGGAAAAAGTATTGATTATTTCATTACTTTAAGAACGAATGAGTTGAATTTATTAATTAATCAATATGGAGAGGGAACAGGAAGCAATAATGTACCAACAAGAGCTCTTCGTTCTGCTTACCAAGCAGTAAAAGATGAAATGACATTTTTCAAAAGAAAAATTTTTACCTGTACAGCAGAATATAGCTCAACAACAGGAAGAATCAATAAGATGATTATTACAGAGAATTCAAATTAAAAGAAACAAGAAGAGAAGAAAGGAGTAATTCGTGGAAAATGCATCAAAAGCGTTAATTATGGCAGGATCAATCTTAATTGGTGTATTGATTATGAGTTTGATGGTCTACTTATTTAATACGATGGGACAGTATGCAGCTCAAGCAGAAGAAAGAAGAGCACAAACGCAAGTGGATATGTTTAATGCAGAATTCACCAAATATACCGGTCAAATTACTTATACAGATGAAAATGGAAACGATGTTACGACAGATGTAACTTGTACCATGCATGACGTCATTACGATTGCAAACTTTGCAAGGCAAACGAATGAATCTTATGGATTGTATGACGAACAGAATTATTCCGATGATAGTTATTACGTACAGGTTGACTTCATGGTTTCTGGTGCAAGAATCTTGCATTTGGAACAAAGAATTAATGAACAATATACGACATTATTAAATTTACAAGAAAGTGATAACTACGTTTTTGATGAAGATTACTCGACAGGTGAAAGACGCTATATTTTAAAACAGTACAAATGTGAACTAGGATATTCTCAAACAACCGGAAGAGTCAATTACGTGAGATTTACAAAATATCCATAAATTTCTTTCGCAAGACTCTTGAATAATTAGAACAGATATATTACAATTAATTAATAACAGCAAAATATAATGATTAGGAAGGACAAATGAAAAAAAGTATTTTTATCATACTTACAATTTTTTTAATCATCACGATTGCCATTAGTTATTTTCTTTGGGAAAGTCAGAGGAGAGTAGAAAGTGCCAATCGAATTAACCAAGAATATAATACTTATTATGATAAAACCATTTTAGGAACAGACGTAGCTTCTATTATTAATAAAACAATTGATCAAAACGAAAAAAATAAAATTGAAAAAGATGAAAATAACGTCTATCTTGAAAATGAAACCAATTCAATTAAGATCTATCTTAAATTTTTGGAAAGTGATGATACTTTTTTGATGGAGGCAATTAGTAATCGAGGAATTGAGTCCTTCATTAAATATTACAGTGCTTCAAACTTTAAGTGTACAAGCATTGAATATCACGAAAAAACAAAATATGTAAAAAGCTTAACGTTTGAGCAAGTTCAATAGATTTTATTATTTAAATTTATATAAACAAAAGTAAAAATAAGGAGGAATTTTTTTATGGAGAACGCATCAAAAGCATTAATTATTGCAGGTGCAATATTACTTTCAATTTTGATTATTGGATTAGGAATGATGATTTACAATCAAGCAATGTCAGCAGTAGAGGATACAGGATTAGACGCTCAAAGAATCTCAACATATAACAGTGAATTTGACGCATATATTGGTGACAACAAGAGAGGTACGGATGTACGTTCTTTAATTAATATCATCAAGAGCCATAATTCTGCAGAAGATGAGCAAGATCCAGCAAATAATAGTAGAATTGTTAAATTCAATGGTGTTTATACACCAACAGATTTGGATGCTGCAAGAAATGGAATTTCAACAGGAAAAAGATATACAGTAACAGCAACTTACAATGATGAAGGTTTGATTAGCGAAATAACTGCTCAATAATCATTGTCAAATAAGTAAAGGATAAAAAAGAATGGAAAATGCAATTGACGCATTGAAAATGGCTTTTGGAATGCTCGTTTTCGTTATGGCTCTAACTCTTGCCATTCGAACTTTAGGAATGGCAAGAGAAACGGCTGATATTATGCTAACAAAAGCAGATCCGACGACACATGCAGAATATGAGCTAGGAACAGGAGATCTTGTTCGAACGGTTGGATTGGAAACTATTATTCCAAGCCTTTATAAATATTATAAAGAAGATTATATGGTTGTATTCCAACAAAGAAATGGAGAACCATATAAAATATATCGTTCCCAAACCAATAATGTTCTTTGGGCTGATTCTTATAAAAATCTATGGAATAATAATTATGATCCTACTTCTGATTTGCGTTTTAATGATGATAATGGTTATGATATTGCTTGTTTTGATGTTGAAGAAGAAACTGCAAGAAGAGAACCATGGACTGCCAATGCAGATATCTATTTTAAACGTAATTTAGATGCCATTTTATATGGAGGCGTATTTACTTATCCAGATGGTTCTGGAAGGACCTATGATTATGGACAATCCCAACATTTAGGAAATGGCGGGTTAATTAAAAAATTCGAGAATAAACAATTTGATGAATATATTGGTGAAAGTACTTATGAAACATTTAATGAGTATTCTCAAATGATGGCCACAAAAACAAAAAGAGTTATTATTTACCGAGAAAAGTAAAATCGATTGATCAAAAGATGAAAAAATAAAAAGAGAAAAAGAAAGGGAAGAAAAATTATGGGAGATAGTTTAACAACAATTATAGCAATTGGTTTAGCAGCAATTTTAATGTTTGTTTTTCCTCTAATGGCTGTATCAGAAAGATCGGATGACATTTCTCAATTAACTGTACAGACTGCAACGAATGAATTTGTTGATAATGTTCGTACAACCGGAAAGTTAACGTATGAAGACTACGAAAGTTTTCTTTCAACCATTAATGCAACAGGAAATTCTTTTGACGTCGAAATTCAAATTCAAAAACTAGATGATAACCTATCAGTTAAGGTAGCATCCGCTGAAACAACCAAGATTGGAGAAAATGTATATTATAACTTATATACCAGTCAAATTGAAGAACAATTGTTAAATAACCAAAGAATCTCGCTAAAAGAAGGAGATTTAATCTCAGTTACGGTAAAGAACACCAACACAACCATTTCTCAGTTGCTTCGTAATTTCTTCTATCAAGTAACAGGAAATGATACTTATCAAATTGCAGCACAACATGGTGGTATCGTAACAGTAAATGGTGCAAAATAAGAGACAGGAAAAATCTGTTTCAATTAAAAAGTAGAAAAGGAGGGGCAGATAATTTCATTATCTGCTTTTTTCAAACAAATAGAAAGGTAATCAGGAATGAAAATTCAGCATTTAGCGATTATATTTGTCGTAATTATCTTACCAATTTCCATTGTCTTATCGGAATATACATCGGCTCAAATTAATACAATTCGATTGCAAACCAGTTATACGAATAGCTTAACAGCAGCTACTTATGATATGATGAAATCATTTCAGATTAATACGGTTAATAACCGATTTTCCGCTATTAGTGATTCAAAAATTCGTGATTTGCAAGCAAGTATTAATACCTTTTATAATTCGATGGCAACGAGTATGGCAACCCATGGAATGACAAGAGCAACTTTGCAGGAATATACACCAGTAATCTTGTGTTCATTGTATGATGGTTACTATATTTACAGCAAATATAACAATGAAGTAACAGTCATAAAAAATGATGAAAATAATACAACAGATGAAGTAAGTCAATATGGATTAAAACCATATATCTATTATTCGTGTCGCTATGTAACATTAGATTCGGATTTTGTTGTTAACTATACCTTGGATAATGCAATAACGGTATACGGAAAGGTAAAAGGAGATTTTGTAACTAAAACAGGTTATTTAATTAACTTGAATACCGATATTTTTTCACAAGTAGGAATGGATGAGGAGATTTTATCTGAAACAATCCTAACAACAGATGACGGAGTTAATTTATTAAAAAAAGCATATACGTATGTCGTTTATGATAATGATAAAGTTTATTATGATCCAGATGAATCCGGGCCAGCTGGAACAAGTCGTTTCTTCTGGTATCGTGAAAACAAGAAAAACTATATTTCAGATCAAGAAACCATCGATTATGCAAATTCTCGACTACGTAACAATCAATTAGTAAGTGAAAGTGCAAGACAATATTATGATGAAGCAGTAGAATTTACCAATTGGGTAAAAGATAACTTAGGAGATATTGAAGAGAAACATGCGCGCAATGCAGATGGATCGGTTTTGGAATTAGAAACAACATTAGGAGATGGAGTTAAAATTTTCCGTGTGGGAGATCAAAATGATCCAATGAAAGAAGGATCGAGTTTTAATGAGCATCGTTTAGCTGTTATTCGTAATTCGATTCAAACCAATCTATTAGCAGCTATTGCTAACTACAATGATTACAGTAATGTGAATTATGAGTTTGGACTTCCTGTGTTTACCGAAACAGACTGGGATAAAATTTTACATAATATTTGTTTTGTAAGCTTTTTACAAGGGCTTCCAATTGGTGCCAAATATTATAATGATTATGTAGTAATTACCAATGATAAAAATAAAGAATTTGTCAGTGAAGATGCAATCTATATTATTGATGGAAATGGAAATTATCATCAACCAGGATGTCAAGCACTATTAGAAGGTACATTAGAGGCCGGTAGTTATGATCATTTGCAAGGCTATTCTAATATTAGTTTTGTTATGCAAAATTTAACCGTATCGGAAGATGATATTCATCATTTCTATTTGCAAGATAATACCTATGGATGTTATGAGTGTGTAGTAAATGCTAGGTACTTATATGATCTTGATGACTTGATTGCTGGAACCTTAACGCCACCGGATGGTCATCGTTTAGATCAAAATTGTGTGAATGCAGTTCGAAAAGCTTATTTAACTGCACTAGCAAGAGAACGTTACACGTTATATAAAACAAATGGATATTTTGGAACAAATTAATCACGTGATCTTTGTTTGAAAACGAAATTTATGGTTATCCTATAAACAGAAAGAGGGTAATCATTAATGAAACAGCGATTGAAAAAAATATTTTTTTTCATTCTATTAGCAATTTCTTATGCCTATTTATGTGCTCTTATTAATATACCCAATCGTGTCATAATGATTCAAGGAGAAACTTTGAATATAAAAACACTATTGGGTATTTCTATTACCGGAGATCAACAAGAGTTTTCTGGCGAGACATTATCCGTTTCATCGGAAATAGGAACACCAATTTCAACAGCAGTTGCACAGGAATCAGGCAGTTACAATTTAGCCGTAACGTTATTTGATAAAATAAAGGTAAAAGAAATCTCGGTTAATGTAATGGAACCAATTGAGGTGGTTCCAATCGGAAGAGCAATTGGAATGAAACTTTATACAGAAGGCGTTTTAGTAGTAGGAAAATCGGAAGTAGAAGGAAAGACGTCTTACGAAGAATCAGATATTCAAGAAGGAGATCGTATTGTAGAAATTAATCATCAAGCGATTCAATCCACACAAGACTTAATTCAAAAGGTAGAAAATTCAAATGGAGAAAAATTGGTAGTCACCTATCAAAGAGAAGATATTGAAAAAGAAACGACACTAACGCCGATTAAGACGGAAGATAATTTGTACAAAATCGGATTATGGGTAAGAGATGCTGCAGCAGGAATTGGAACGCTTTCCTTTTATGATCCAGCAACAGGAGATTGTATTGCATTAGGACATGGAATCATGGATATTGATACACAAGATTTGATTCAGATTGCGAAAGGAAACATCATTACAACGAAAATTTTATCAATAAAAAAAGGCAAAAATGGTGATCCAGGAGAGGTAAAGGGAACCATCGATTCTGGAACTGATATCGGAACCGTAACAAAAAATACGGAATTTGGAGTTGTTGGAAAGATTACGAATAAAAGTGCCTTTGGATTAAAAGATGAGGATAAAGTACAAGTGGCATTGAGGAGTGAAATTCAAGAAGGAAAAGCAGAAATATTATCTCAATTAGAAGATGGTGGAAATAAACGATATGAAATTGAAATCAAAAAGATTTATCGAAATAATAATGAAGATAATAAAAGTTTTTTAATCAAAGTAACGGATGAAGAATTATTGCAAAAAACAGGTGGGATCGTACAAGGAATGAGTGGTAGCCCAATCTTACAAAATGGAAAGCTAATTGGAGTAGTAACCAATGTGTTAGTGAATGATCCAACGAGTGGTTATGGTGTTTTTGCAGATCTGATGATTAAGAAGATGAAAGAAACAGAAAATTAAATTTCTGTTTCTTTTTTGTGGGTTTATAAAAATTCTTTTCGTAATTCTTCTGGTGAGCGAGGAGATAGAAAAGCAGGTGGGATATCTAGAATTGTTTTTGCTCCATATTGTCCAGAATGATTCATTCGATCAGTTGCTCTTGCTAAAGCGATTAATACAGATGCAGTAAATTCTGGATTCGAGTCTAATTTTAAAGAATACTCAATAATTTGGTTATTTTGATTACCTGTTTCTGCACTATGGATCACAAATCCACCATGAGACATTTTCGAATGATTTTGAAGAAGTTCTTCTTCTGAAATAAAATGTACTTCTGTATGATAATCTGCAAAATAATTTGGCATTGTTTGAATTTGTTCTTCAATACTTTGCGAATTAGCTCCATCTTCTAAAACAACGAAACATTCTCTTAGATGTTTTTGAGCAGTTGTTAGGTTTGGATTTTTGCCTTTTCGAACTTGATCCATTGCTTCTTCAATTGGAATCGTATATTGAATGGCATTTTTTACTCCAGGGATACGACGAATGGCATCGGAATGTCCTTGACTAACTCCTTTTCCCCAGAAAGTATAGGTATTGCCACCTGGTAAGATAGCATCTGCATAGGTTCTCATAACCGAGAACATTCCTGGATCCCAACCACCGGATATAACAGCTGTTTTTTGTGCTTGGATAGCACTGTTGTTCACGGTATCAAAATATTCTGGTATTTTGGCATGCGTATCAAAACTATCAACGGTATTAAAAAGTTTTGCAACATTTGGTACTTGTTCTGGTAGATCAGTTGCAGAACCTCCACACATAATCACTACATCAATTTTGTCTTTCCAGTTTTCAAAATCTTTGATCGAAAGAATTGGAACAGAAGAAAGCGTTTTTAAAGTTTGTGGATTACGACGCGTAAAAATCCCCACAAGTTCTAAGTCCGGGGACTTATGGATTTCTTTTTCAACTCCTTTTCCAAGATTACCATATCCGCAAATTGCAATTTTTATTTTACTCATAGATTTCCTCCTTACATGAACGATATTATGATTCTATCATTATATAAATCAAAAGAAGAAGTGTCAATAGAAAATCGAGTAACGGAAATGGGTTTTACAAGGAAGAAAAATCATGATATAATAGAGCGAAAGGAAAAGAAGAGAATGAGAAAAGTAAATGGATTTGCAAAAGTTTTAATGATTTTAATTTTAATTCTAATCACCGTTACGATTGTCTTGTTTGGTTACTTGGTTTTGACTGATCAAAAAAATCAAGAAGTTTATGCAAAAGAACCAAGTCAAGTTATTCAAAATTATGCGAATAGTGGAACAGAAAACCAAATGGCAATGCAAAATCAACAAGTGGAAATTAAAGATGCTTCCATTATAACGGCTCATAATTTATTTTACGTGCAATTAGATGATAATGCGAAAATCATGTATACCGCTTTAGAAAATCATCAAGAGGACATGAAAAGTGGTGATTATCGAATTGAATTTGGATACCAATTTAATGATTTGTTACAAGAAGAAGGTGGAGCAGAAAGCTTAAACCAATCTTTTCAATCTGCTTGGAATGCTTATCGTTTTGATCATATGGAAGTTTTTTATTTAGATGTTAGCAAGATTTTTCTATTTACCAAAACAACCATTCAAGGTGGTATTTCTACTTATGAAGTTTCGTTAGGTGCACAAGAGGGAGAAAATTATCTTGCTTCTGGTTATGAAACCAAAGAAGATATAGAAAAAGCAGAACAACAAATTGAAATGCAAGTTAACGAACTTGTAGCTTTTAGCAATGGAACTACTGCAGAAAAGATAAAACAAGTTCATGATTGGCTAGTGGATAATCTTTCTTATGCACAAAATGGAGAGATGAATCCAAATGCATATGATATTTATGGAGCTTTTGTAGAAAAGCAAGCGGTTTGTGAAGGGTATGCTAGAGCATTTAAATTGCTAATGGATAAAATGGAGATCCCTTGTATCTTAATTGCAGGAACTGGTACGAATTCAAACGGTGAAACAGAATCCCATGCTTGGAATTATGTCTATATTGATGGAATTTGGTATGCAGTTGATGTAACTTGGGATGATCCAGTTATCGTAGGAAATGGCTTATTAGATGAAGAAAGAAAATATCAATATTTCTTAAAAGGATCAGATGAGTTTTTCCAAACGCATACACAAAATGGAATTTTATCGGATAATAGTATGGAATTTTTATACCCAGAACTTGCCAAAGAAAATTATGAAGGATAAAAAAATTGTCAGAATCATCTGGCAATTTTTTTTAGGAAAAGAGTTGCAAAAAAGAAATAGATCTTGTAGAATTTTGTTAGAACAAAAGAAAAAGGGGGATAAAAATGAGTGAAAAAGAGATGATTGATTCACGCAGTATGACAATACAGCTGATTTTAGGCTATATTTTATTTGGTATTTTATTTTCCGTTATTTATCAAGTTACATTAGGACTTATGGTTAATATGATTCCATCAGTCATTTTAAAAATTTTAATTAATTTAGTAGGAAAAGGAATTTTACTTTATGTCATTTGGCGTATCACAATTGTACTCGCTTTTAAGAAAAAAACAATTGAACAAAGAGATATTCCGCGTGTAACGAAGAATGTTACAATTTTTGTATTACTTGTTTTTTCCATTAGTTTTATCGTTGGATTTGTTGAACTAAGTGAACAAATTAAAGAATTAAATAATAAACCGGAAGAAGTTCGATACTATGAAAGCATGATTAGTGAATATGAATCGGAAAGTGCGTTAGAAGAATTTCAAGAAGCTTACCAAAAAGAAGTAGAGGATGCAAAAGATCAATTACGAGGTGCTTTTTATGGGGTTGAGGTAGGAATGTTGATCATTCATTTAGGAATCTTAATGATGGTAAGGAAAAGAATTGCAGACCAAGCAGAAAGAAAAGTTTTACATGCAGTTGTTAGCCCAGAAGAATTTGTACAAAATATGGAAAAAGAACAAAATGAAACAGAAAACAAAAAAGATTGAGAAAGAAAATCTCAATCTTTTTTTCATTTTCAGTTGATTTCTTAATGAACAAGCATTGGACCAATTTCAGTAACCGTTCCTGCACCAAGGGTAAGAACAATATCATTTGCCTGTGTGTTCTTTTTTAAATAATCAACAATATCTTGAAAATCTGAAATATAGGTTGCTTCTTTTCCAAGAGATTGAACAGCCTCTACTAATGTTTTAGCTGTCACATTGTAGTTATTGGTTTCGCGTGCTGCGTAAATATCGGTGACAATGACATGGTCAAAGTTACACAAGGCACGTGCAAAATCCATCAAATGATTTTTGGTACGACTATACGTATGAGGTTGGAAAACAACCCAGGATTCATGATATTGTTTTTTCTTTAAAGCTTCTGAAGTAGCGAAAACTTCGGTTGGATGATGCCCATAATCATCATAAACATTGACTTGATTGAAAGTGCCTTTGTATTCAAAACGGCGATCAGCACCGGTATATTTATGCAAAGTTTCTTTGATTTGTTTTGGTGAAATACCATAGCTCATACAAACAGCGACACAAGCAAGTGCATTTAGAACATTATGAGAACCAACAATGGATAGGGAAATATTCTCTAAGAAGCGGTTATGATAGTAGACATCAAAAGAAGGAAAACCATTTTCATCAAATTGAATATTGGTTGCATAGTAATCCGAATCTTGATGATGAATTCCGTAAGTGACAACTTGACATTTGGCATTTGGTAAAACTTCGTTACAATTTTCGTCATCATGGTTAATAACAAGTAAACCATCAGTAGGTAATAACTTAATATATTTCGAAAAGGATTTTTTGATATTTTCAATATTCTTAAAATAATCTAAATGATCATTATCAATATTTAAGATTACTTCGGTACGAGGGTAGAATTTTAGAAAACTTTCTACATATTCGCAAGCTTCGATAATAAAATAGTCACTATTTCCAACACGATAATTACCATTGATCGGTTTTAGATAAGCACCTACTTGAATCGATGGATCTTTAAAAGCTTCTACAAAACAAAGAGAAATCATAGAAGTGGTTGTTGTTTTTCCATGTGTTCCAGAAATACAAATAGTATCCTTAAAGGCTTTTGTAATTTTGCCTAAAAAGGTAGAACGTTCAATAACTGGAATATTTAATTCTTTTGCTAAAAGAAGTTCTGGATCATCTTTTTGGATAGCAGCTGTATAAACAACGGCATCTGCTAATTTTACATTTTCTAGATCATGTCCGATTTTTACTGGAATACCGGTTTCGATTAATTTATGTATGGTAGGGGAATCGGTGCGATCAGAACCAGTTACCGTAAAACCCCAATTCTTTAGGATTTCAGCAATACCGCTCATGCTAACTCCGCCGATACCGATCATATGAATTCTGTTATATTGCCTTAGCTCATCTAGATTTGTCAAAACAAACACGCTCCTTTTTCTTTGCTTAAAGTTATTTTGCACATCAAATTATATACTTATACCCATTTTTTTTCAATATCTTTGTGGAACTTTTCCTATATTATGAAGAAAAAGAAGCGGATGTGCTTGTATTTTTAAAAAAGTCAAAAAATAAATCGGAAAAAAGAAGGAAAAAAATTTTTTTTGGCGAATAATAAGGTAGTACATAAGAAAACATGTACAATATTTAAAACTTTGGAAGGCGGTGCGCAAAAAATGCAAATAACAGATGTACGTTTAAGAAAAGTAAATTCAGAGAACAGAATGAAAGCTGTTGCTTCTGTAACATTCGATAATGAATTCGTT
>CALYAK010000015.1 GCA_944393505.1 uncultured Clostridia bacterium | reverse complement strand
AACATTTACGATAACAGCAGATGGAAAGTGGACAGTAACAGCATATAGCTATGACTATTCAGGAAGAAAGTCAGCAGCAAGTACACTAGTCTTTACCAGAGATACAGTAGCACCAACAATATCAAGTTTTACAAAAACAGCAAGCACATCAACAACAATCAATGTAAGTGTAAGTGCAAGTGATGCGTTTAGTGGATTAGCGACAAGTGGGAGTTATCAATATTATCGAGACAATTCGAGTGTAAGCACAGGAACGTCAAACACATATCAATATACAGGATTAGCAGATCTTAGAAGATATACATTAAAAGTAATTGTAAAAGATAAAGCAGGAAATACAAATGAAAAAAGCATAACAGCTGTAACAACGAATGTAAAAAACTTTGCTTATACTGGAAACGTTCAATCTATAACAATACCAACAGCAGGAACATACAAGCTAGAAGTATGGGGCGCTCAAGGTGGATCAGGTTCATATTCAACAGGAGGAAAAGGAGGATATGCTAAAGGAAATATTTCTTTAACGTCTGGAACTACTCTCTATATATATGTTGGAGGTAAAGGGTCTTTTTCCACATCGGCAGGATCTACGGGTGGATGGAATGGCGGAGGAAATACACAAAATTATGCTTATGCGGGTTCTGGTGGAGGAGCTACTGATATAAGAAGAGGAGGGAAAGCACTTTCTAATCGCATTATCGTTGCTGGAGGCGGAGGTGGATCGGCAGGAACTGGATCGTCAGCTTATGGAAATGGCGGAACTGGAGGAGGAACTTCTGGAGGAGCAGGAAGATATCTAACGACGACAGGAGAATCTCAGACAGGAAAAGGAGGAACTCAAACTTCAGGTGGAAGTGGGTATGGAAATGGTACATCTGGAAGTCTAGGACAGGGTGGAAATGGATATGACAATGCCGGAGGAGGTGGTGGTGGATACTATGGCCGGAGGTGGAGGTGGAAATGATAATAGAGGAGGTGGACGGAGGCTCTGGATACATCGGCGGCGTAACTAACGGAAGTATGACGAGTGGGTCTAGAACTGGCAATGGATATGCTACTATTACATTAGTAGAATAAGTTTTGAGAATAGAAAGAAGAGAGAAATTGTTTATTTATTTCTCTCTTCTTTCTATAGAAAATTTGAACTAAAAGGGATAGAAGAGTTAGGATACCATACAGAATGGAAGATAATTGAGGAAAAAGAAAGAAAAAAGATTTTGACAGATAAGTTAGAAATCCATATACTAGAATTAAATAAAATCAAGGGGAAAGAGAATGAGGACGATGAGCTGTTAGATTGGCTGTTTTTCATCGATAACCCAAAATCAGAAAGGGTGAGAGAGGCAATGAAAGAGAATGAAGAATTACAAGAAGCAAATAAAAAACTAAATCAAATGAGTGAAGAAGAAGAAATGCAAAGGATCGCATGGTGGAGGGAAAAAGCACTTCATGATGAAGCATCATTAAAAGGAATGGGAAAAAGAGAAGGAATTGCAATCGGAGAAGAAAGAGGAATCAAAATTGGAAGAGAAGAAGGAAAACAGAAAGAGAAAGAAGAAATAGCCAAAAAGATGTTACAAGAGAAAATGGAGATACATTTAATTGCAAAATTAACTGGCTTAAGTGAAGAAGAAATTCAAAAATTGAAAGAATCGTAAAAAAGAACAGGGGGATATTCCTCTGTTCTTTTAAGTTTGTTTGGTTTACCAAAACTTTTTTAATAGAATAACGGTAAAGAAAACATAGGCATAACGGTAAAGTCTTTTTGGTAGAGTTTGCAACTTCGCTCCCTCTAGCGATTCTTGAATAGCACAGTATTTATCAACGAAAGTTAAAAGAAAAGCCTCTCTTGATTTTGGAAGAGCTGGTGTTACTGGCCACATATGTTTTTGAATGATATCTTTTTCTTTTTCATTTAATTCAAATAACTTACAAGCATTTTCGCAAGCTGTTCTTCCATGGGTAAAAGCATGAAGTCCATGACGATCTGTTTTCTGTCTCCAATCATAAAGGAAAAGATCATGAAGCATAGCAGCTCGTGTTGCAGAGCGATAATCTAAGTGAAACTTTTTGCTAATACGATAACAATAGTATGCAGCAAGATAGCAATGCTCATAGCAACTTGTATCAAAATGCTGTCTAAAATTTTTCATTTCTTGAACAGTAGGATTTTGAATTAAATCCTGTATAATTTCTTGAAATTCTAAATCTTTTTCAAGCTTGATTTGCGTTTCTAGTTTCATAAAAACCCTTCTTTATCTATCTTATGTATTCACTTATCATTATATCACAAAAAGGAATTCAATGGCAACTACTTAACGAAGAGAAGGAAAAATTGGAAAACGACGAAATTTGCTAGGTATTTTTTTCTTAAATACGAATAGATTAGGAATATGAGTAAATGATAAAAAAGAAAGATTAAATGGGGAGGTTCTTTATGGAAAAACAACGAATGAATAGAAAAAGTTTAAAAAACTTATGTATGGGAAGTGGAATCGCACTTGTTCTGTCTGTTATTTTGTTATTAGGTTTTTCAATTTTATTAGTTAATACGGATATTCAAGAAAGTACGACACGTCCAATTATTATCTTACTTTCTTCTGTTTGCATTTTAATTGGAAGTATGTTTACCGCAAAGAAAAATCAGAAAAATGGAATTGTGAATGGAGGGATGGTAGGAGGAATCTATCTTTTGGTTTTGTGGATACTTTCCAGTATTTTTATTGATGGAATGGGATTTACCATGCAAACAGCAATTATGCTTTTAGCAGCAATTTTAACTGGAATGCTAGGACGGAATTTTAGGGGTAAATTTTGCCAAAACAAAGTAAATAATTTGGTAAAAATCTTGCTATTTTTATGGATTTAATATAAAATTTAGCAAGACATGGGACACCATGCTTTACATAGGAGGAAAAATATGATAACGATAGAGGACATTAAAAACAATGAAGAAATAAAAGAATTGATCTTAAGTGCTCAGAGACAATTAGATGCTTTAGGATATACCGAGCATTCGATTCGCCACATCTCAATTGTTTCCGAAAGGGCAGCAAAAGTTTTAGAGGTATTAGGATATCCACAAGAACGTATTGAACTTGCTAGAATTGCAGGATATTTGCATGATATTGGAAATGGAGTAAATCGAGTAGATCATGCTCATACAGGAGCAATTTTAGCATATCAATTACTAAAAGAAATGGGAATGGATGTAAAGTCTAGAACGGAAATCATGATGGCAATTGGAAACCATGATGAACAAACCGGAACAGCAGTAAGTGATATTTCAGCAGCTTTAATTTTAGCAGATAAATCTGATGTGCATAGAGATCGTGTTTCCAACCCTAACATGTCGACATTTGATAAACACGATCAAGTAAACTATGCAGTAACAAATGCAGATTTTCAAATTTTAAAAGAAGAAAGAAAAGTGGTTTTAAGTTTAACAATTGATACGGAGATCTCTCCGGTATTAGATTATTTTGAAATCTTTATGGAACGAACCATGATGAGCAAATATGCAGCAAAATATTTAGGAATTTGGTTTGAATTAGTAATCAACGGAACAAAATTATTGTAGAAAAATAGGAGGAATTATTGTGAAAAATAAAGGACTAAAGGTAACACTCGTAATAGGAATTATCATTTTGCTTTCCATTTTATCGTTTGGTGGGCTTTATCAGAAAGGAATTTATCAATATGAAGACCAAATCCCATCCTATCTTTTAGGAGATGGCGTGACAGGGCATCGTAGCATTGTCTTAAAGCCACAAGATGTAGTAGAAACGGAAACTGGAACAGAGAGCGAAAATACTGAAAATGCAGGGGAAGAAGCTACTTCCGAAGAAACAACAGAAACAGACACAAATGCAAATGGAACAGAGGAACAAACAGGCAATACGCAAGAAATGATGACAGAAGAGAATTTTGAAAAAGCAAAAGAGATCATTCGAAAAAGATTGAATGAAATTAGTACGGAATCGTATTATACCATTAAATTGGACAAGACTACCGGAAAAATCCATATTAATGTCTTAGATAGTACTTATACTGATACAATCAGTAGCGTTATTGTAGAAAGAGGCGTTTTTCAAATTGTCGATGCTGAAACAGAAGAAGTTTTAATTGATAATGCTAGAGTAAAAGATGCAAATGTACAATATACTTCTGGATCACTTGGAGGTATGCTTGCTTTCTTAAATATTGAATTTGATAAAGAAGGAGCAGAAAAACTAAGAGAAATATCGAAGACTTATGTAGAAACAACAGAGGAAGAAGGAAACAGTGTCGAAAAGAATGTCATTATTCGAATTGATGAAAATGATTTAATTGAAACAACTTTCTCAGAAGAAATTACAACTGGTAGTTTGCAACTAACGGTAGGACAAGAAACAACAGACACATCCGAATTACAAGACTATTTAACACAGGCTTCTAATTTTGCTGTTATTATTGATAAAGAGCCTTTACCACTTATTTATGAAGTAGATGAAAATGTTTATACAAGTTTAAGCATTACGAATGCACAAATTCAAAAAATGCTAATAGCAGCAGGAGTTATTGCAGCTATTTTAGCAATTTATCTAATCTATCGTTATCACAAAAACGGAATTTTAGCAATTCTTACTTTAGTTGGAATTTTAGCAACCTTACTAATTGTGATTCGATATACCAATGTTATCTTAACAGCAGAAGCAATTGGTGCGATTCTAGTAACCATGGTTCTTGGCTATCTTTCGATGATGATTGTATTAAAAGATCAGCAAAAGGGTGAGGAAGAAGTAGAAGTAAAGAAAAAATTAAAAGAGGGAATGTTTACAACAGCAAAGGTTCTTCTTCCAGTATTAATACTTAGCATAGTGCTTTGTTTTATGGGATGGCTTCCGATCTATAGCTTTGCTATGACGTTATTCTGGGGAATCCTTGTAATCATGCTATTTATTGCAACTGTATTAAGAACACTCGTGTTAGGAACAAGAAAATAAAGGAGAAACAGCAAAAAGAAAAATAGGAGAAGAGATAATATGAAGAAGATAATAAGAGCAATTATTGCGATCCTACTAGTGATTGGAACCATTATGATTTTTACAACAGGATTTAATCTTGGATTAGAATATACAGATTCCAAAAAAGTAACGATCTATATTGGAAAAGATTTTACCTTGGAGGAAGCAAGAGAAATAACTAATGAAGTTTTTGGAGATCAAAAAGTAAGACTAGAAAAATTAAGACCTTTTGAAGATGTATTATCGATCACAACTAGAGAAGTAAGTGATGAACAAATCGAGAAACTAAATGAAGCCATTAATCAAAAATATGAATTAGAAAATACAACAGAGGACTTTGTGATATCAGATTTACCTGCGGCAGAATTAAAAGATGTTGTTCTTCCATATATACCAACGATTTTAATCTTTGTGATTGGACTAGTTGCTTATGAAATGATTGTTTATCATAAGCTAGGAGCAATAAAAGTTGGTCTTGAAACATTTTTAACCATTTTATTAGCAGTGATTCTATTATTTACAGCAATCGAAATTACTGGACTTACCATTAATTCCTATATCATTGCAGAGATCTTAACTGTCGAGTTTATCGCAGCAGGAGTAATCACCATATTCTTTGAAAATCGATTCAAAAAATTAAAGGTGACAAGAGAAGCAGAAGAGAACGAAGATAAGAAAAAAGAAAAAGAAGAATAAAAAGAGAAGGATTACGATATTTTCCGTAATCCTTCTCTTTTTTGTGAATGAATTGAAACTTTATGTAAAATAAGATATAATGGAAACAGTGATTTTTTGAATAGAATTTGGTAGATGATCTAAAAGCTACCAGTTATTCTAGAAGTTACTGACATTGCTAAAGGAGGAGATTATATGAATCCAAAAGAGCTCTTGTACTGTGCTCGAAAAATGCGGGGAGTAGTGCATGCTACACTCAATCCAGATGGACCCGGCGCTGTCCGGATACACTTGGTCCCGCCAAAGTTCAGTCTGAGGAACGTCCCTAGCGTTGTCATTCTGAATGGAAGTGACATCATACCCATCAACACATCTTGGGCGATTTTGCTTGCTTCCTTTTTGGAGGAGCTAAATGCCTACCATGGAAAGGAGATTGACGAAGAAGATTTAAGACACATTGTATACCGAACGATGGATGAAGTGGAAAAAATTTATCCGCGGATCGCAGAAGAAAGGTTGGAAGAGGATCTTTGGAGGATTATTTCAACTTTGTGCGATATCGCCTATGGGAAAGAACCGCAAGAGGAAATTGGCTATATGACCTTGGGAGAATATGCTCCCCATATGAAAGCACCCCATCGAATGGATCTGATGATCAGTGCTATGACAAAGGATGGGAAGTGGAACTGCAATCAAAAATGTTTGCATTGCTATGCTTGCGGACAAAAGCAGGCGGAAGTTCAAGAATTGTCCACGCAAGAATGGAAGAAAATTATTGACAAATGCAAAGAAGCAGGAATTCCACAGCTCACCTTTACTGGAGGTGAGCCAACAATGCGGAGCGATCTGGTTGAACTAATCCATTATGCAAAATGGTTTGTAACCAGACTCAATACCAATGGCGTATTTCTAAGCCAAGACCTATGTGAACGTTTGCATCGAGCAAGTTTGGATAGTGTCCAAATCACGCTGTATTCCAATAAGTTGAAAGAACATAACCAACTAGTGGGAGCGGAAAACTATGTATGCACTGTATGTGGAATCCAAAATGCGATTGCAGCAGGACTAAACGTTAGTGTAAACACACCGCTTTGTACCATTAACAGAGATTATGCACAAACCCTTCACTTCCTGAAGGATCTGGGAGTTCGTTATGTAACTTGCTCTGGTTTGATTGTGACAGGAAATGCGGAAAAAGAAGCATCCAAGAAGACGCAACTATCTCAAGATGAGCTGTTTGCAATCTTGCAAGAGGCAACCGAGTTTTGCCGAGAGGCAGAGATGGAAATCAGCTTTACTTCTCCGGGATGGTTACCGGAAGATAAAATTCAGAGTTTAAGACTTACCGTTCCTTCTTGTGGAGCATGCCTGAGCAATATGGCAATTGCACCAGATGGAAAAGTAATTCCCTGCCAGAGTTGGCTAAACGGAGAGGTGCTAGGAGATATGCGTAAAGATCCTTGGCACAAGATTTGGAATAAGAAAGCGTGTGTTGCCAAGAGAAAGTATTCTGCCCAAATGAAACAAGAATGCCCGCTTAGGAGGAAATGAGGATATGAAACGAGGTCTAAGACTTTTTTCAAAAATTTTAGTCGCTTTCTGCCTAATGGTAATCTTGCTACCACTTCAGGCAGAAGCAAGAGGTCCTTTGGACGAAATCCAGAATTATACCATTCAAGTAGACATGAGGCCGGATGGAACAATGGATATCCGGTATCACATCGAATGGAAGGTGTTAGATGATACTTCGGAAGGACCTCTATCTTGGGTAAAGATCGGAAATCCCAATATGCATGTCGATGAAATTACAGCATTAAGCGATAATATTCAAGATATTCGTTATTTGGCAGAGGATGGTTCCTATATTCGAATTGATTTTGATCGGGAATATCACGAAAATGAGATCATTATATTTGAATATAGTATCCATCAATCCTATATGTATGTGATTGAAGAGGAAGAGCACATTTGCCGCTATTCCTTTACACCAGGATGGTTTGATGAGATTGAAGTCAAAGAAATCAAAATCCTATGGAATCGTGACAATGTACTAGAGTCGACAGCTCAAGGAACGGAGGGAAACTATCTTGTTTGGAGTGGCTCTTTGGAAATGGGAGAACGGCTAAACGCATCCGTACAATATAACTTAGATGTGTTTACGACCAATGAAGAAGAGCAATACACAGAAGAAAGTGGATCAGAAGGTGGAATATCTCCTTTTGGACTCCTCATTGTTGCAGGGATTGTAATCCTCGTGATTATTGTCCTTTGCGCGTTGTTTGTTAGTGATGATGATGACTATGATTCTCACGGAGGATTTGGAGGAAGTCATTATTACCATACTACGTATGTCCATACGCGTTCTAGCTGTGCTTGTGCTTGCGTAAGTTGTGCTTGTGCATGTGCCTGTGCTGGTGGTGGACGAGCAGGATGTTCCAAAAAAGACTTTTATGGGACAAACTTAAGGATAGAAGATTTGGAGAAAGTACTAAAAGAGCATAAAAAGTGAAATGATCAGTAAAGGAAAGAGCACCCGATTGGGTGCTCTTTTCGATTTTACAGTAAAAATATATATTTATTTAATTTGATATATCATTAATCTAAAATATCTAGTAATAAAATTCTAAGAACGAATTGATGAAATTGCTTCACGAGCAAGTTCATCACAACGATTATTAAATTCATTATCAGCATGTCCTTTTACTTTGATAAATTTTACTTCGTGAGTTTGAGTAAGATGATATAATTCTTGCCACAATTCTTTATTTTTTACTGGAGAACCATCTGCTGTTTTCCATCCTTTTTTGATCCAGTTATAGATCCAACCTTGTAAAAAACCGTTTACAACATAGGCACTATCACTATACAAAGATACTTTGCAAGGATGTTTTAAAAGTTTTAATCCTTCGATTACAGCTGTTAGTTCCATTATGTTATTGGTTGTATCTTTTTGGCATCCTGAAATTTCTTTTTTATGGTCTTGATACATTAAAATTGCACCCCATCCACCAGGACCTGGATTTCCGAGAGCATGCACCATCTGTATAAATTGTTACTTCATCCATTCAATTAATCTCCTCTTTAAATAATCTCTTGTGATATGATTGAAAAACGAAAGTTTTTATGATATTATATCAACAAATCAAGTGAAGTACAAGAGATTTTGGAGCAAGGAGGGGGAAAAGTTGGCTGGAGTTCTTGGGATTATTGCAGAATATAATCCATTTCATAATGGACATTTATACCATTTAGAAGAGTCAAAACAAAAATCTGATTGCCAATATTCGATTTGTGTTATGACCGGTAACTTTGCTCAAAGAGGAGGTACTTCCTTAGTTAATAAATGGACAAAGGCAGAAATGGCACTAAACTGTGGTGTTGATTTGATTTTAGAGTTGCCGACCATTTATAGTGTATCGAGTGCAGAAAACTTTGCGGAAGGTGCTGTCAAAATTTTAAATAGTACAGGACTTGTAACGAATCTTTCTTTTGGAATGGAAGCAAATGATGTTTCAACTTTAAATAATATTGCAAATGTTCTTTATCAAGAACCAAAAGAATATATTACTATGCTAAACCATGAGTTAAGCAAAGGAATCTCGTACCCAAAAGCAAGAGAAAATGCTTTAATGATGTATTTAAATGATATTAAACGCTATGCGAATATTTTATCAGGAGCAAATAATATTTTAGCAATTGAGTACTTAAAAGCATTAAAAAGAACCAAAAGCTATATGATGCCTTTAGGAATCCAACGAAAAAAAGTATTTTATCATGAAGAAAAAATTGTGGATGAATTTGCAAGTGCAACAGCAATTCGCAAATTAGTCCAATTTGAACAATTTGACGAAATTCGAAAAGTAATGCCAAGAGCAGCTTATCAATTACTTCGTGAAGAAATGAAAAGAGGAAATATTGTTTTAGATTTAGGAAAATATGAATCCATCATTTTATACAACTTAAGAAAAATGTCAGTAAAGGAAATTGCAGAGATTCCAGATGTATCAGAAGGGTTAGAATATAGCATTAAAGAGGCTGCATCGAGTTGTAATAATATTCGAGACTTAGTGAATATGGTAAAATCGAAAAGACATACACAAACGAGAATTCAAAGAATTTTAGTATATGCATTACTTGGAATTGACCGAAAAACAATGGAAATGTCCCGAAAAATGACACCATATTTACGTGTGTTAGGATTTAATGATAAAGGAAAAGAGCTATTATCAGAAATTGTTCGACGAAACCCGAAAATTCAACTGATTACTTCGGTTAAGAAATTCATGGATACAAATCCGAATAAGCAAACTCGAAGAATGCTTGAGATTGATTTATTTGCTACTGACACCTATACTTTAGGCTATGAATATGAATCCAAAGCAAATTTGGATTATACCAACAAATTAATTGTGATATAGAGGAAAGTTTATGAAAGTAATTGGAATAACAGGAAGTTCTGGTGCTGGGAAAAGCACGGTTTGTGAAATCATTGAAGAACTTTATGATGTTTGTATTATCAATGCAGACAAAATAGCGAAAGAACTTTCGAAAAAAGGAAGTTCTTATGTAGAAGGAATTGCCAATATTTTTGGAAAGACGATTTTAACGGAAGATGGAGAATTAAATCGAAAAAAATTAGCAGATTTGATTTATACCGATGACCAAAAAAGAAAAATGTTAAATGGATATACCTTTAATCATATTGTAAAAAAGGTAAAAAAAATTGTCGAAACAACAACCGAGAAATTAGTGATCATTGATGCTCCACTTTTATTTGAGGCAGAACTAGACAAACTTTGCGATTATACCATTGGTATTATTTCGCAAAAAGATTTACAAATCGAACGTATCTGCAAAAGAGATCAAATTTCCAAAGAAGTCGCAGAACAAAGGTTAAATATTCAAGAAAACAACGATTTTTTCAAAGCAAGATGTGATTATATTATTGAGAATAACGATCGAATTGAAGATATCAAAAAACAGATCCAAAATAGCAAATTATTTGAGATATAAAGGCAGAAGTGTAACATGTTTCAAACAGATTACACTTCTGTTACTTTTTTGTAACATTCTTGAACTGATTTGGTAATTCGCATATAATAAAAGGGAAAAGATTAGGTCAAAAAATCTTTGGAGGTAAGAATATGGAAAGTTTTGCTGATTATATTCTTGCAGAAAGAGATTGGGTTAAAAAATTAGAGATTATGTATTATCTAAGAAAAAAAGCAAATCTATTCTTTGACCCATCGGTTGTGTTCAAAACGCTATTGTTAAAACTATTTCTAGATGAAACCAATTTAGACATTGAACAAAACTTAACTCTTACTGCCAATTTATTATGTAATTGCAAAAAAGTAGAAAATCCAAGTGATATCAGTAAAGTTCGTTCTTTTGCAAAAGAAGGTGCAGAATATTTAAAATTACTAGGATTTAATGATAAATTTTGTCGAACCTGCGAGCAAGTTAATCGATATAGTGGTTCGACACCAAGAGAACTAGAAGCAGATATTTTAGAACTAATGGATCAATTTGGTGGTATGCTATTAAACAGACCAGAAAGAGTGGCATTTAAAGTAGAAGATGCTTTAGTATTACTAGAATATCGCAATTTAAAGGATTGTAACAATCAATATTTAAAAGTATTTAAAAATTTTGTACAAGATATGGAAAAAATCACAACCAATTATCATTCAAATCAAAATCCAGAAAATAACAGTATCATTGGTACTTCTAGAATTGGAAAGGGAATTATCAGTGAGTTTTCGGAAGAATTTAATAAAATTGCAAGCCGAAGACAAGACTTATTGACCATGTATGATCGAGAAAAACAATTAACCGTTAGCATTAAAACAGCTTCTCGTTTGTATGAAATGGCCAAACTTGCGATTGAAGATGCAGAAAATCAAGAAGTTGTCAAAGAAGAAGAGATTATTCCAACTGCATCTGATATTGAAACTTTAAGAAAGATGGACGAAAGAGAATTTTTAAAGAAATAAAGGATACGAAAGATAAAGATAAGAGATTGAGCTTTTTTTCAATCTCTTCTTTATTAGACAAAATGAAAAGAGGGAAAGAAAAATGAATGAAGTTTTTGCAGATTTACATGTTCACATCGGAAGAAGTGAAAAAGGAAAACCAATTAAAATAACGGCTGCAAGATCCTTAAATTTTGCAAATATTGCCAAAGAATGTGCAGATCGTAAAGGAATCAATATGGTAGGAATTATTGATTGTGCTTCTCCATATGTGATTGAAGATATCGAGCAATTCTTAAAAAATGGAGAAGCTTATGAAATTGAAGATGGAGGCATTATTTATAAAAATAAGGTCTGTATTATCTTAGGAAGTGAAATTGAGACATCGGAAGTAAATGATCAAGGAAAAACAGGAAGTGCTCATAATCTTTGCTATTTCCCAAAACTTGCTGATATCAAAGCTTTTTCAAAAGAAATGGAAAATCATATTAAAAACATGACCCTAAGTTCACAAAGAGCAGATATTTCTGCTTATGAGTTAATCGATATTGTAGAGAAATATCATGGAATCTTAATTCCAGCTCATGCTTTTACACCACATAAAAGCTTTTATGGAAATTGTACAGATCGATTAAGTAAAATCTTCCGTGAAAAATTTAATCGTGTTCCAACGATTGAATTAGGATTAAGTTCGGATACCTTTTTGGCAGATATGATTTCTGAACTGGAAACCAAAACATTTTTAACCAATTCGGATGCCCATTCTTTGCCAAAGATTGCAAGAGAATACAACAAACTTTTATTAGAAGATATTAGTTTTAAAGAATTCTTAAAAGCAATTCGAAATGAGGATGGAAGAAAAATCGTAGCGAATTATGGCTTAGATCCAAAGCTTGGAAAATATCACCGTACTTTCTGTGAAGTATGCAATAAACCAATTGAAGGAGAACCACCAGTAAGAAGATGTCCGGATTGTGATAGTAGTAAAATTACCATGGGCGTGTTTGATCGTATTGAAGAAATCAAAGATAAACCAACAACACAAAGTCCAAGTTTTAGGCCACCATACATCTATCAAATTCCACTTACCTTTATTCCAGGGGTGGGAGGAAAAACAATTGATAAATTATTAGATACTTTCCAAACAGAAATGACCATTCTACATAAGTTATCGGAAGATGATATTGAAGGAGTCGTAGGAGAAAAAGTTGCCAAAACGATTATGAAAGCAAGAGAAGGGAAAATGGAAATTCAAGCAGGTGGCGGAGGAGTCTATGGAAAGTTAACTGCTTGTTAAAAATAATTTTAAGTCATATTTCTTATGTTTTCGAATAGACATTTGTTAAGAAACAAATGGAGGAAACACATGAGAAAAAGGGAAAGAAGAAACCAAATCATAACCGTGATTACGGACTATGTGATCCATAATCTGCGACAATTTTTATTAATCTTTATCATTTTCTTAATTGGGATTGTTTTAGGCGTTAGTTATGTGAATAACCTAGAAGGAGATTCCCAGACACAAGTTCAAAACTATATTCAAAACTTTATCGATGTACTAAAACAAGGAAATGCTCGTATTGATCGAATGAGTTTAGTGAAACAAAATTTAATGGAAAATCTAGGCTTAGTATTGTTGTTATGGTTTGCTGGATCAACGGTAATTGGAATGCCAGTTGTTCTCGGAGTCATACTATACAAAGGATTTTCACTCGGTTATTCTGTTGCGGCAGTAATTGCTAGTTTAGGAATTCAAAAAGGAAGTATTTTTGCTTTAAGTTCGATCTTCCTGCAAAATATCATTTTTATCCCATGCCTACTTTTTCTTGGAGTTAGTGGTATGAAATTGTATCAAGCAATTTTGAAAGATCATCGAAAGGAAAATATTAAATTCGAAATCTATAAACATAGCATGATGAGCTTAATTTTAGCAGGAATCTTTAGTGTTGGCACACTTGTAGAAGTATATCTTTCCACCAGTATTTTTTTACTAACAATTCCGTTATACTAAGATAAGATTTTCTTGAAAAAATTAAGAAAAGATATTTACTTTTAAAAGCAAATTTGATATAACATAAATGATTAAATTATGTAAATTAAAAAAGGCTCTGTACAGCCATGAATGTACAAATATGAAAACAGAGTAGGGGAACGATAATGGAAAAACAAATCAAACTTTTTTTAGAATTTTTGCAAAATGATAAGAAGTTATCAAATAACACATTACAATCATATGAAAGAGATATTTTACAATACCAAGATTATGTAGAGGAAAACAAAATTAACTATGCAAAAGCAGATCAAAGTGATTTGAAAAAATACCTAGATCATTTGAGTGAAATTGGAAAAAAACCATCTACGATTTCTAGAAATTTAGCAACAATTCGTTCTTTTTATCAATTCTTATTAAGAAATCGAAAAATAAAAGAAGATCCAACTGCGAATCTACAAGCTCCAAAAATTGAAAAGAGAGTGCCAAGCATTTTGACTTCCCAAGAAGTAGAGCTATTACTAGAACAACCTAAGAATGTGGATTTAAAAGGATCCAGAGATAAAGCTATGCTAGAACTTGCTTATGCTACTGGAATGCGAGTTACAGAAATTATCAACCTAAATCGAGATGACGTAAACTTAAAAGAAGGATTCGTTACTTGCACCAATCAAAATAAGCAAAGAAATATTCCAATCGGATCGATTTCCGCAAAAGCTTTAAAAGAATATATTGATAATGCAAGACCAATTCTTGTAAAAGATGAAAATGAAGAAGCTCTATTTGTTAATATTAATGGAAAACGTTTAACTAGACAAGGATTCTGGAAAATTGTCAAATACTACAAAGAACAAGCTCACATTTCCAAAGATATTACACCACATGTTTTAAGACATTCTTTTGCAACGCATCTTTTACAAAATGGAGCAGATTTAAAAGCAATTCAAACAATGCTTGGACATTCCGATATTTCATCTACTCAAGTATATATGCAATTCCAAAATCAAGGATTAAAGAATGTATATAAGAAAGCCCATCCAAGAGCATAGAATAATAAAAAGTAAATAAAAAAATAGAAAGAAAGGATTTCAAAATGAAATTCTTTCTTTTTTTGCACAATTAGTAACAATCGTCGTGCTTGTTATCCTAGCAGGAATCACTCTAAATGCAGTCATTGGAGAAGATGGAATCATCTTTCAAGCAAAAGATACGAAGAATATGATTACCAACGAAACCGAATATGATGAACAACAATTAGCGGGATTGCAAAATGAATTAAGAGATAACGAACTATATACCGGAATTGGGATTATTCCGGGTACCGATACTGGAGGAAGCTCTGAAGGAGGAGAATCCGGAACAGGTGGAAGTGGAAACCAAGGAGGATCAAACAGCGGAGGAACCAACACCAATACCGGTGGAAGCGATGGAAGTATGATTGGAGGAGATGCAGTACCTCCAACAATTACGGTACTAGAAGGAGAAGAAATCGCAGCAAGTTTTTTCCGAAGTGATGTAACGATTCAAATTGCAACAACGGATAAAACATTAAAGATCAAATATATCTTAACGACAACGGTCGATGAAATCAATAACGAACTTTATCCAAGTGGATTAATTAAAGAGATTGATATAGAAAACGGTGGAACGTTAACCTTTACAAAAGACGGAGAATATACCATTACAGCATATTCGTATGACTTAGAAGGAAAGAAATCAAACTCCAGTATTATGTGGTTAAAAAGAGAAACAGGATCAACAGCAGGAAATGGAGTAACAGTCAGTGTAGCGAGTGGAAATATGGGACAAAATGATTGGTATACGAGTAATATCACGCTACGTGTATTAGGAACGGATACGGGATCCTCCAGAGTAACCTACCGAGTAAGAGGAACAGCATATAGTAATGGAACAATCGGAAATACGGAATATCAAGCAGGAGAAGTGGATACTGGAGAAGTAGAGATTGCCAATGGTACAACTTTCCGAATTGCCATTGATGGAAGTTTTGCAATTGTAGCATATACGTATGATAGTGGAGGAATGAGACTATCAACAGCACCAACCTTAAATGTAAGAAGAGATGCATCAAGACCAATTGTAACGCTGTATAAAGGAGAGCAAGTAATAGGAGAAGGATTCCGAATCAGTATGGCAGCAGAAGATTATGCATCAGGACTAGCAACAGAAGGAAGATATACTTATCGCCATAAATTAGCACCGAATATGACGTATACGGATAACTTAAGCCAAGAAACAACATATTTGTATACAGGATTAGATCAAAGTAAGACCTATGATATGTATATGATTGTAAAAGATGAAGCAGGAAATATGACAGCAAGTGATGTCATCTCAAGACCAGCAATCTGGATTAGTAATACACCAACAGTAGGAGATACGGTAAGTGGAGGAGTAGAAGGAGCAAGAAAATATTGTAGTACGGATGTGGATGTAAGTATAACCGGACAAGATGAGAATAACGTAGATATCTCAAGAGTAACGTATCAGATCTTAGGAACAACAACAGGAGCAGGAAATATGGATGGAACGTACTATGATAAAGGAGTAGCTCTAAGTGAAGATGAGATTGAGATGGCAAATGAAAAGACAATTCAAATACGAGCAGATGGAAACTGGACGATTAAGATCCATACGTATAACAAAGAAAATGTAAGAGTAACAACGAATACATTAGAAGTAACAAGAGATACGGTAACCCCAGAACCACCAGTAATTGAAGTAACATCTGGAACAATGGGAGAAGAAACGTATTATAGAAGTGATATCACGGTAAAACTAAGTAGCCAAGATGATACGTGTTACAAGAAAACAACGTATACGGTAACAGGAACA
This sequence comes from uncultured Clostridia bacterium, assembly GCA_944393505.1. GTDB lineage: Bacteria > Bacillota > Clostridia > TANB77 > CAG-508 > CALYAK01. The sequence goes on along the minus strand of CALYAK010000015.1, from coordinate 18,453 downwards.
GCAACAGGAAATGGAACAATAGGAGGAGTAAGTATCACAAGCGGACAACAAGTAAATATTACAGAGACAGATATCGCAAACAATGGAACATTTGTAATAGCAGCAGATGGAAGGTGGACCGTAAAAGGATATACATATGATAAAGCAGGAAGAAAATCGGTAGTAGCAGAAGGGATTGTGGTAACAAGAGATATGATAAACCCAACAATTAATACACCAACGATCACAAGTGGAACGCAAGGAGAGGCTAGTTATTATAGAAGTAATGTAACAATCAAGATTAGTGGAACCGAAGTAACATCCTATAAAAAAGCAACCTATCGAGTAACAGGAACAGCAAAAGGAAATGGAGCAATAGGAGGAACAAGTGTAACAACAAATCAAGTAGTAGATACAGGAGAAGTAGAAATCGCAAACAATGGAACATTTACAATAACAGCAGATGGAAAGTGGACAGTTACAGCATATATGTATGACCGATCAGGAAGAACGACAGCAGTAAGTAGCAACCTAGTCTTTACAAGAGATACAGTAGCACCAACAATATCGAGCTTTACAAAAACAGGAATAGGAACGACAACATTATCAGTAAGAGTAAGTGCAAGTGATGCATTTAGTGGATTAGCAAGTAGTGGAACGTATCAATATTTAGTAGGAACATCAAGTCAAAGTACGACAACAGCAAATACACATACATATACAGGATTAAGTTTTAATTTTAGTTCAAAACCAAGTTCATTAACAAAGAATAATGTAAAAGTAATCGTAAAAGATAAAGCAGGAAATACAACAACAAAGACAGGAATAACATTCTCATTAACATATACAGTAAAGAACTTTGCCTATACAGGAGGAGTACAAAGTTATAAAGCGACAAGCAATTGTACAGCTATCCTAGAAGTATGGGGCGCTCAAGGTGGAAATGGAAAGGGAAATAACAATGAGTCATTAGTATCCTATGGTGGCAAGGGCGGATACTCAGTAGGAACAGTTTCATTGACTCAGGGAACAACTATTTATGCCTACGTAGGAGGAGCTGGAGGAAACGGAGATGGAAACTCTTCCGGTGGAAGTGCAGGCTATAATGGTGGAGGAAGTTCTACACAAATGAATGAAGGTCGGAGGTGGAGGAGGAACAGACTTTAGGATTGGAGGAACAACCTATTATTACCGAGTAATCGTTGCTGGAGGAGGTCGGTGGTGGTGGAAATGCAGATGATGGAACAGGAACTTCAAATGGAGGATATGGTGGCGGTTCAACTGGAGGAACCCCAACAAATCAATATGGCAATCGTGTTCCGGGTAAAGGGGGTACACAAACAGGAATAACTGCGTCATCTAATTCTAGTACTAGTGCCGGATTTGGAGTTGGTGCTGGAGGATCGGGAGACAACTTAAGAGGAGGACGGAGGTGGTGGTTGGTATGGAGGTACTATGGGAAACAACTCTACAGGTGGAGGTGGAGGATCAGGATACGTATTAACTTCTAGTTCTCATAAGCCATCAGGATATGCGCTAGGTTCACAATATTATTTATCTAATGCAGCAACCTATGCTGGAAATACATCCTTTCCATCAACCTCTGGTGGAACAGAAACAGGTCATAGTGGAAATGGTTATGCAAGAATCACTTTGGTTGAATAATGATATCTATTTTTAGAGGAAACGTATTTTAGTTTCCTCTTTTTTACTTGACAATAGCAAACATAAGTTCTATAATGTAATTGGTGATGAAAGTGGAAAGATGTATTTTACACATAGATGTAAATAATGCCTTTTTAAGCTGGACTGCAATTGATATGTTGAAACATGGGAGTGAATTAGATATTCGTACAATTCCTGCTGTTATTGGAGGAGATGAAACAAGAAGAGCTGGAATTGTTTTAGCGAAAAGTCAAAAAGCAAAAGAATTTGGAATTGTAACAGGAGAACCACTTTTTCAAGCAAGAAAAAAATGCCCAAGTGTTCAAACTTTTCCATCCAACTATTTGCTATATAAATCCTATTCCAATCAGCTATATCAGTTGTTTTTAGAATATACGGATAAGATTGAACGCTTTAGCATTGATGAGTGTTTTTTAGATATGACCAATCATCGTATGGGAAGAGACATTATGGAGATTGCAAAAGAAATTAATTATCGTGTAAAAAATGAATTAGGCTTTACGGTGAATATTGGAATTGCACCGAATAAGTTATTAGCAAAAATGGCGTCTGATTTTAGTAAACCGGATAAAATTCATACTTTGTATTATGATGAAATTGAAAAGAAGATGTGGCCACTACCAATTAAAGAACTATTTATGTTAGGAAGAAAAACCGTACCAAAACTATATCATATGAAGATCCAAACAATTGGAGATTTAGCAAAAACAGATGAAAAGCTTTTAATTCATAAATTTGGTAAATATGGAAGAATGATTTGGGAGTATGCAAATGGAATTGACAATTCTGAAGTAAACGAAAAAGAAGAATTACCAAAAGGAGTAGGAAATTCCACAACACTTCCAGTTGATATTGCAGATGAAGAAAAATTGGAAGAAGTTTTGCTTGCCTTAACGGAACAGGTAACGTATCGTTTACGTAAATATGATATGTTAGCAACCGTTGTAAACGTACAATTAAAGACCAAAGATTTTGTGAGTTATTCGCATCAAAAAAAGCTTTATCAAGCAACTGCTAACACGACCGAGATTTACGAAGTTGCCAAAGAGCTATTTTTACAGATGTATAAAAAAGAACCAATTCGTTTAGTTGGTGTGCGTGTCGATGGATTAGTAAAAAAAGATGAAGTGCAGTTAAGCTTTTTTGCAGATCCTGCTTCAAAGAAGAATGAAAAGATTGATCAAGTCGTTGATGATTTAAAAAAGAAATTTGGCTATCGTGCTGTTACAAGAGCATCGAGTTCTGATTTAGTAAAAAAAGCACAGAAAAATCGAATTGAATAAAAAGAAAAATGAACCCAGAAATACTCGTGGGTTCATTTTAGTTCGTTTGTCACATAAATGGTTTTATAGTTGGTATAGATGACCATACCAGGTTTGGCACCAGAAGGCTTTTTAACATATTTGACTTGTGTATAGTCAACAGGAACACTGGAAGAGTAACGTGCTTTACTATATTTTGCGGCAAGTTTTGCACATTTTACCAAAGTATCCATGGATGGTTCTGGCTTTCCAGATTCTACTCTTAAAATGACATGGCTTCCGTGAATTTCTTTCGTATGGAACCAATAATCCGTTTTTCGTGCTACCTTTAATGTTAATTCATCATTTTGTAGATTGTTTTTTCCAACATAAACGGGATAACCATCAATCGTAAAAGAAAGATAAGAAGAGGAAGATTTTTCTTTGATCGTGTATTTCGAGGGAGCTGATTTTTTCGATTGATAAACTAAGTTTGATTCCATTTCCTCATAGATATTGGTTAAATCTTCTAAAGTGTTGGCTTCTTCAATCTCATACAAAATGCTACCAAGATAGTCAAGCTCTTGCAATGTTTCTTTCTTTTGTTTTTGGACAATTTCAAATGCATTTTTTAGTTTGGTATATTTTTTAAAATATCGTTTGGCATTATCAGCTAGACTATATCGATCTTCTAAAGGAATTGTAATTTCCTCGTTATTGTAGTAATTGGAAAGTGTAATTTCAGAAAGACGTTCCGTTTTGTATTGGTATAGGTTTGCAGTTAAAAGTTCTCCATATAGCTTATATTTCTCCATTGAATCGCATTCTTTTAATTTTTCTTCCATATGCTCTAATTTTTTTCGTACCTTTTTTAAATCTTCGGATACAAGACGAATTAGATTGGAACGGAAAGATTCATAAATCTGTTTTTCCTCTTTTTCAGCATAGAAATCATCACAAGCAAAATTAAGTGTTAGAATTGGAGTAGAGGATGTTTCTGTTACATGGATTTTTTCTAGCTCTTCTTGGAAAAATTGATAAAAAGCTTGCAAAATTTCAGGAGTTACTTCATTTGAAAGTTGTTTTTCATTCAAGAAGGCCTGTACATAATTTTTACTAATTCCAGTGAAAAAAGCAGGAATAACTTGATCAAGTGGTTTTCCTTGTTCTTTTTCAAATAGCTGGATAAAAGCTTGGATATCTTTGCATGCAAGAATGGATTGTTTACTTGAAGATGGCATGGTATAGGGATGAGCCGGCAAGATATCTCGCATAGAACCAGAATCAATATCCAAATGTCGTAAAGAATCAATAATGGTTTGGTTGTCATTTAATAAAAGAACATTCGAGTGTTTTCCCATTAATTCAACCACTAAGGTTTTACTTGTTGGATCATTCATTTCGTTATATCCAGTAAAGCGAAAGAATACAATACGCTCCAAATCTTTCATTTCAATTTTTTCAAGATGAAATCCAATTAGATGTTTACGAAGGAGCATACAAAAATTACTTGCCTTTAATGGATTTGGCTTACTTCGAGTTGTTAAGTTCAAATGGTAACAATCTGAAGCGATGGAGATTGCAAGGGCATATTGAAGTCCATGAGAATAGAAGCTAAGTAATAGTTCATTTTTACTTGGCACAAATACTTTATTTAATTTTCCTCCAATCAAAGCAGTTCGAAGCTCTGCTACGATTTTTCTTAAACAGATTCCATCAAAAATCATGACTCTTCATCCTTTTTTCAAAATTTCTTCTATGATAGCATAAAAAGGGAATTTTATCAAATAATTCATGAATTTAGTATTGACACTAGCGGATTTGGTAGAATATAATACAAGGCAAGATAGGTTAAATACAGCAGGAGGTAACTTTAAGACACATGGAAAACAATGGAATGCTATTTTCAAGAGTAAATGGTCAAAATTATGAAGCATTGTCGGACGAAGAACTAGTTCGTATTATTAAAGACGGAGATAAAAATGCTCTCGAGTATTTAATTGTGAAATATAAAGATCTTGTACAAATGAAAGTAAGTCGTTACTATATTGTTGGAGCAGAAAGAGAAGATATTGTGCAAGAAGGATTAATTGGTCTTTTTAAAGCAATCAAAAATTTTGAAGATGGAAAACATAATTCCTTTAAATCATTTGCCAACCTATGTGTAGAAAGGCAATTAATTACTGCTATTAAATCGTCCAATCGTCAAAAACACATTCCACTTAATTCATATCTATCTTTAAATAATTCGAATCCAGAAAATGAAGAAGATGATAAATCCTTACTTGAGATTTTGAATTCAACACAAGAAGATCCGCTAGAGACAATTACGAAAAAGGAATATTATCAAAATGTAGAAGCAGTTATGAATAAATATTTAAGTGGATTTGAAAAACAAGTATTGAATCGATATATGAACGGAGAATCTTATGTAGAAATTGCAGAAAAACTAGATACTCCTGTAAAATCAGTTGATAATGCAATTCAAAGAATCCGAAAAAAAGCAATGAAAAATATAGAGGAAGAAGAATAGGTTTCAAAAGGAACCTATTTTATTTTTTTCACAAAATTGTATTGACGGTAAATGCAAAAAATGTTATGATTATTGCGTTGCATAAAAATCTATGCTTTTATAGCTCAGTAGGTAGAGCGCAGCCATGGTAAGGCTGAGGTCGCCGGTTCGATTCCGGCTGGAAGCTCCAGAAAAAGAACAACTTACGAACTTATCGAGTTTGTAGGTTGTTTTTTTGCAATGATCTTAAAAATCAAAACAAAAGCTATGCAAATAAAAAAGAATATAGTAGAATAATCGTAAGAAAAACAAAAGAAAAATAAGGGAGGAAGTTGTTAATGAAGAAGAGGATAGTTCTTATTTTACTTGTCGTTTTCGTTATTTTATTAGCAGTTGGTACGTTTTTTGTCACGCAAACGAATCTTTTTGGTGCCAAAGCTACGAAACTACAACAAGTAACAGGAATTACAGTTGTTCCAACTATGCGAGATGCAATTACATCCGATAGTAGTTGGTGTGGAACTTTTCAATTAGTATGGAATGATATGAAAAATGAAGTGGTAAAAAAAGATATTGAATTTACACCGCAAGAAGAAATGGCTGCGAATTTAAATCAAGAAGATTTTACCGAAGATATGATTTCAGAGGAATATTATTACAAAACATACGGATTAAAAACGCTTGCTCTAAAAGAAGAAATCGAAAATGGAATCAAAGAAAAATTTGATCAGGAAAGTAGCATTTTAGATAGTTTTGATTGGTCTGAAGAAGAATTAGAAGATCCGAACAATCCAAATGTCAGAAGATATTTCTTCTATGCTATGCTCTATCGAAAATTTGAATTTTTACAAACATTTGATGAGTTAGAAAATGGGAAATTTGGAGATCAATATGAAAATATTGAATATTTTGGAATTGATTCCAGTACCAAAAATTCTGTTGGAAATCAAATTGATGTGCTGTATTACAACAATGAAGATGACTTCGCTATGATTATCAACACGAAGACAAACGATGAAGTGATATTTTGTAAAAGCCCACAGGGAGAAAACTTTCAAGAAATTTATGAGAATATGAACACAAAAGCAAATCGCTATACCGGAAGCAAAAGTTTTGAAAACATCGATGAATTTAAAGCACCGAAATTAACTTTTAATGAAAAAAGAGAATATACAGAACTTCAAAACAAAGAATTTAAAACCGCAGATCCAATTTATGATATAGGAGTAATTGAAAAAGCGATTCAAACGATCGAATTCTCACTAGATGAAAAAGGCGGCGAGATAAAAAGCGAAGCAGGAATCGATATGATTCTAGCGACATCGTCCATCGATTCCAAGCCAAAAGAAGAGCCAAGATATTTCTATGTAGATGATACGTTTGCGATCTTTTTAAGAGAAAAAGGAAAAAATATGCCATATTTTGCGGGGAGAGTAGAGGATATCACAAAATTTCAATAAATAGTATTGATAAATTTAGAAACCTGTGATAAATTAAATGACAGAGAGCAATTACGTAAAATGATTTAACCAAGCTTTACGTAATCGCTCCATTTATTTGGAAAAAAGAAAATCGAGGTAGAAAATGAAAATAGGAATTGTAGGACTTCCAAACGTAGGAAAAAGCACAATGTTTAATGCTATTACAAAAGCTGGTGCGGAATGTGCCAATTATCCATTTTGTACAATTGAACCAAATGTAGGTGTAGTGGCAGTTCCAGATGAAAGATTGGATGAGTTAACCAAAATGTATCATCCAGAAAAAACAACACATGCTGTGATTGAGTTTGTTGATATTGCAGGACTTGTAAAAGGAGCGAGTCGAGGAGAAGGTTTGGGAAATAAGTTTTTATCCCATATCCGAGAAGTAGATAGCATTGCACAAGTCGTTCGTTGTTTTGAAGATCCGAACATTGTTCATGTGGATGGAAGTATTAATCCAGTACGTGATATTGAAACCATTAACTTTGAATTAGCTTTAGCAGACCTAGAAACAGTTGAAAAAAGATTGGAAAGAGCGAAAAAAAATTTAAAAGCAGATAAAAAATATCAAGAAGAAATTGATGTTTTAGAAAAAATCAAAAAAGCACTAGAAGAAGGAAAAGCAGCAAGAACAGTAGAGTTAACAGATGAAGAAAAAGAATTGATTCGAGATGCTTTTTTACTAACAATGAAACCAATTTTATACATTGCTAATATTGCAGAGAAAGAACTTGGAAAAGAAGACAATGAAATGGTAAAACAAGTAAGAGAATATGCCAAACAAGAAAATGCAGAAGTGATTCCTCTTTGCGTGAAGATTGAAGAAGAATTAAGTGCTTTAAGTGGTGAGGATAAACAAGAAATGCTAGAAGCATTAGGATTAGAAGAATCTGGATTAGACCGTGTAGTAAAAGCTAGTTATCGTTTGCTTGGGTTGATTTCATTTTTAACGGCAGGAGAACCAGAAGTAAGAGCATGGACGATAAAAAAAGGAACAAAAGCACCACAGGCAGCTGGAAAAATTCATTCGGATATTGAAAGAGGTTTTATTAAAGCAGAAGTAATTTCTTATGAAGATCTAATCAAAGAAAAAAGTATGGTCGTAGCCAAAGAAAAAGGATTAGTTCGAGCAGAGGGCAAGGACTACGTGATGCAGGATGGAGACGTCGTTTTATTCCGATTTAATGTGTAATCATTCGAAAAAATGACTTTTTTCAAGAAATTTCGGGAAAATTTGGAAAATAATTGAAAAATAGGTTGACGAAACAAGAAAAAAAGTGTAAAATATGATAAGATTGTAGAGAAATATTGAAAAAAGGTATAATTTCAAAAGAATGATGAAATAATAAAAAAAGAAAGATATTTCAAAAGAAGAAGGAGAGTTGAATATGTTGAAGAATGGAACAAAAAGAATATTATTAGTAATCGTTATATTAATGGGAATATTAGTGATTTGTACCAATAATGCTTATGCAATTAGTATAGCACCAAGTAACAATACACTAAATCAAACAACAAATGCAAATAACATTCAACAAATTAACGGAATTGGTGTACTAAATAATACAACAAATACAACTACTAATACAGTAAATAATACAACAACAACCCCAATTGTTTCGAATAATACACAAAATGCTAATATTAGCACATATACCAATTCGGACTTACCAGAAACAGGTGTAGAAGATTATCCAATTATGATTTTAATTACGGTATGTATAATCGCAGCAATTTATGCATACATTAAGGTAAAAAATTACAATAATCTTTAATATACAATAGAATTCCTATCCAATTACTTATTGGTGTAGGTCTATATAAATATAACAGCAAAATAGCTAGATTTTAAAATCTAGCTATTTTTGTATGCACTGAACAGCTAAACGTGTAGTGCTAAGATTATTACAAGTAAGCAGTGTAACCATCTTTTCTCCATTGGTATCCTGGTTGGTGCAGCGCGTATCGGTAGAGGAAATTCGAGAAATACTACGAACAAAATACTCTTCCATGTGACCGGTTAAATCAAAGATCTTTACGACATCTTCTTTCTCTAATTCATCGAGTCTTCCAAAAAAACGATTATCCGCATAATTATGACCAGCGATACAGAGATTTCCAACTTCATTTGGCATAGGACCAGCAAATCGGCAAGGTGAAATTTCCAAAAGATCGTTATTGGATTCCGAAAGAATGGGATAATTTAGTTTGATGGAATCGATTTGAATAATACCAATTACGAAAGGAGAAGTGGTGACTGAATCTTCTAAAATCAGTGTGGATGTGTTTTGTGAACTAGTTGAATTCGCATATAAAGTTGAAACATGATATTTGTCTAAAAGAACTTGAGAATAGTTTTCTTTTTGACGGTTCTGAAAACGAATCACAAAAAAGAAAATGAGGAAGGATAGTAATAAAATAGAGGCAATATAAAATTGGATGGTATAAATATGCAAGATTGATTTTTTCTTTGTTGGATCCGCTTTTTTTCGTTCTTCTTTTGTTTCATTTTCTTGATCATGAAATAAAATTTGATTCATAATATGGTATCCTTATTTAAATTTTATCTAAAATTTAGTGTATCTCAATCTAGAAAAAATATTTATCGAAACTAAATTTTCAAAATAAACTTTTTTCAAAGAAAATAATCCAAAAAAAGAAGAAAAAGCTATACAATTTTTATCATTGTATGATAGAATAGCAAAAGAATATAAGTGAATAAGGAGAGTGTTTATTTTGGCAGAATTAAAATACAAAAGAGTTCTTTTAAAACTAAGTGGAGAAGCTTTGGCTGGAGAAAAGAAAACAGGAATTAATCCAGAAGTATTAGGTTCTATTTGTGATAAAGTAAAAGAACTAGTTGATCTTGGAGTTGAAGTAGGAATTGTTGTAGGAGGAGGAAACTTCTGGAGAGGAAGATTTGGCCATGATATGGAAAGAACCACATCAGACTATATGGGAATGCTTGCTACTGCAATGAATGGTTTAGCTTTGCAAGATACATTAGAAGCAAGAGGTGTCTACACAAGGTTGCAAACTGCAATTGAAATGCGCGAAGTGGCAGAACCATACATTAAAAGAAAAGCTTGGAAACATTTAGAAAAAGGAAGAGTTGTTATCTTCTCTTGTGGAACAGGCAACCCATATTTTACAACAGATACAGCTGCAGCTTTAAGAGCAGCAGAGATAGAAGCAGATGCAATTCTAGTTGGAAAAACAATTGATGCAGTTTATTCTGCTGATCCAAAGGTTGATCCAAATGCAGAAAGATTTGACGAAATTACTTATTTAGATATTTTAAATAAAGATTTAAAAGTAATGGACTCAACGGCAATTAGTTTATGTAGAGATAACCAAATTCCACTTGTTGTATTTGGAATTGATGACCCAGAGAATATTATTAAAATTGTTAAAGGCGAGAAAATTGGAACGTTAGTAAGAGAGTAGAAAGGAAGAAGAAAAATGGATTATACAGAGATTGAAAGTAAAATGGATAAAACGATTCAAGTGTTTGAGGAAAATTTAGCGGAAATTCGTGCAGGAAGAGCAAATCCTGCGATCTTAAATAAAATAAGTGTTGACTATTATGGAGTACCAACACCAATTCATCAAATGGCTGGAATTTCAGTGCCAGAAGCTCGTTTAATTGTGATCCAACCATGGGATATGAGTATGTTAAAAGAAATTGAAAGAGCGATTTTAGCATCGGATGTTGGAATCACACCAAACAATGATGGAAAAGTAATTCGCTTAGTATTTCCAGAATTAAACGAAGAGAGAAGAAAAGAAATTGTAAAAGATGTTAAGAAAATGGCAGAAGAATCGAAGGTGGCAATCCGTTCGATTCGTAGAGATGGTATTGATGAATTCCGCAAACAAGAAAAAGAATCTGTAATTACAGAAGATGACTTAAAAGCAGCAGAAGATCAAATTCAAAAAATTACAGATAAGAAGATTGAAGAGATTGACCGATTATTGGAAAACAAAGAAAAAGAAGTTATGTCAATATAAGGAAAATAAAAGATAAGGAATGAATTTTTAAAATGAAAACAAAAAATGGAAGAGAAATCGATCCAACGGGATTTCCAGATCATATTGCTATTATTATGGATGGAAATCGCAGATGGGCAAAAAGTCGAAACATGGCTCCAAGTTTAGGACATAAAGAAGGGGCAAACACATTAGAAAAGATCTTATTATTCTGTAATGATATCGGAATTAAACATTTAACCGTTTATGCTTTTTCAACAGAGAATTGGAAAAGAACAGAAGAGGAAGTTGGGGCTTTAATGAACTTACTTGCTAATTATTTAACCGACTTTAGTAAAAGAGCAGATGATAAAAATATCAAAGTAAAATTTTTAGGAGATATTACCGCTTTACCGGAAAACTTACATAAAAAAATCTTACAAGTAATTGATCGAACGAAAAATAATACAGGGCTAATTTTTAATATTGCTTTTAATTACGGTGGAAGAGCTGAAATTGTGCAAGCAGTACGTAAAATTGCAGAAGAAGTAAAAGAAGATAAAATAAAACCGGAAGGGATTTCAGAAGAAACAATCGAAAAGTATTTGTATACTAGTGGACAGCCGGATCCGGATCTATTAATTCGAACCAGTGGAGAGTTGCGTACGAGTAATTTCTTACCTTGGCAATTGGTATATTCCGAATTTGTCGTTTCTCCAAAAATGTGGCCAGAATTTACAGAAGAAGACTTATTAGATGCAATAGAGATATACAAAAAAAGAAACCGAAAATTCGGTGGAAAATAGATAAATCAGTTGAAGGGAAAGAAAAAATGGATATAAAACGAGTAGCATCAGCAACCGTAATATTGCCGGTCGTTGGAATTATATTGATTTGGGGAAATAAATATATTGTTGATATAACATTTAGTATTATGGCAATTATGTGTTTACACGAATATTTTAAGGCTTTTCGAGTAAGTGGAAAAGCCAATCCACTAGAATGGATTGGATATGTCGCAGCTGTTTGTATAGCTTTCATTCATTTGATTCCAAGTGAGATTGCTTTATTCTCAGTCGGAGCAATCATTCCAATTTCAATCTTAGTCCTTTTTGCTAATGTAATAAGCACCAATTTGAAGGTAACCATCAATGATATTGCAATTACTTTTTTTGGAATTGTCTATTTAGTACTGTTTGTCATGTTTTTACCAATCATTCGAGAAATGGAAAATGGAAAAATTCTAATTTGGTATGTGATGTGGGCAGCTTGGGGAACAGATGTCATGGCCTATGTTGTAGGAAAAAACTTTGGAAAGCATAAATATTTGAAAATAAGTCCCAATAAAACAGTAGAAGGAACCATTGCAGGTATGATTGGAGGAGTTGCAGCTTGTTTACTTTATACAGCAATTTGCAATCAAGTTTGGAATTTAGAAATTAACTATTTGTACATTGGAATTATTTCTCTTGTTTTAAGTATTATTGGACAAATTGGAGATTTAGCAGCTTCTAGCATTAAACGATATAATGGAATTAAAGATTTTTCCAATTTAATTCCAGGGCATGGTGGAATGTTAGATCGTTTTGACAGTGTGATATTTATTGCTCCATTTGCATACTTTTTATTAAAAGTGTTAATATTGTTATAAATCATTCAAACATGGAATAAAAATAAGGAGATTAAAGATTTTGTTAACTTTTTTAATTAGTGCAATAAAGATTATTGTGATATTAGGTTTTTTAGTTTTAATTCATGAAACAGGACATTTTTTGGTAGCAAGACTAATGAAAGTAAAGGTAAATGAATTTTCCATTGGGTTTGGACCGAAAATATGGAAAAAAGAAACAAGGACTACTTTGTACACATTAAGAGCAATCCCCTTAGGTGGTTTTGTGAATATGGAAGGAGAAGCAGAACCCTCAGAAGAAGAGGGTTCTTTTAGTAAGTTAAGTGTACCGAAACGTTTCGCAATCGTTGCAGCAGGGGCAGTGGTTAATATCGTTTTTGGTTTAGCTTTATGCTTTGTGGTCTTTTGGATCGCAAGTGGAAATTTCGGAAATGCTCTTTTAGCAACAGGAAGAGTGATCGTTGTTACAGCAGAAGGTATCAAAGAATTATTTACTTCAGCAGGGTCAGCGGTTGATCAATTTGTCGGACCAGTTGGTATTTCTTCGATTATATCCAGTACGCAGGGAATCCTTGAATTTCTATATATGATGGCGATTATTTCTTTTTCACTTGGAATTACGAATTTATTACCAATCCCTGCATTAGACGGAGGAAAACTGTTACTTTTAATCATAGAAGCAATTCGTAGAAAACCATTAAAAGAAAAAACGGAAATAACGATTCAATTAGCCGGTTTTCTCCTTTTAATGATGTTAGCTGCTTATGTTACAGTAAATGACATTATACGAATATTTTAAAAATTTTCGGAAGGTGAACAAAATTGGAACAAGAAGAAAAAAGAAAAAATATAAAAGAAGTATTTAAAGACTATAACTCCAATAGTTTTGAGCTAAATGCAGTAAAAATTAAAAATGTTACATTATACAAAAAGTCAAGTAAGATGGTATTAGAGTTGCTTTCTGAAAAATTAGTAAAGATTGCAGATTTATGTAGTTTTGAAAAATATTTAGAGGAACGCTTTCAAGTAAAAACCATACAACTTCTTTTTGAATATGAACAAGATATTTCTCAGCAAATTGATCTTGCTGCAGAATGGGAAGATATCATTGCATACATTGCCAGAAAACATCCTTTAACAAGAACTCTTTTGAAAAATAGTCAAATCAAAATGGATGAATCCAATCAAATCAAAGTGGCTTTGAATTTCCGTGGGAAAGACGTTTTAGTGGCTCAAAAATCCGATAAAGCAATTGAAGAAATTCTAAAAGATATTTATGGATTAAAATATACGATTACCTTCTTGGAAGATGATTCAGAAGATAAATTAAAAGAATATCAAGAATATAGTAAAACACTAGAGTTACAAGCAATCAAATTGGCAGAAGAAGAAGGAAAACAAAATAGCCAAGAAACAAAGAAAACAGAACCAGTAGAAGAACCAAAGCAAAATGAAGCGCCAACTCCAACAGAACCAGTAGAAGAAAAAGAAGTATCTCCACTTATTTATGGAAGAAATCTAAATATCAAAGAACCACTAACCAAAGTTGTCGATTTATCGGTCGACAGCGGAAAAATCTGCTTAGACGGTGAAATTATTAATATGGATTCCAGAGAACTAAAAAGTGGTAAGCTATTAATTACTTTTGATCTATTTGACGGTTCTAGTACGATTACTTGTAAAGTTTTTGCAGAAGCTGATAAAGCAGGAGCCATGAAGGGAAGATTAAAAGGAGCAAAAGGAGCAAAAGTAGCAGGAACTGCACAATATGATCCTTTTGCAAAAGAATTAGGGGTTATTGCCAATACCATTATTGAAAGTACAGGAATTAAAAGACCAGAGCGTAAAGATAATGCTCCAGTAAAACGAGTTGAGTTACATATGCACACACAGATGAGCCAAATGGATGGAATTAGTGCAACCAAAGACTTAATCAAACGTGCCATGAAATGGGGAATGAAATCCATTGCCATTACAGACCATGGTGTTGTACAAGCCTTTCCAGATGCCCATAAAATGTTAGGAAGAGATAATCCGGATATGAAAGTTCTTTATGGAGTGGAAGCTTATCTCGTTCCAGATCGAACACCAAGTGTATCTTTTTCGAAAGATCAAGACATTGACACAACGTATTGCGTTCTTGATCTAGAAACTACTGGATTATCATTCCGTACAGAGAAAATAACGGAAATTGGTGTCATGAAAGTACAAAATGGAGAAGTCATCGATGAATTTTCCTGTTTTGTCAATCCGGAAAAACCAATCCCACAAAAAGTAGTAGAAGTAACCAATATTACCGATGAAATGGTAAAAGATGCCGAAACAATTGATGTCGTTATGCCAAAATTACTAGACTTTTTAGGAGATTCGGTTTTAGTTGCTCATAATGCAGATTTTGATATTGGATTTTTGAAATACAATGCAAAAGAGTTAGGATATGAATTAAACAATACCTATATTGATACATTAAGACTTGCCAAAGATTTATTTCCAGATTACAAGAAATATAAATTAGGAATCATTGCAGAAAATTTGGGGATAAAAGTGGAAGTTGCCCATCGTGCTTTAGATGATGTGGATACAACGGTTAAAGTTTTTCGTATTATGATCGAAAAGCTAAAAGAAAGAGGTGTAAAAACCTTAAATGATATTGATACAACCGGAAACTCAAAAGCAGATTACAAAAAATTACCAAGTTATCATGCTATTATCTTAGCCAAAAACTATGTAGGTTTGAAAAATCTATATAAGCTTGTTTCCTATTCTCATTTAAACTATTTCTATAAAAAACCGAGAATTCTAAAATCACTTTATCGTAAATACTCAGAAGGTTTAATTTTAGGAAGTGCTTGTGAGGCAGGAGAACTTTATCGTGCCATTGTAGCGGGAAAAAGTGATGAAGAGATTGAAGCAATCGCACAAGATTATGATTACTTAGAAATCCAGCCAATTGGTAACAATATGTTCATGGTACGAAATGGAGTAGTACCAGATGTAGAAGCATTACAAGATATTAACCGAAAAATTGTAGAATTGGGCGAAAAATTAGGAAAATTAGTTGTAGCGACAGGAGACGTTCATTTCCTAGATCCAGAAGATGAAATTTATCGAAGAATATTGGAAGCAGGACAAGGTTATGAAGATGCAGATCAACAAGCACCATTGTATTTAAGAACAACCGAAGAAATGCTAAAAGAATTTGAATATTTAGGAGAAGAAAAGGCATATGAAGTGGTTGTAACCAATACCAATAAAATTGCAGATCAATGTGAGCAGATTAGTCCAATATCTCCAGAAAAATGTCCACCTCATATTGAGGGATGTGAAGAAACCATTCGAGAGATTGCCTACAACAAAGCACATGAACTTTATGGTGATCCTCTTCCAGAAATTGTTCAAACAAGATTGGATAAAGAACTAGACTCTATTATCAAAAACGGGTTCTCCGTTATGTACATTATTGCTCAAAAACTCGTATGGAAATCAAATGCAGATGGTTACTTAGTAGGCTCTAGAGGATCAGTAGGTTCTTCTCTTGCAGCCTATATGACTGGTATTACCGAAGTAAATTCTTTGCAACCACATTATCGTTGTCCAAATTGTAAATATTCTGATTTTACAGACTATGGATACAAAAATGGATTTGATTTACCGGATAAAAATTGTCCAAAATGTGGAGCAAAACTTGCCAAAGATGGAATGGATATTCCTTTTGAAACATTCTTAGGATTTGATGGAGACAAAGAGCCAGATATCGATTTAAACTTCTCAGGTGAATATCAAGCAAAAGCTCACCGCTATACCGAAGTAATCTTTGGAAAAGGAACCACTTTTAAAGCAGGAACCGTTGGTACCATTGCAGATAAAACCGCTTATGGTTATGTAAAAAAATATTATGAAGAAAGAGGAATTCCGGTTGCAAATGCAGAAGTTCTTCGTATTGCCCAAGGTTGTACGGGAATTAAAAGAACGACAGGACAACACCCAGGTGGAATTATTGTTGTACCAAAGGGAAGAGAAATTTTTGAGTTTACGCCAATCCAACATCCAGCAGATGATCCAAATTCGGATATCATCACAACGCATTTTGATTATCACTCCATTGATCAAAACCTATTAAAGCTAGATATTCTAGGACATGATGATCCAACCATGATTCGTATGCTACAAGATATTACAGGAGTTGATCCTCAGAAGATTCCTTTAGATGATAAAGAAACAATGTCTATATTTAGCTCAACAAAAGCTTTAGGAGTAACACCAGAACAGATTCATTCCGAAGTAGGAACCTATGGCGTTCCGGAGTTTGGAACAAAATTTGTAAGAGGAATGTTAATTGATACAAGACCAACTACTTTTGAGGAGTTACTTCGTATCTCTGGACTTTCCCATGGTACGGATGTATGGTTAAACAATGCACAGACGTTAATTAATGAAGGAACAATCAAGTTATCCGAAGCAATTTGTACCAGGGATGATATTATGATCTACTTAATTAAACAAGGATTACCACCAAAAAAGGCATTTAAAATTATGGAGTTTGTTCGTAAAGGAAAACCATCCAAGGACCCAGAAGGATGGAAAGAGCACGAAGAATTTATGAGAGAATATAACATACCAGAGTGGTATATCCAATCTTGTAAAAAGATTAAATACATGTTCCCCAAAGCCCATGCAGCAGCGTATGTAACAATGGCTTTTCGTATCGCATGGTTTAAAGTACATATTCCAAAAGCATATTATGCAGCATTCTTTTCCATTCGTGCGGATGAGTTTGATGCAGATATTATGTGTCATGGGGAAGAACGTGTCAAGAACAAGATGAAAGAAATTGAGCTTGCAGGAAATTCTGCTACAACCAAGGATAAGAATATGTATTCGATTCTAGAATTAGTACTAGAAATGTATGAAAGAGGAATTCAATTTTTACCAATTGACTTATATCATTCACATGCAACGAAATTCTTAGTGGAAGAAGAAGGAATTCGACCTCCACTAAACAGTATACCTGGTCTTGGAAGTGTTGCAGCAATTGGAATTGATGATGCGAAAAAAGAAGGAAAATTCATGTCGATTGATGATATGAAGATTCGATCCAAAATTGGTAAATCGGTGATTGAATTGTTAGAGAAAGCTGGTTGTTTAAAAGGAATGAGCCAAAGCAATCAAATTAGTCTATTTGGATAAAGAAAAGAGGAAAATATGAACGAAATATTCACACTAAGAAATATTCTAATCTATTTATTGGTTATGAATCTTTTGGGATTTCTTTCGATGTTAATTGATAAGAAAAAAGCAGAAAAGGGATCTTGGAGAACACCGGAAAAGACTCTTCTTACCATCGCATTACTTGGGGGAAGCATTGGGAGTATTGCAGGTATGTATACTTTCCGACACAAAACCAAGAAATTAAAGTTTAGTGTTGGCTTACCAGTTATTTTAATTTTACAAATTGTTTTGATTGGTTATTTAAAATATAGACAATGGATTTAGAAAGAATGAAGATTACGAATTTCAAAAGAGGAGAAAATATCGTAATCTTCTTTTTTGGAAATAAGGTAGGGAACATAAAGAGATACAAAAAAGAGATAAGTTTTCATAAAAACATAACGTGGATTACGTGTGAATAAAACGAGTTTTCAAACATGCATGAATAGGTTGTTCACAGAGTTTTCCACATTATCCACAGATTATGATT
The DNA here is from genome assembly GCA_944393505.1 of uncultured Clostridia bacterium. Taxonomy (GTDB): domain Bacteria; phylum Bacillota; class Clostridia; order TANB77; family CAG-508; genus CALYAK01. Next base: position 257 of record CALYAK010000015.1, on the reverse strand, counting down.
TGAAACAGAATTGTCATACAAGTAAACATAAGGCAAGGAATTTGTTACTTGCATGAAATATTTCAAGCAAAATATTCCGGAAAAAGACAGGGAAAGACAAAATAAAAGAAAAAATGAGCAAAAAAGAGAATTCGAAGAAAGGGAAAAAGAGAAAAAAGAAAAATACAAAAAGTGGAAAAATCTGTAAAGCAAAATTGAAAATGTCTTAAAAATTTTTAAATATCAGCACCGTCAATACGGTGCTTTTGACTACTAAA
>CALYAK010000014.1 GCA_944393505.1 uncultured Clostridia bacterium | reverse complement strand
ATAACATCTTTAAAACCTAATAAATCTTTGATAAAATTAGTTTGCACTTATCAATACCTCCTTAAATGTTTTGTTTTGAGTAATTACATTTTATCAGGTATTTTCGATAAGTGCACTTTTTTATGTAAAAAATGTTGAGGTTTATTTTTTACCCCAACATTTATTATAGAACCAGAATTAGAAAAGAGAAGGGAGAAGTGCTGCCTTAATACTTCTCTCTTCTTTTTTATTGTTTTGATTTTTTCACTTTATTTGTTTATATACTTTAATGGAAAATATTGACAAAATAGGAAGAATATGATTAGATAAAGTTGGCTATGAAAAATAGCTTTTCTTTCGAAGAAATTAATTCAAAAAAGTTAGTTCAAAGAATTTTATTCAAATATTGATGTCAATGTAAATTCAAAAGTGAAAATGAAATAAAGTAAAAAATGGTCTTGTAGGAAGGTATATTTTTCATGCCTAAAAACAGGAAAGGGTGACGTTATGTCTGAATATAAATTGTTATCTCCAAAATTAGATGTCGTATTTCAAAGGCTATTTGGAGAATTAGGTAGTGAAAAGATTACAAAAAGATTTATAGAAAAAATCTTGGGAGAAAAAATCGAGAAAGTAGATTTAAGTAAGAATCCCATTTTAAGAAGAGAAACAGTTCATGGAAAGTTAGGAGTATTAGATGTATTGGTGGAGTTTAATGAAAGTGAGAAGATCAATCTTGAAATGCAGGTAGCCAAAAGAGAAGATATTTTAGAAAGACTTTTATATTATTGGGCCAGGCTATATACTCGAGGGATACAAGAAGGAGAGGAATATGTAGGGTTAGAAAGAACAATTGTAGTTTTAATCACAGAATTTGAACTAAAAGGGCTAGAAGAGTTAGGATACCATACAGAATGGAAGATAATTGAGGAAAAAGAAAGAAAAAAGATTTTGACAGATAAGTTAGAAATCCATATACTAGAATTAAATAAAATCAAGGGGAAAGAGAATGAGGACGATGAGCTGTTAGATTGGCTGTTTTTCATCGATAACCCAAAATCAGAAAGGGTGAGAGAGGCAATGAAAGAGAATGAAGAATTACAAGAAGCAAATAAAAAACTAAATCAAATGAGTGAAGAGGAAGAAATGCAAAGGATCGCATGGTGGAGGGAAAAAGCACTTCATGATGAAGCATCTTTAAAAGGAATGGGAAGAAGAGAAGGAATTCGACAAGAGAAGGAAGAAATCGCCAAGAAGATGTTGAAAAAGAAAATGGATTTAAACATGATCGTGGAATTAACCGGATTAAGTGAAGAAGAAATTCGAAAGCTAGAAGAATAAAGAAAAAAGACGGAATTCATTTCTGAATTCTGTCTTTTTTTGTCTTACTGTATATTCAACTCAACAACGGTAACACCCATTTCTCCTTCACCAAAAGTACCAAGTCGAAAACTTTTTACACTTGGATGATTTTTTAAGAAAGTATGAATACCATTTCTTAATTTACCAGTACCTTTTCCATGAACAATACGGATTGGTGAAAATTTAGCAACCACACAATGATCAATATATTGGTCAATTAAATAGATGGCCTCATCAACATTTAGACCAATGACATTAATTTCGCTTGCCACCGGTTTTGTTTGTAAATTGGTATGGATTTGTGAATGTTGCTTCTTTTCTTGTTTTGGATCGGAAGAAAGAAGTGTTAGATCATCAAGTTTCACTTTCATTTTAGCACTACCAATCTGAACGGTAACTTCGGAAGAACGATTTGGTAAAGATTGCACAATTCCAGATTGATTTAATGTTTGCACAAAAACTTGAGATCCAATTGATAAATCTTGAGATTGTAGTGTATGATTTTTCTTTTCTTTTGGTTTTTCTTGTAGTTTTTGCATTGACGTATTCAAAGAAGAACGTAAATGATTAGCTTCTTTTAGATTGTGTGTTTTTTCTAATTCAGCGATAATTTCATTTGCTTCTTCTTTTGCTGACTGCCAGATCAAAAGCGCTTCTCGTTTAGCGTTTTGTAATTCTTGTAACTGGGTTTCATCGTTTTGCTTCTTCTGATTGGTTAGCTCATTTTTTAAGTTTTCTAATTCTTTCGCATAGGTTTGTGCTTTTTCTTTTTCTTCTTCTAAAATGATTTTATCATTGTAAATCTTTTTTAAAAGATCTTCCATTTGGACATTTTCAGAAGTAGACATTGCTGCCGCTTTTTTTAGAATGGAGTCTGGAAGACCAAGTCTTTTCGAAATGGCAAGTGCATTACTTTTTCCAGGAATTCCAACCAATAGTTTATACGTTGGTTTTAAGTTTTCTAAATCAAATTCAAAACTAGCATTTTGAAAACCAGGATGGGTAAGAGCATAGTTCTTGAGTTCCGGATAATGCGTTGTTACGACGGTTAGAATCTTTTGCTCAGCAAAATGTTCTAAAATACTCATAGCTAGTTGAGCACCTTCAACTGGATCGGTTCCTGCTCCTAATTCGTCTAATAGCACAAGACTGTTTTCCGTAGAATGATGAATAATGGAGATGATATTGGTCATATGAGAGGAAAAAGTACTAAGGGATTCTTGAATACTTTGTTCATCTCCAATATCAGCAAAAACATGATCAAATACATAGATACGACTATCTGCTTTTGCAGGAATTGGAAGACCACTACAAGCCATACAAGTTAATAGACCGATTGTTTTTAAAAGAACTGTTTTTCCTCCTGTATTTGGTCCGGTAATGACAAGAGACAGAAAGTCTTTTCCTAATGATAGTTCAACCGGTACCGCAAGTTTCGGATCCAACAAAGGATGAGTTGCTTGATTCAAATAAATTTCTTTTTCTTGCGAAAGAATCGGACAGGAACTTTCTGTTTTTAAAGCATAGTTTGCTTTCGCAAAGATAAAATCCAAAGTTCCAATCATTTCTAAATTAGTTTCCATTTCTGTTAAATATGGAAAAAAAAGAGCGGTAAGTTCTTGTAAAATTCTTTCAATTTCAATGGCTTCTTCATTCTTTAAATTTGCTAGTTGGTTATTCTTTTCAAAAACAGTAAGAGGTTCGATAAAGACAGTAGAACCACTGGCAGAAATATCATGGATAAAACCTTTTACTTCATTTCGATAAGCATCTTTAATCGGAACAACATAACGGTCGTTACGAATGGTAACAATTGGTTCCATGACATATTTGGAAGTATGAACAAAATGATTTAACGTTTCTTTAATATCGTTTTCAATTTTTGTTTCTTCTTTTCGAATCTGTTCCAATTTTGGAGAAGCTTTACTATTTAATGTGTTTTCATCAAAAATTGCTTTTTCAATTCTCGCTAGAATACCAGGATTGGTATAGAGGTTTGAAAAATATGGTTCTAGATCAGAAAATTCATCCATTGGAATTTGATCATTAAAGAAATATGCTTTTAAGGCTGCTGCTAACCTTAATATTTGCGATAAATGGAGTAAAGAAGCAATGGAAAGTGTTTGTTGATTGCGAAGTGCTTTCATCTCAAACTCCATTGAATGAATTGGTAAAAAAGGAATCGAAGAAAGTCTTTGCAATAGATAAGTTGCTTGATTGGTTTCATCGAAAGCCTTTTGGACAAGCTGTGGATCAGTATATGGGCGCAATTGGAAAAATTTTTCTTTTCCATAATCTGTTACAGCATCTTTGGCAAAAATTTGTAAAATTTGATCAAATTCTAATTTTTTTAAATCTTTTTTCATGGTGTATCTCCTTGCAAAATTATGCGATATATTAGGTATATTATGCCATGATTTTTCGAAAAAAACAAGAATATTTCCATTTAGGGATTGAAAAGAAGAAAAAAGTATGGTAGGATAAGTCTATCGTAAGATTAAAAAAAAACCGAATTGGAACTTTTTTTTAATCTTTTTTTTGTTTTTTTGGAGAAAATGGAGGAGGAACTATGAAAACGAAGTATGTATTTGTAACAGGAGGAGTCGTATCTGGATTAGGAAAGGGAATTACAGCAGCCTCACTAGGAAGACTATTAAAAAACAGAGGATACAAGGTGGTAAATCAAAAATTTGATCCCTACATCAATGTGGACCCAGGAACCATGAATCCATATGAACATGGAGAGGTATTCGTAACTGATGATGGTGCAGAAACCGATCTAGATCTAGGACATTATGAAAGATTTACCGATGAAAGTTTAACAGCGAATTCGAGTATTACAAGTGGGAAAATTTTCTCTGAAGTAATTGAAAAAGAAAGAAGAGGAGATTATTTAGGAAAGACCGTTCAAATTATTCCTCATGTGACGGATGCAATTAAAGAGAAAGTATATAAATTTGAAGAAACAGATGTTGATGTTGTTATTACAGAAATTGGTGGAACAGTTGGAGATATTGAAGGACAAGCAATGATTGAAGCAATTCGACAAGTTGGAATTGAGCAGGAACCAGAAGATGTCGTTTTCATTCATGTAACCTTACTTCCATATATCTCTGGATCCAATGAGTTAAAATCAAAACCAACCCAACACTCCGTAAAACAATTGCAAGAATGTGGAATCAACCCAGATATTTTGGTGTGTCGTGCAGATGCTCCGATTCCAGAATCAATGAAGGAAAAGATTGCCCTATTTTGTAACGTAAGAAAAGAAAACGTAATCGAAAACCGTACAATTAAAGTTCTTTATGAGGCACCAATTATGTTAGAAGAAGAGGGATTAGCAAGAGCAGTTTGTAAACAATTGAAATTAGAAAAACAAGAACCGCACAATGAAGCTTGGGAAGAGATGATCAACCGCATCAAGAACCTAAAAGAGAATGACTTGCATATCGCACTTGTTGGAAAATATACCAAATTAGATGATTCCTATATTTCCGTTATTGAAAGCATCAAACACGGCGGCTATGGAAATGATACAACCGTTCATATTGATCTTGTAGATAGTGAGAAAATTAATGAAAAGAATGTAAAAGAAAAATTAGCAAAATATGATGGAATCATCGTACCAGGAGGATTTGGAAGTCGTGGTATTGATGGCATGATTGAAACCATTCGATATGTACGAGAAAACAAAGTACCATTCTTAGGAATTTGTTTAGGAATGCAAATGGCAGTGATTGAATTTGCAAAGCATGTTTTAAAATTAAAGGATGTTAATTCAGAAGAATTTGATGCAAATTGTGAGAATCCAGTGATTCATATTATGGAAACACAAAAAGCAATTAAGAAAAAAGGTGGAACGATGCGTTTAGGTGCTTATCCTTGTAAATTAAAAGAAGGAAGTTATGCACGAGAAATCTATGGAGCAGCAGAGATATCGGAAAGACATAGACATCGTTTTGAATATAACAACCAATATCGTGAGCAAATGGAAAAAGAAGGTCTTGAAATTGTGGGAACTTCCCCAGACGGAGAACTAGTTGAAATGGTAGAAATAAAAGATCATCCATTCTTTGTTGGAGGACAATTCCATCCAGAATTTAAATCCAGACCAGACCGTCCACAACCGCTATTTGCTGAGCTTGTAAAGAAGGCACTTGAAAGAAAGAAGTCTTAATTGTGAATGTTTTGTGAAAATTAAAAAAAGATATTGACTTTCGATGCAAAAGGGTATAAATTATTAGCAGTCTTAGAAGAAGACTGCTAATAATTTTTGTAGCATATCGGATAACCATTCAGAATAAACTATAGAGAATGAGTTATACGAAAAAAAGGAGGTAATAGATTATGTTAAAACCATTAGGAAACAGAGTGGTAATTAAAATGATCGAAGCGGAGGAAACAACAAAAAGTGGAATTATCTTAGCAAGTACAGCAAAAGAAAAACCACAAATTGCAACAGTTGTAGAAGTTGGACCAGGACTAGAATTAGATGGAAAAGTTCAACCAATGCATGTAAAGAAAAATGATAAGGTTGTTGTAAGCAAGTACTCTGGAACCGAAATTAAGTATGAAGGAGAAGAATACTTAATTGTAAAAGAAGAGGATATTTTAGCAATTGTAGAGTAAACAAAAATCAAAAATATAAGAGAAAAAGAAAGGAAATGATTTTTTATGGCAAAAGAAATTAAATTTGGAGAAGAAGCTCGTAAAAGTTTAATGAATGGAGTAAATCAATTAGCAGACACCGTAAAAGTAACATTAGGACCAAAAGGAAGAAATGTGGTTCTTGATAAAAAATTTGGTGCACCATTAATTACCAACGATGGAGTAACCATTGCAAAAGAGATTGAATTAGATGATCCTTTTGAAAATATGGGAGCACAACTTGTAAAAGAAGTTTCAACGAAAACGAATGATGTAGCTGGAGACGGAACAACAACTGCTACTGTACTTGCTCAAAGTATGATTCGTGAAGGTGTAAAAAATGTAGCTGCTGGTGGAGATCCAATGGCAATTAAAAGAGGTATGGATAAAGCCGTAAAAGTTGCAGTTGATGCTTTAAAGAAAATTAGTTCACCAGTTCAAGGAAAAGAAGATATTGCAAGAGTTGCCTCTATTTCGGCAAACAATGAAGAAGTTGGAGAATTAATTTCAGAAGCAATGGAAAAAGTATCCAAAGATGGAGTAATCACCATTGAAGAATCCAAAACTTCTCAAACAGAATTAAATGTAGTAGAAGGAATGCAATTTGATAAAGGATATGTTTCTCCATACTTAGTAACGGATACAGAAAAAATGGAAGCAGTTTTAGATAATCCATATATCTTAATTACCGATAAAAAGATTAGTAATATTCAAGAAATATTACCTCTATTAGAAGCTTTAATGCAACAATCTGGTAAGTTATTAATGATTTGTGATGATGTTGAAAGTGAAGCTCTATCAACACTTGTATTAAATAAATTAAGAGGTGTATTAAATGTTGTAGCAGTAAAAGCTCCAGGTTATGGTGACAAGAGAAAAGAAATGTTACAAGATATTGCAATTCTAACAGGAGGAGAAGTCATTACTTCTGATTTAGGATTGGAATTAAAAGATACTCAAATTGAACAATTAGGTAGAGCAAAACAAGTAAAAGTTCAAAAAGAAAATACCATTATCGTAGATGGTATGGGAGATAAACAAGCTATTGCAGACCGTGTTAACCAAATTCGTGCTCAATTAGAAGAAGAGAAAAGCGAATATGAAAAAGAAAAATTACAAGAAAGACTTGCTAAAATTGCAGGAGGAGTAGCTGTAATTGGTGTTGGTGCTGCGACAGAAGTAGAAATGAAAGACAGAAAACTAAGAATGGAAGATGCTTTATCTGCAACAAGAGCTGCTGTTGAAGAAGGAATTGTAGCAGGTGGAGGAACTGCATTTGTTAATATTATTCCAGAGGTAGAAAAACTTGCTAATAGTCTATCAGGAGATGAAAAGTTAGGAGCAAAAATTATTCAAAAAGCTTTGGAAGAGCCGGTAAAACAAATTGCTGTTAACGCAGGATTAGAACCAGCTGTTATTCTACAAAAAGTAAAAGAATCCAAAGAAGAAATTGGATTTAATGCAGCAACAGAAGAATATGTTGATATGAAGAAATCTGGTATTGTAGATCCAACGAAAGTATCTCGTAGTGCTTTACAAAACGCAGCTTCCATTGCATCCATGGTATTAACAACAGAAAGCATTGTAACCGATAAAAAAGAACCAAAAGATTGCAACTGTGGTGGCGGTCATGAAGATGCTGGTATGGGTGGCATGTATTAATAAAAAACAAACAAATAGAGAAAAAGGGCAAACAAAATTGCTCTTTTTTGTTTGCAAAAAAAAGAAGAACAAAAAAAGTTAAACAAAAAAATGTTCGAAAAAAGTTTTGGAACCAAATGCTTGATATATAAGGGATTGAAGAGATAAAAAAGAAAAAATAAAAAAAGTTTGAAAAAAGTATTGACAAGAAAAGAAGAAAAGATTAAAATAAAAATCGAACAAGAGTTCAGCGAAAAAGTATTTGGTAAGGAGGAGCTAAAAATGAACCTAATAAAAAATAGAAATGAAGTAATCACATATTCCATTAACAAAAACATTAATAACAGTTGTAGTATTTCCGTACAAGGCGGAGAAGTTACTGTTATGGCTCCTTGGTATTTTACTCAAAATCGTATTCAAGAGATGGTAGAAGAAAAAAGAGCTTGGATTTTAAAGAAATTAGAAGAATACGAAAATACAAAAGTAGCTACTTTAGATGAAGACAAAAGTCGTGTTCAACTATTAGGACAAACTTACCAAGTAGAATTAAGATACAAAATGGTAAATGTTCCAGAAGTAAATTTAGAAGGTAGAAGTATTAAAATTACAGTACCAAACAAGTATCGTAAAATGGATACTAATGCAATGTTAGATGCTTTACTAGAAAAAATGTATGGATCAATTGCAGAAAAAGAAATTGAAAGAGCAATGGAAAAAACAAGAATTATGTTAGGATTTGCTCCAGAAGATTTTCAAATTTGCAAAATGAAAAATGTGCTAGGAAAATGCACACAAGAAAAGACAATTATCATTAATCCTGAAATTGTAAAATATAGTAGAGAAACAATTGAATATGTTGTTTTACATGAATATTGTCACTTAAAATATAAAAATCACTCAAAGTACTTTTATAGAGAAATGGCAAAATATATGCCAAATTACAAAATTTTTCAAAATGCGGTTTCTAATTATCAATATTAGAAATAAATTTAAACAACCCCTAAAGAGTAAGTCTTACCATTGGCTTACTTCTTTTTTTTCGCAAATATCACGTTGTACAGAAATTGTTGCTAAGGTATCCCCTAGTTGTGTAAAAACGGCAGCTAGTAAATCTAATTCATCATCACTAATCTGACAAGCAATTGCGTTTGCAAGTGCGGTGATTGAGCTAGTAAGTTCTAAAGCATTCATCAATCTAGAATTCTCCTTTTTATAATATATGAGAGAAAAAGATAAAAGTGAAAAAAGCAAAGAGTTAAGACGACAAAACTTAAAATTTTGCTTTTTGCACAATTAGTAACAATTGTCGTGCTTGTTATCCTAGCAGGAATCACTCTAAATGCAGTTATCGGAGAAGATGGAATTATCTTTCAAGCGAAAGATACCAAGAATATGATTACCAATGAAACCGAATATGATGAGCAACAATTAGCAGGATTGCAAAATGAACTAAGAGATAATCAGTTATATACGGGAATTGGTATTATTCCAGGTACTGATACTGGAGGAAGCTCAGAAGGAGGAGAATCTGGATCAGGAGGTCAAGGTGGTGGAGGTGACCAAGGAGGAACAAACACTGGAACAGGTGGTACAACAGGAGAACAAACAGGAGAAGCAGCAATTACACCAACGATTGAGGTTATATCCGGAGAATATGTTGCTTCTGGACTATATCGAAGTGATGTAACAATACGAATTTCTAACAGAGATACTACACAAAGAATTAAATATATTTTAACAACAACGGTAGATGAGATAAATAACGAACTTTATCCAAGTGGATTAGTAAAAGAACTAGATATTGAAAATGGAGGAACGTTAACTTTTACGAAAGATGGAGAATATACGATTACAGCCTATGCATATGATCTACAAGGAAAGAAATCTAACTCAAGTGTAATGTGGATTAAGAAAGATACACAAACAGCATCTGGAAATGGGGTTGGATTAGAAATAACGAGTGGAAACATGGGAGAAAATGACTGGTATACGAGTAATGTAACAATTCGTGTATTAGGAACCGATATTGGAGCAACCAGAGTAACCTATTTAGTAAAAGGAATAGCATATAGTAATGGAACAATCGGAAATACAGAGTATCAATCAGGAGAGATTGATACAAGAGAAGTAGAGATTAATAATGGGACAACATTTAAGATCGCAATTGATGGAGAGTTTTCTATTATAGCATATACCTATGACCAATATGGAAATCGATTATCTACATCAGAAACTATGACATTAAAGAGAGATGCATCAAGACCAATCATTCAGATGTTTAAAGGAGAGCAAATCATCGGAGAAGGATTTGAATTAGAAACAACAGCATTAGATTATGGATCCGATCTAGATTTAGAAAATCGTTATAGCTATTATTACAAACTAGCAACTAGTTTAGTGTATGAAGATAACGATGTCATTTCAAGTATGGAAAAAACACATTTATATGAAGGACTAGCACAAGATAAAACCTATGATATGTATGTAGTGGTAAAAGATAATGCGGGAAACTTAACTTCAACCGATGTTATCTCAAAACCAGCAATCTGGATTAGTAATACTCCAACAGTAGGAGATACGGTAAGTGGAGGAGTAGAAGGAGCAAGAAAGTATTGTAGTACGGATGTGGATGTAAGTTTAACGGGACAAGATGAAAACAATGTAAATATTTCAAAAGTAACGTATCAGATATTAGGAACGACAACTGGTGCAGGAGAAATGGATGGAACCTATTATGATAAAGGAGTGGCTCTAACAGAAGATGAACTAGCAATGGGAAATGAAAAGACAATACGAATCCGAGCAGATGGAAACTGGACGATTAAGATTCATACTTATGATGATAATAACGTAAAAGTAAGTACGAATACCTATGAAGTAACAAGAGATACGGTAACACCAGAACCACCAATTATTGAGGTAGCAAGTGGAACAATGGGAGAAGCAACGTATTACAGAAGTGATATTGATGTAAGATTAACCAGTCAAGATGATACCTGTTACAAGAAAACAACGTATACGGTAACAGGAACAGCAACAGGAAATGGAAACATAGGAGGAGTGAGTGTAACAAGTGGACAACAAGTTAATATAACAGAAACGGATATTGCAAATGGAAGTACCTTTAAGATTCAAGCAGATGGAAGGTGGACGATTAAAGGATATACATATGATAAAGCAGGAAGAAAATCGGTAGTAGCTACAGGAATTGTGGTAACCAGAGATACAGTAAATCCAGTTGCAAATACACCAAGTGTAGCAAGTGGAACACAAGGAGAAGCAAGTTATTATAGAAGCAATGTAACAGTAAGGATTGTAGGAAGTGATGCAACTAGTCCATTAAAGAAGGTAACTTACCGAGTAAGTGGAACAGCAAAAGGAAGTGGAGCGATTGGAAGTAAAACGGTAACGGTAAACGAACAAGTAAATACAGGAGAAGTAGAGATTGTAAATGATGGAACATTTTCGATTACAGCAGATGGGACTTGGACAATTACAGCATACATCTATGATTATTCAGGAAGAAGTACAACAAGTAGTAATCTAGTCATAACAAAAGATACAGTAGGACCAACGATATCAAATTTAACAACTAGTAATCTAGAACATGATTCAGTAGATGTAAAAGTAACCGCAAGTGATGGAACCAGTGGACTAGCAAGTAGTGGAACGTATCAATATTTAGCAAACAATGCAAGTAAAGGAACAACAACAGCAAGTAGTTATACAATAACAGGATTAACGCAATTAACTACTTATACAATAAAGGTAGTGGTAAAAGATAAAGCGGGAAATACAAATTTTAAAGAGACACAAATTACAACAACAAAGATTCCGTTCACATCACAGAGTTTTGCTTATACAGGATCGGTACAAACCTTTACAGTACCAGTAACAGGAACATATAAATTAGAAGTATGGGGCGCTCAAGGGGGAACAGGAAAGGCTAATAATGTAACTGTATATGGTGGAAAAGGTGGGTATTCTGTAGGAACTGTAACGTTATCTTCTGGGACGATGATATATGTTTATGTTGGAGGTGAAGGAAAAACAGGGACGACTACTTATTCTTCTGTATCGGGGGGATATAATGGAGGAGGTTCTACTACAACTCATAGCAATGTTACATATCTTGCTGGAAGTGGAGGGGGAGCGACTGATATGAGAGTTAATAGTACTAGTTTATATAATAGAATCATTGTTGCCGGAGGAGGTGGTGGTGGTGCTCATGGAAATAATCCTTCTCAAGGAATTAATGGAGGTGCAGGAGGAGGAGATGTTGGCGGCGCAGGATTAACAGGATCTAATACTCCAGGAGGCGGTGGAACGCAAACTGCCGGAGGAAGAGGAGGTGGAGGTGGTGGAAATGCTGGTTCTTTTGGACAAGGAGGAAGTTGGACTAGTACAAGTGCTGGAGCTGGAGGTGGACGGTGGTGGTTGGTATGGAGGAGGCTCAGCTTGGTGGGCTGGAGGAGGTCGGTGGATCTGGATATATATTAACAGCAAGCTCCTCTAAACCGTCAGGATATGCATTGGGATCTCAATATTATTTAAGTAATGCTTCTACAAAAGCAGGGAACACATCTTTTGTGGCTCCAGGTGGAGGAAATGAAACAGGTCATAGTGGCAATGGTTATGCAAGAATAACCTTAGTAGAATAATCCATATACTTTAGAATATCGAAGAGGAAAGCACTATCTATTGTTTTCCTCTTCATTTTTTACATTTTCATATCTATTAAAACAATTTTTATATATTCTATTGGAAAATATTGACAAATAATAAAAGATGTGGTTAGATAAGATTGGCTATGAAGAATAGCTTTTCTTTCGAAAAATTAATTCAAGAAAATTAGTTCAAAGAATTTTAGTCTAATATTGATATCAATGAAAATTCAAAAGTGAAAATGTAATGAAATAAAGAAAAAATGGTCTTGTAGAAAGGTATATTTTTCATGCCTAAAAATAAGAAAAGAGGTTAATAGATGCCAGAATATAAATTGTTATCACCAAAATTAGATGTGGTATTTCAAAGGTTATTTGGAGAAGTAGGAAGTGAAAAGATAACCAAAAGGTTTGTAGAGAAAATATTAGGAGAGGAAATAGATCAAGTAGATTTAAGTAAGAATCCAATTTTAAGAAGAGAAACAATTCATGGAAAATTAGGGATATTAGATGTAGTAGTAGAGTTTAATGGAAGAGAGAAGATTAATGTAGAAATGCAAGTAGCGAAAAAAGATGATATGCCAGAAAGATTATTGTATTATTGGTCAAGGTTATATGGAAGAGGGATACAAGAAGGGGAAGAGTATTTTGAGTTAGAAAGAACAATAGTAGTATTAATAAGTGAATATGAGATAAAAGGGCTAGAAGAGTTAGGATATCATACAGAATGGAAGATAATTGAGGAAAAAGGGAGAAAAAAGATTTTGACAGAGAAGCTAGAAATCCATATACTAGAAATAAATAAAATCAAGGGGAAAGAAAAAGAAGAGGACGAGCTGTTAGATTGGCTGTTTTTCATCGATAACCCGAAAGCAGAAAGGGTGAGAGAAGCAATGAAAGAGAATGAAGAATTAGAGAAGGCAAATGAGAAGTTAAATCAAATGAGTGAAGAAGAAGAGATGCAAAGGTTAGCATGGTGGAGGGAAAAAGCACTACATGATGAAGCATCAGTAAAAGGAATGGGAAGACGAGAAGGAATAGCAATAGGAGAAGAAAAAGGAAGGAAAGAGGGAATAAAAGAAGGAAAACAAAAAGAAAAAGAAGAAATAGCCAAAAAGATGCTGGTAAAGAAAATGGATATTAATATAATTATGGAATTAACAGGACTAAGTAAAGAAGAAATTCTAAAGTTAAAATAGCTTATTCAAAAGAACAGTTTTCTTATAAAGATCTGTTCTTTTTTGGTATAATTTGTATTGAAAAGGAAAAATATTCGTGATATAATACAAAACATATTGGGGTATCGCCAAGCGGTAAGGCATCGGACTCTGACTCCGACATTCCTGTGTTCGAATCACAGTACCCCAACCAAAAAAGATCGAATAGATGAATATAAAAAGAGGAGCCCTCGGCTCCTCCTTTTTGTGTGACTTCAAGGATCAAATAATTGGTAAGCAATCTCCAAGATCGTCATTGAGCTTTCCGAATCAAAATCCGAATCAATCTTAAAAAATGGTTGTTGATCAGACTTGACCTGATAAGCCCGAATGATAATTTTTCCTTGATAGTCGAGATCTTCTTCCGATGGCATAGCTTGGCTAGGAAAAGGGATGACTTTACTCATAGAGAACAACACTCCTTTTGCTTTGGAAAGAATAAATAGAGAAGAGGGAAAAAATCCCCTCTTCAGTCTGGTGTTAAAGGATCGTCTTGTGAGTCAATTAGCAGTTCTGGGGTGTTCATAATACTTGCTGCGGCAACCAAAATGTCTGTCGTATCAGAGACGGAGAAGTCTGTTTCAACTTCAAGTAGATGGGTACCGGTTTCATCTGAAAAAACAGAGACTGTGATTTTACCGCTCAAAGATAGTTGTTGCGGTTGCTGATGTTGACTAGGAAAAGGTATTACCTTCATTCCGTCACGACCTTTCTAAAAGGATGATTAACATAATAATAACATAAAATGGAAGAAAAAGAAAGGAAAATCGGATAATACTTATTGCTCTTTTTTGTAAAATATAGTAAAATAAAGCATATTAAGGACGGAAGGAAGAAATATGCCAAAGTTTTTTGTGGAAGATCATCAAATAGTGAATGAAAAAAATCTTGAAATTCAAGGAGAAGATGTAAAACATATTCGAGATGTATTAAGACTAAAAAAAGAAGATGAGATTCAAGTCTGTAATTTAGAAAAGGGAGAAAACTATCTTTGCAAGATTTTAGAATTCCGAGAAAAAACGGTTTTGTGTGAAATGATCCAGAAAGTTGAAAGTGAAGCAGAACCGAAGAATCAAATTGTTGTTTATCAAGCTTTACCAAAACAAGAAAAAATGGAATGGATTTTGCAAAAGGCAACGGAACTTGGAATGGAAGCGTTAGTTCCTGTTGTTATGAGCCGTTGCATTGTAAAGTTAGATGAAAAAAGTACACATAAAAAAGTAGAAAGATGGCAAAAAATTGTAGAAAGTGCAGCCAAACAAAGTGGGAGAGATCGAATTCCAAACGTAGATATGCCATGTGCGATAAAAGAGCTAACAGAAAAGATTTCGGAATTTGATGTATTTTTAGTAGCGTATGAAAAAGAAGAAAGTCATACCTTAAAAGAAGAATTAAAACAATTAAAGAAGAAACAAAATCGAATTGCAATTTTAATCGGACCAGAAGGGGGAATTACAACAGAAGAAGTTCTTATGTTACAGGAAAATGGAGCAAAAGTTGTTACACTGGGAAAAAGAATTTTGAGAACAGAAACCGTTGCTTTGAATATGATTAGTAATATCCTATATGAATTAGAAGAATAGAAGGAGGTTAGTAAAAGTGGCAGAAGAAAAAGAAAAACAAGAGACGAAAAAGAAAAAAACGACAACAACGAAAAAGGAGACACAAACTACAACCAAGAAAACGAAGGTAGAAACGCAAACAACAAAAACGAAAGCGACAACCAAAAAAGCAGTAAAAAAAGAAACGCCAAAAGAGGAGATTGAAAAAGATCCAATTGTAGAAGAGATTCAAGAAGAAGGAAAACTAGATGAAATCGTAAATGAGGTTGTGAAAAAGGAAATTGCCAAAAAAGAAAAACAAGATCAAAAAGTAGAAGAATTAGAAAATGCATTAGAAGAAGCAAAAAAATCCAAGAAAAGTGTGCAATTATCCGAAGAACAAACCAAACAATTAGAAACATTAAAACAAGTTTTAAAGGAAAAGAAGCAACTTTCTAGACCAGAGACACTTCAGCTAAATGAAATTGTTTTCTTTAATTTAGGAGCAGCAGTTCTCGTGATTGTTTATTTTATCCTAATTAATCAGCTATATTTCCAATTAGAAAAAGCTATTTTTCTAAAAGAATTATGTTTATTCAGTTTTGGATTTTTGTTTGTTACCATCTTGTTATTTGAATTTGCCTATAAACGTGATTCTGGTAAAATTGCCGTAACCTCTGCAGAATTTTTAGCACTGGCTGTAGTATCTATGATTTTAGTCTACCTAGACTCGATTTTGGAAGAAACATTCTCAACCATTGTTCCATTAATTGCTGTTGCCTTTGCGATTTACTATTTGATTAAATCCATTGTACAATATATCAAAAAGAGAAATGAATATTGGGTAAAAAATGCAAAAGAAGAGATGGAAAAAGAGTAAATTGTTAGGAGAAAAAGAATGAAAAGTATGACAGGGTTTGGAAGAGCCCATAAAGAAATCAATAACCGTGAATATATTGTGGAAATCCGAAGTGTGAATCATAAGTATAGTGATTTAAGCATTCGTATGCCAAGAAATATTGGATATTTCGAAGATAAAATCCGAAAAGAAGTATTAAAAAATGTAACGCGTGGAAAAATTGATGTATCGATTACGTTTAATAATTATAGCGATGAAGGAAAAAAAGTAAGAATCAATCATGAGCTTGTAAAAGAATATTTAACCGAGTTAAAAGAATTGGCAGAAGAAAATGAACTAAACAAAGAAATTCGAGTGATTGATTTAGTAAGAATGCCAGATGTCTTTAATTTACAGGTAGAAGAAGATGGATCTGACATCATTTGGATGGAATTAAATGAAACTTTGCAAGAAGCAATTGCACAATTTCTTCAAATGAGACAAGAGGAAGGAAAGAAAATACAAGAAGATTTAGAAGAAAGAAGACAGAAGATCGAAAACTTAGTAGAACAAATTTCCTTAGAATCTACTGGACTTCTTGAAGATTATGTAGTAAAATTAGAGGAAAGAATTAAAGAAATTTTAAAAACAGATGTAGTGGATCAAACAAGACTTGCACAAGAAACCGTTATTTATGCAGATAAAGTCTCGATTGAAGAAGAATTAACAAGATTAAAAAGCCATTTATTACAGATGAAGAATTTATTACAAGATGATCAGCCAATCGGAAAAAAACTTGACTTTTTAATTCAAGAAATGAATCGAGAAACTAACACCATTGGTTCAAAATCTGGAAAACTAGAAATTACGAACTTGGTTATTGAAATCAAAACCATTTTAGAAGATATTCGAGAACAAGTTCAAAATATTGAGTAAAGGAGAGTCGAGGATGCAATTAATTAATATTGGATTTGGGAATATTGTATCAGCAAATCGAATTATCGCAATTGTTAGTCCAGAATCAGCTCCAATTAAACGAATCGTACAAGAAGCAAAAGATTCTGGTATGGCAGTAGATGCTACGTATGGAAGAAGAACGAGAGCAGTTCTTATTATGGATTCCGGACACATTATTTTATCTGCCGTTCAACCAGAAACAGTAGCAGGAAGATTAGAAAAAGATGAAATCATTGAGGAAGAATAGGGGGAATTTTAATTATGATGGTAAAACCAACCGTAAAGGAATTATTAACAAAAGTTGATAATAAGTTTGTTCTTGTTATCGTAACAGCAAAAAGAGCAAGACAAATTGCACTAGGAAGTCCTGTTTTAATTGATAAAACTTATGAGTCACCAGTTACAACAGCTGCGGTAGAAATTGCAGAGGGTAAGGTGAGAGCATGTTAGTATTGTTATCTGGGGTATCAGGAGCAGGAAAAGATACGATCAAAAAAGAATTGATGAAACGTTTAGATTATGTGGTTTCTTTGCCATCTTTTACGGATCGTAGTCCAAGACCAGGAGAAGTTCCGGGAGAAATCTATAACTTTGTCACAACTGAAGAATTTGAAAGAATGATTCATGCTGGAGAGCTATATGAGTATGATGTTCATCATGAGCATTATTACGGAACATCCAAGAAATATATGAATGAGAAAATTCAAAGTGGAAAAGTAATCGTAAAAGATATGGATGTAAATGGAACGGAGAATCTTTTAAGACTTTTAAAAGATGAAGTAAAGGTTGTTACCATTTTCTTGAAAGTTCCAAAAGAAGTATTACAAGAAAGATTAATTAATCGTAGCGAAAAACCAAGTATGAAGGAAATTCAATTACGTTTAAATCGTTTTGACTATGAAGAATCTAAGATCGGGCTATATGATTATGTGATCAAAAATAATGATTTGGAAAAAACGGTTCAAATTATCCTAACCATTATTGAAAATGAATTAAAATTAAAAGATCAAAAATTAAGATTTTAGGAAGGATAGCTATAGTTTTCTATAGCTATTTTTGATATACTAAACAAAAAAGAGAAAGGGAACGAAAATGATTGCAGAAGTTGTGATTAATCGAAATGTAAAAAAATTAAATAAAACATTTGATTATCAAATTCCGGAAGAATTACAAGATCAAATTCTAATCGGAAGTCGTGTTTTTGTTCCTTTTGGAAATCAAAAAGAACCAGAAGAAGGATTTGTCGTTGGAATTAAAGAAACAACGAGATTTCAAGTCAAAACGATTTGTTCTGTGGAAGGAAATCGCTTTTTAAATCAAGAAGATCTAGAACTTGCCAAATGGATGGAAAAACGATATTTTTGTAATTTGGCAGACTGTATGAAATTGCTATTGCCACCAGGTGTTACGACCAAAGAAATTGGAAACCGTGTTAAGGAAAAAAATTTAAAATTTGTTCGTTTGAACAAGGAAACAGAAGAATTAGAAGAAGAAATCAAAAATCGAATTTTGAAATCAGAAAAACAAATTCAACTCATTCGCTTTTTAATGGAAAATGGAGAAACTTTAATAACAGAGGTAGAAGAACTTTCTGGAGTTTCGAGAGCGGTTATGAAAACATTAGAGAAAAATGGTTATGTTACGATTTTTGAAAAACAAGTAGAGCGAAATCCATTTCTCCATAAAGTGGTTCAAAAAACAGGAAATTTGCCATTAACGGAAGAACAACAAAATGCTTTTAGGCAAATTGCGGATGCGATGGATGATTGTTTCTTTAGTGAATTTTTATTAGAAGGCGTAACCGGTTCCGGAAAAACGGAAGTCTATTTGCAACTCATTCAAAAATGTTTACAAGAAGGGAAAAGTAGCATTTTATTAGTTCCAGAAATTTCGTTAACTCCACAAACCGTAGACCGATTTTTAGCTAGATTTGGAGAAGAGAAAATTGCAGTTTTACATAGTAAATTATCCATTGGAGAACGATATGATAGTTGGAATAAAATTAAGCAAGGAAGAGCGCAAATTATCATTGGTGCAAGATCCGCTATTTTTGCACCTGCACAAAATTTAGGATTGATCATCATTGATGAGGAACATGATGATTCGTATAAATCGGAAATGACACCACGTTATCAAGCAAAAGAGGTTGCAAGATATTTAGCAAGAAGAGAGAATATTCCGCTTGTTTATGGAAGTGCTACACCGGCATTGGAAACAAGGTATCGAGCACAAAAAGAAGAAATTTGTTTATTAAAATTAACCAAGAGAGCAAATCAAGCATCCATGCCCAAAGTAGAAATTGTGGACTTGAGGCAAGAGCTTGCTCGTGGAAATCATTCGATGCTTAGTCAAAGACTGTTTGAAGAAATGCAAGAAAATTTGGAAAGAAAGAAACAAACCATCCTATTTTTAAACCGAAGAGGATTTTCTACTTTTGTGATGTGTCGCGATTGTGGTTATACCGCAAAATGTAAAAATTGTGATATTTCACTGACCTATCATCGTAAAGAAGAAAAACTAAAATGCCATTATTGTGGCTATGAGACTAACCTATTACAAGTGTGTCCAGAGTGTAAGAGTAAAAATATTCGATATTTTGGAACAGGGACACAAAAGTTAGAAGAAGAGATTCAAAAAAGATTTCCGGGTGCGCGTACGATTCGCATGGATATTGATACGGTAACGAAAAAGAATTCTCATGAAGAAATTTTAAACAAATTTCGTGAAGAACATTTTGATATTTTGATTGGAACGCAGATGGTGGTAAAAGGACATCATTTTCCAGATGTTACATTAGTGGGTGTCATTGCTGCTGATTCTAATTTGAATATGGGAGATTTTCGAGCAACCGAAAAGACTTTTCAAATTTTAACGCAAGTGGCTGGAAGAGCAGGAAGAGAAAAAGAACCAGGAAGAGTAATTATCCAGACCTATAACCCAGATAACTTTAGCATTCAATGTGCGAAAGAACAAGATTACGATGTTTTTTATCAAACAGAGATGGAATTAAGGAAACAATTGAAAAATCCACCATTTTGCGATATAATAGTGATTGGAATTCATTCTGAAAACTTAGAATATGTTCAGAAAGTTTCGCAAAAACTATATCAAGTAATGAAAAAGCAAATTCAAACCGAGAATTTGCCTGTTATTCTATATAGTCCACTGCCAGCACCAGTTGATCGTATCAAAAATAAAATCAGGTGGCGTATGCTATTAAAATGCAAATTTGAAGATTGGGTTGCAGATTTTATCAATCAAAGCATCCAAATCTGTGAGCAAGAATTAAAGCAGAAGGACTTACAAAAAACAAATATTGTCGTGGATTTAAACCCAACAAACATGATGTAAAGGAGGAAAGAAAATGGCAATTCGTAATATCATTGAATCAGGAGATGAAATTCTAAGAAAAAAATCAAGACCAGTTGAAGTAGTGGATGATAAGATCAGACAACTTTTAGATGATATGGTAGAAACCATGCATCAATATAACGGGGTGGGGCTTGCAGCACCACAAGTTGGAATTTTAAAAAGAATTATTGTCATTGATCTTTATGATGATCATGGACCAATTAAATTAGTAAATCCAGAAATCATCAAACAAAAGGGAGAACAAGAAGTAGAAGAAGGTTGTTTGAGTTTTCCAAACCAATTTGCAAAAATGATTCGACCAGCAGAAGTTGTCGTAAAAGCATTAAATGAGGAAGGAAAAGCAATTAAAGTGACTGGAAAAGGGTTGTTAGCACAAGCGTTAGCTCATGAAATTGATCATTTAGATGGGATCCTATTTGTGGATAAAATGATACCAGGAACTTTAGAAGTAGTAAAAGAAGAGGAAAACAAGAAATAGAGAGTGCGGGTGAAAAAGATGAAAATCGTTTTTATGGGAACACCGGATTTTGCAAAAGCTTCTTTAGAAGCAATCGTAGAAGCGGGATATGAGGTAATTGGAGTTGTAACCAATGTGGATAAACCAAAAGGAAGAGGTATGAAACTGATCCCTTCAGAAGTGAAACAATATGCAATGGAGAAAAATTTAAAGATTTATCAACCCTTTAAAGTTCGTAATAACGAAGAATTTTTAACGGAAATGCGATCACTAAATCCAGATTTGGTGGTTGTCGTGGCATATGGCAAGATTTTACCAAAGGAGCTATTAGAAATACCAAAACTTGGTTGTGTGAATGTTCACGGATCGCTTCTTCCAAAATATCGAGGAGCAGCTCCCATTCAATGGGCAGTTTTAAATGGAGAAACAGAGACTGGTATTACCACCATGTATATGAATGAAGGAATGGATACTGGTGATATGATTGAAACAGCAAAAGTAGAAATTGGACCAGATGAAACAACGGGAGAGTTATGGGATCGCTTAGCAAAAGTTGGTGCTTCTTTATTAGTTCAAACTTTACAAAAAATTGAAAATGGTACGGCACAAAGAATCAAACAAAACGATGAAGAAGCAAGTTATGCACCAATGCTGGACAAAGAAATGGCAAAAATTAATTGGAAAGAACAAGATGCAAAAACCATTCATAATCGAGTAAGAGGGCTCAATCCAATTATGGGAGCCTATACCTTTTTAAACGGACAGAAAATAAAGTTCTGGAAAGTAAAAGCAAAAACAACGGAAGAATTTTTTACGGAATTTACGGAATGGGATGAGTATCAATACAAATTTAAAGAAATTGAACCGGGAACGATCTTAAAATCGGATCCAAAAGACGGGTTATATATCAAAGCAAAAGATGGAATTTTGCAAGTGCTTGAAATACAAGGAGAAAATGCAAAAAAAATGGACATAGGAAGCTTTTTGAGAGGAAGGCAAATTCCTGCGGGAGAATGCTTTGAATAATCGATAAATTTTTGGAAAAGAGTTGTAAAATCAAAGCCTTACTGATATACTAGTAATGGAAAAATGAAAGAGGAAAACGATTAGGAGGTTTTTATGGAAGAGAACAAAGATGAAATCATAGAAAATAATGGTGAGGAAATTGCACTAGAATCCAATGATATCAAAATTGCGGAAGGTGTTGTAGCATCTATTGCAGGTGTTGCTGTTTCAGAAGTTTCTGGTGTTTATGGAATGGCTGGAGGATTCGTAGGTGGAATCTCAGAAGCATTTACTGGTAAGAAAAATATTACCAAAGGAATTAAAGTAGAACTAGAAGGACAAGAAGCAAAAATTGATGTAAATATTATTGTAGAATTTGGAGCAAGAATTCCAGATGTTGCTTACGAGATCCAAAACCGTGTAAAAAAAGCAGTAGAAGATATGACTGGATTAAAAGTAGCTGGTATTAGTGTTCATGTACAAGATGTAAAAATACAAGGACAAGAAGATCGAGAAAAAGAAGAAGCAATATCAAACGAAGAAAAGAAATAAAGGAAAAAGAAGGCACGCGCAAGTGAGATTAAGGACTGCCACGTGCCTTTTCTTTCCATAGATGGAGGAAAAAAATGAAGTTTTTAGAAAGATTATCATTAGTGTTATTTTCAAATATTATATTAATTTTATCCATTTTATTATGCTTAATTTTATTTGGTTGGGTTGATGCATCGACGTTTACATGGATTATTGGTATGGCACTTAATCATACGGTTGCAACCAATGTTACACTAGGCGTTTGCATTGTTTTGATTCTACTTTCTATTAAATGCATTTTCTTTGGATCAGCAGGAAAAGAGGAAGAAGAAGAAAATTTAGAAAATGGTATTTTATTGGAAAATGCAGATGGAAGATTATTAATTACGAAAGAAACCATCCGCAATATTGCATTAAATGTTATTGACAATTTCGATGGAGCTTTGAATCCAAAAGTTGAATTGGAGATGGACAAGCAAAATCACGTAAAAATGAATGTAATTATTACAGCAAAAGAATTAACAGCCATTAATCAATTATCCAAAAACATTCAATTAAAAGTAAAAGAGACGATTAAGAAAACAACCGATTTAGAACTAAGTGCTGTGAATGTTGCGATTCGAAATGAACGTTTAAAAACAAAAGAAGAAGAAAAAGAGGATGTAGAAGCGTAATAGAAAGAGAGGACTTTTGAAGATATGAATGATGTAAAAGGTTTTTTTCAAAAATATTGTGGAGCAATTATTGGAGCAATTATTGCCATTTTAATTTTATTGACCAATTTATATAAGCTAATTATAGCAATTATTCTCATTACTCTTGGTATTTATTTTGGAAATTATGTTCAACAAAATAAAGAAGAAGTAAAAGAAAAATTGAAAAATTTTATTGATAGAATCTAAAAGGGGAAAAGATATGAACAGAACGGCAGCAAGAGAAATGGCTTTTAAGCTGATCTATAGTTTAGAAGTACAAAAACCAAACGCAGAAGAATTAAAAGAAGAGACAGAGCTTTTCTTGGAGAACAACGAAATTTCAGAAAAAAAAGTAAAAGAATATGTAGAAGATGTGATAAATGGGATCAAAGAACACGAAGAAGAGATTGTAACACTAATTTCTTCTAATTTAAAAGAAGGCTGGGAGATTGCACGTGTTTCTAAAATTAATGTTGCCATTTTAAAGCTAACCGTTTATGAAATGACCATCAAAAAATTACCATATAAAGTGGTCATCAATGAAGGTGTTGAACTTGCAAAAAATTACGGTGACGAGGATTCAAAATCTTTTGTAAATGGGATATTGGCAAGTATCGTGAAAGAGAAAAAATTAGATCAAACACAAGAAGAATAGGAGAAAAATAGAGAAAAATGAAAATCGAACCAATATCAGTTACGGAATTAAATCGCTACATGAAAGAAAAAGTAGCTGGAGACGAATTTTTAAATCATGTTTATGTAAGAGGAGAAATTTCAAATTTTAAAAATCATTATACTGGGCATATGTATTTTACGTTAAAAGATGAGAATTCTTTAATAAAGTGTATTATCTTCAAAAGTTATGCAGAAAAGTTAAAATTTATGCCAAAAGATGGAATGAAAGTTTTGCTATTGGGAACGGTTTCTGTTTTTGAACGAGATGGTGTTTATCAAATTTACGGAAAAGCAATGCAAGAAGATGGAATTGGAAGTTTGTATACAGCTTATGAAGAATTAAAAGCAAAGCTAGAAAAAGAAGGTCTATTTGATCCATCTCATAAAAAGCCAATTCCCCAAATGCCACTTCGTATTGGTGTATTAACATCTAACACAGGAGCTGTTATTCGTGATATCATTAATGTATCGACCAGAAGAAATCCGGATGTACAAATTCGATTGCTTCCGGTTCCAGTTCAAGGAGAAGGAGCAGCAGAAAAGATTGTAAAAGCGATTCAGACAATGAATGAACAAAAATTAGCAGACATTTTGATCTTAGCAAGAGGAGGAGGTTCTTTAGAAGATTTATGGCCATTTAATGAAGAAATCGTAGCTCGTGCTATTTTTGCATCAGACTTACCAATCATTTCAGCAGTTGGTCACGAAACGGATTTTACTATTGCAGATTTTGTGGCAGACTTAAGAGCACCGACACCATCTGCTGCAGCAGAACTTGCTGTACCAAATAAACAAGATTTAATTTTAAAATTACAAAACTTAGAAAATCGATCCAAAATTGCATTAAAAAAGAAAACAGAATTCATGCGAATGCGTTATGAAAAATGCATGACAAGACGTGTTTTCAAAGAACCAATGCAGATGATTGAAGAAAAATATTTATGGGTTGATATGAGAAAGAAAAGAATCCAGAATGCAGTTATGCAAGGATTTCAAAGAAAAAAAGGAAGCGCAATGGAGAAAATTGCAAAATTAGACGCATTAAGTCCATTAAAGACGTTAACAAGAGGATATAGCATTACGAAGTTAGGAAATAAAGTAATTACAAGAGCTTCGGATTTAAAAAAAGATGATGAGATTACTTTAACATTTTTGGAAGGAGAAACAAAGGCAAAAGTCCTATAAGGAGGGAAAATATGAAAAATCAAAAAGCAAGCAAGATCGCATTAATTGTTGCAGGAATTGCAATTGTCATCTTAGTTGCCATCATTATTTACGAAGTATTTCGTACCAAACCAGTTTCAGAAGAGATGGAAGTTAATATGGTAAAAGATCCAAATTCAGGATTGGAAAATATGATTAACGATCTTTATGATAATGTAACAGAAGAGGATGAAAATGAGATTGTGAATGAAACACAAAGTGAAGAGGTACAAAATGAAACAGTTGAAAATGAAGGACAAACAGAAGAAAATACCAGTTCTTCCAATGCTACATTAAGCAAAGAAGAACAAGCAATCCAAATGGCGATGGATCAATATGGACCATCAGACGAAGAGATTTACTTTTCAGTAGATGCTGTTGATGCAGAAGGAAGATATATTGTTTCGGTTCATGAATTAGAAACAACATTTTTAATGACGAGCTATGTCGTTGATTTAGAAAAACAAACTGTTACAGAACAATAATTGGAGGAAGTAAAGTGGAAGAAAAAGAAATGAAGCAAGAATTAAATTTCGAAGAAGCAATGAAACGATTAGAGGAAATCGCACAGGAACTAGAAAAAGGTGATTTAGACCTAGACCAATCTGTCAAAAAATTTGAAGAAGGAATGGCTTTATCGAAAAAATGTAATGAAATTTTACAAGAGGCAGAAAAGAGAATTACCATTTTAATTCAAGAAGATGGGGAAATCAAAGAAGAGAATTTTGTGCCAACAGAAGATTAAGGGAAAATATAAGGGGTAGAAAAAATGGAATATATTATGCAATATCGATTTTTGGTGGTACCATTTGCAGTATGGTTTGTCATCCAAGTTTTTAAGTTTGTTTTCGATTCAATCAAAGAAAAAAAGCTACTTTGGAATCGATTATTGGGAGCAGGAGGGATGCCAAGCAGTCACTCAGCGGTTGTTACGACGCTTGCAACGATGATTGCGAGAGAATATGGACTAGAAGCACCAATTACTGCACTAACAATAATTTTTGCTTGTGTTGTTATGTATGATGCCGCAGGAGTTCGAAGAGCTGCTGGAAAACAAGCTAGTCTTTTAAATCGAATGATTGAAATAACGGAATTAAAACCAGAAGAAAGATTACAAGAAGTTTTAGGTCATTCACCAATTCAAGTAATGGCAGGAGCAATTATTGGAATTATCGTAGGATTTGTTGTATAAAAATAGAGGAGGACAAACAAATGGAGGATATTGAAATTGCAAGAAACACGAAACTTCAAAGAATTAGTAAAATCGCAGAAAAATTAGGATTAGAAGATGATGATTTAGAGCCTTATGGCAAATATAAGGCAAAGATCACAAAAGAAGCTTTTCAAAAAGTAAAAGATAAGAAAAATGGAAAACTAATTTTGGTAACAGCGATTAATCCAACTCCGCTAGGAGAAGGAAAAACAACCATGGCAATTGGACTTGCTGATGGATTGAGAAGAAAAAAGAAGAATGCAGTTCTTGCTTTAAGAGAACCTTCTTTAGGACCAGTTTTTGGTATTAAAGGAGGAGCAACAGGTGGAGGCTATTCACAAATTGCTCCAATGGAAGATATCAATCTTCATTTTACAGGAGATTTACACGCAATTACCTCTGCCAATAATCTATTATCCTCTTTAATCGATAATCATATTTTCAATGGAAATGAATTAGAGATTGAAAAAGTAACATGGAAGCGATGCGTAGATTTAAATGATCGACAATTAAGAGTGGTACAAACTGGACTTTCGAAAGAAAAGAATATGAAAGAAAGAACGGATGGTTTTGATATTACAGCAGCATCAGAAGTGATGGCAATTTTCTGTTTAGCAAAAGATCAAAAAGATTTACAAAGAAGATTAGGAAATATCGTTATTGGATATAACAAAAGAGGAGAAATTGTACGAGCAAAAGAGCTTCATGCAGAAGGTTCAATGGCTGTTTTGTTAAAAGATGCAATTGATCCCAACTTAGTACAAACATTAGAAGGGACACCAGCCATTGTTCATGGAGGACCTTTTGCCAATATTGCACATGGATGTAATAGTGTGATTGCAACTAAATTTGCTTTGAAATTAGGAGATTATGTAGTAACAGAAGCGGGCTTTGGAGCAGATTTAGGAGCAGAAAAGTTTTTGGATATTAAGTGCCGAGTAGCTGATTTGAAACCAGATGCAGTTGTGTGTGTAGCAACACTAAAGGCTTTGAAATATAACGGTGGAGTTCCAAAAGAATTGGTAAAAGAAGAAAATGTAGAAGCAGTCAAAAAAGGAATGCCAAATTTATTAAAGCATGTCCAAAATTTAAAAGAACAATTTGGCTTAAATGTCATTGTTGCCATTAACAAGCATCCTTTTGATACAGAAGCAGAAATTCAATGTTTGGAAAAAGCTTTGGAAGAAAAGAAGATTCAACTAAGTTTAGTAGAAAGCTGGGAAAAAGGTGGAGAAGGAGCAGAAGATTTAGCAGAAAAGATCATCAATTTGGTTGAAGAAAAAGAAAATTTCCAATTCATCTATGAAACTGAAGACCCGATTCAAACCAAATTAGAAAAAGTAGCAAAGAAAATCTATGGAGCAGAAAATGTAGAATATTCCGAAGAGGCTTTGCAAACGATCCAAAGGATTGAAGCTTTAGGGTTTGGAAACTTCCCAGTTTGCATTGCAAAAACACAATATTCGCTATCGGACGATCCAAAGAACTTAGCTTGTAAAGAACCATTCACAATTCATATTAATGAAGTCATTTTAAAAGGAGGAGCAGAATTTATTGTTGCCATTACCGGAAAAATGATGACAATGCCAGGACTTCCAAAAGTTCCGGCAGCAGAAAAGATTGGTTTTGATGAAGAAGGAAATATAAAAGGAATCTTTTAAACGAAAGATTTTACAAAAATGTATAAAACTTACCTCTTGTGGAGAAAATATCCTTGCAAGAGGTGATTTTTTATGAAGGACGAAAGAACAAAAAAACGAAGAAATAGCAGAAGACAATTACTAATTCTTTTGGTTATACTCTTTGGAATTTTCTGTTCTTATCAAATATTTTTTCGAAATAGTCAGGTAGATGCTTTATCCAAATATGGATCAAGAGGAGAAGAAGTAAGACAAATTCAAACCAAATTAAAACGTTGGGGTTATTATAACGGAAATGTAGACGGAATTTATGGAAGTCAAACATTAGAAGCGGTTAAATATTTTCAAAGAAAAAATGGTTTGACAGTTGATGGAATTGCAGGAACGAAAACTCTGCAAGCAATGGGAATTATGAATAGTTCTAATTCAAGTTCTTCGAGTAGTTTAAGCTCTAGCGATCTGAATTTGTTAAGTAGGCTAATTTATGCAGAAGCGAGAGGAGAACCCTATACAGGACAGGTAGCAGTAGGAGCAGTTGTGTTAAATCGTGTGAAGAGTAGCTCTTTTCCCAATACTATATCAGGGGTTATCTATCAATCAGGTGCATTTTCCGTTGTAAATGATGGACAAATTAATTTAACACCCAATGAAACAGCTAAAAAAGCAGCAAGAGATGCTATGAATGGATGGGATCCTTCTTATGGGTCAATTTATTATTTTAATCCAAACACGGCGACAAGTGCATGGATATGGTCTAGACCGCATGTTGTTACGATTGGTAACCACCGTTTTTGTAAATAAAAAAAGAGAAAAGAAAAAACCTAGAAAATTTCTAGGTTTCTTTTTGGTGATTAAATTCTATTTTTTGTTATCGGTAAAAATTTCTTTTGCAGCACCTAAACTACTTAAAGTAGAGGTTGCTTCAAAAGGAATAAACACTTTGTTTGCATCTCCATTTGCAACTTCTTTTAAAGTTTCTAATGATTTTAGTTGAACTAATTTATCATTTGGATTTGCTTTCATCATAGCATCATATACCATATGAATTTCAGCTGCTTTTGCTTCAGCGACTTGTTTGATTGCTTCAGCTTCACCGACAGCTCTTCTGATTTTGGCTTCTTTATCAGCTTCAGCTTCTAGGATAGCAGCTTCCTTTTTACCTTCCGCTAATGTGATAGCAGATTGTCTTTCACCTTCAGCTTGTAAAATTAAAGCTCTTTTATTACGTTCTGCATTCATTTGTTTTTCCATGGCATCACGAATGTCTGCAGGTGGTGTAATATCTTTAATTTCTACACGGTCAATTTTACATCCCCATTGGTCAGTTGCTTCATCTAGGATCACTCTTAATTTATCATTGATGGCATCACGAGAAGAGAATGTAGCATCAAGATCCATTTTACCAACAATATCACGAATGGTTGTAATTGCTAAGTATTCAATACCTTTTTTCAAAGATTGGATTTCATAAACTGCTTTTGCAGGATCTGTAATTTTATAGAATACAACGGTATCGATGGTAATGGTAACGTTATCCTTTGTAATAACTCCTTGTGGTGGAATATCCATGGTTTGTTGTTTTAAACTAACAACGCTACGTACATGATCAAAGAAAGGAACGATAATGGTAAGACCTGCATCAGCGATTTTATGGAATTTACCTAATCTTTCAATAATGTACACTTCAGATTGTTTAACGATTTTAATGGTCTTAAAAGCGATAATTAAAACAATCACTAATAAAATAATTAAAAATGGCATATCTATATCCTCCTTAAATGATATACAAATGTTAATTAAATGGACTCATCATCGACGATTTCTGGTTCTGCTGAAAGATCAGTTGAAACAACTGCTTTTACACCATCAATTCGTAAAATTTTAACTTCTGTATTGACAGGAATAATTGTTTCTTCCATATCTGCTTTAGCAGACCAAGTATCTCCACCGACTTTTATTTGTCCAATCTTACCGGTGTGAGAATTAATTTCTTTTGTAACAATGGCATTTTTTCCAATAATTGAATATGCATTTGTTTTCACTTTGACACGCGGTGTTGCAAATTTCTTTACAAAAGGCTTTGTAAGGAAAATTAAAGCGATGGATGAAATAACAAATACAGCTGTTTGAATGATTACGTTATCAACAAAGAAACTAACAATCATTGCAAGTAGAGCTCCTACTCCTAACCAAAAAATTAAGAAGCCTACGGTTGCCATTTCAAATACGAAAAATATGCCAGAAAGTATTAACCAAAATTGCCACATAGAAATACCTCCCTTCATATTTTTATACACTAACATTATACAATATACTTGTAGAAAAAGGAAGAGTTTTCGGAAGATTTGTAGAGAAAAAAGAAAGAAAATATTGTTTTGTTTAATGAAGAAACAAAAGAAGGAAAATTGTGATCCATTTTCATTATTAAGAAGAGAAAAAAATCATTTGATCATAAAATAAAAAGAAAGTCTTGAATCTTTTTGAAAAATATGGTAAGATAATGCACATAGAAAAAAGAATCCAAGGAAAAAGCAAAGTATATTTTAGCAAAAGAAGCTAACAGAGAGATGAGAATACCTGCTGAGATCTCATCAAGATTCGCTAAAATAGAAATTTCACTTTTTCGGACTTTCTCTGAAAGAATCGGATGATTTCAGTAGGAAGAAGCGGGTTGCTCCGTTAAAAGCAGTAGAGGTTAATGAAAATTAATAAAATTAGGTGGTACCACGGCCAATTCGTCCTAAAAAGGATTGAATTGGTCTTTTTGTTTGGAACCTAGAAAGGAAGAAAGATATGAAAGAATTGCTTTCTACGAACTGCTTTGATACAGAAGAGTCGATTGTGATATTAGGAAGTTGTTTAAGGGATAAGGAGAATTTAAAAGAAGAAATCCAAAAAATCTCACCCTATGTTTATACGGTATGCCTAGAAGAAACACATTTTAATATGGTTGTCACAAAAGTACTAGATATCTTAGCAAGGGAGAAAACAAAAAGAATTGCGATTATAACAGTGGATAAATCACCACATTGTACCCAACTGCATTATCTAACGAAAGAAATTGAAAATATCTTAGGGAGAAATCGTGCCACCATACAAAACTATGTTGTGGAAAATGACAAACTAGTAGAAATCCCTTTGGAAATAATTGGATTATCCAAAAATTTAGCCAAATTAAAAAGAAAAATGAAAGGAGAATAAAAAATGAAAGAGCAAATTGAAAGTATGAAACAAAAGGCAATGGAGCAAATTGCAAAAAGCGAAAATGCACAAGCTTTAAATGATGTACGTGTTCAATACCTTGGGAAAAAAGGAGAATTAACAGCAGTTTTAAGAGGGATGGGAGCTTTATCAGCAGAAGAAAGACCTATCATTGGAAGCTTAGTGAATGTGGTAAAAGAAGAATTAGAAACACGCATCAAAGAAAAAGAAGCACAATTTGCAAAAGAAGAATTAGAAAGAAGATTAAAAGAGGAAAAAATTGATGTTACTCTTCCAAGTAGTAAAATCAGAAGAGGAAGTAAGCATCCGTTAAATCGAATTATTGAAGAAGTAGAAGATCTATTCGTTTCTATGGGATATGATGTGGCAGAAGGTCCTGAATTAGAGACAGATGAATATTGTTTTGAAAGACTAAACTTACCAAAAGGCCATCCAGCAAGAGATATGCAAGACACTTTCTATATCACAACTGAATATTTACTTCGTACCCAAACTTCTGCTGTGCAAGCAAGAGTCATGATGGCAAATGAAGAAAAGAACCCAATTCGTGTCATTGTTCCAGGAAAAACCTATCGTAGAGATGATGATGCAACACATTCTCATCAATTTAACCAAGTAGAAGGGTTAGTAGTCGATAAAAATATTTCTTTAGCAGATTTAAAAGGAACGTTAGAAGTATTCGTTCGTAAAATGCTAGGAGAAGATTTAGATTTACGTTTCCGTCCAAGCTATTTCCCATTTACAGAACCATCTTATGAAGTTGATGTAACTTGCTTTAAATGTAAAGGAAAAGGTTGTAACCTATGTAAGCAAACGGGATGGATCGAAGTATTAGGATCTGGTATTGTTCATCCAAATGTTTTGAAAATGAATGGATATGATCCAGAAAAATATAGCGGATTTGCCTTTGGAACAGGATTGGATCGTTTAGCGATGTTTAAATATGGTATTACAGATATTCGTTTGCTATATCAAAACGATGTAAGATTTTTAGAACAATTTGATAGAAAGGATGAAGAAAATGAAATTAAGTATTAATTTTGTAAAAGAATATCTTGACTTAGATCAAGATGTAAAACAAATTGCAGAAGATATGACAAAAGCAGGAAATGAATATGATGAAGCAGGTCCTCTTCTTCCAGCAAGCAAATTAACCATTGGAAAAGTAATTGATTGTAAAATGCATCCAGATTCTGACCATCTACATGTTTGCAAAGTAGATATTGGAACAGAAGTATTAAATATTGTTTGCGGAGCACCAAATGTAAGAACAGGATTGAAAGTAATTGTTGCTTTAGATGGAGCCGTATTACCAGAAAAAACAATAAAAAGAGGAATCATTCGTGGGCAAGAGTCGAACGGAATGCTTTGCTCTATGAGTGAATTAGGGTTAGAACATAAATTTATCGAAGGACCAGATAAAACAGGAATCCATGAGCTACCAGAAGATGCTCCAATTGGAGGAGATCCTCTAGCCTATATGAAATTAAAAGATGATGTGATTGATTTCGATTTAACAGCAAATCGTGGAGATTTATTAAGCATTCTTGGTATGGCGTATGAATTAGGAGCAATTTATGACAAACAAGTAAAACCAATGAATGTATCTTATCAAGAAAATGACGAAGATTTAAGCAAAACATTCCAAGTAAAAGTAGGAACAGAAAACTGCAAAATCTTTCTAGCCAAAAAAGTAAAAAATGTTCAAATCAAAGAAAGCCCCGATTATATCAAAGCAAGATTAATTGCTTCTGGTATTCGTCCAATTAATAACGTAGTTGATATTAGTAACTATGTTATGTTAGAGACAGGACAACCGCTACATTTCTATGATGCAGATACCTTACCAAATGGAATGATTGAAGCTCGTATGGCAAAACCAGGAGAAACGGTAAAAACATTAGATGGAATTGAAAGAACGTTAACAGACGAGGATATTGTTATCTCTGACGGAAAACGAGCAATTGGATTAGCGGGTGTAATGGGTGGTTATGATACCGAAATTACCGAAAATACCAAAAATATTTTAATTGAAGCAGCGATTTTTGATCCAATTAAAATTCGTAAGACAGCAAAAGCATTACTTCGTAGTGAAGCAAGCAATCGTTTTGAAAAAGGATTAGATCCAAATCGTACTTATCTTGCGATTGAACGTTCTTGCCATTTGTTACAAGAGCTTGCAGGAGCAGAAGTTGTTGGAAAGATGGCAATCTATGATAAAACGGAAAAAGCAGACAAAGCAATTGATATTACATTCGAAAATATCAACCGTATCTTAGGAATGGAAATTCCAAAGGTTGCTGTGCTAGATGTATTCCGTAAATTAGGATTTACTTGTGAAATAAACAAAAAGAAAGTAACTTTCCAAGAAAAAGAAGAAGATCTAGCAACAGTAGAGAAAATCACCGTTTTGGTACCAAGAAGAAGAGTAGATATTAGTATCAAAGAAGATCTAATTGAAGAAGTTGGACGTATTTATGGAGTAGACAATATTGTTGGTAAATTACCTTCTGTTCCAATTAAGCCAGGTAGCTATAACAAGACAATGCGTCAAATTCGTAATAAAATGGTAGATTTAGGTTTAAATGAAACTTTATCCTATATCTTAGTCAATGACAAAGAAGCAAAAATGGGAACCAAAGATGATACCGAACTTGTAAGACTACTAGATCCAATGACAGAGGAAAGAAATACGTTAAGACATAGTATCATTCCTTCTCTATACAAGATTTACGAATACAATCAAGCAAGAAATAACTACGATATTTCAATCTTCGAAATCGGTAAGTCTTTCTATAAAAAGGACGAAGAATATGGAGAAGAGAACATGCTTACTTGCCTAATGACAGGAAGATACTATTTAGGAATTGGGCAAAATCAGGAAGTGAACTTCTATGTCATCAAAGGAATTGCAGAAGAAATTTTAGATTATCTTGGATTTGCAGAAAGATATCGCTTAAAGGTAGATCCGGAAAATATGCCAGAAGCTTTCCATCCAGGTCAATCGGCGTTTATCAGTGTGAACAATGATATTGTTGGAGTAATCGGTAGACTTCATCCAAGTATTTGTAAAGAAGCGGTTTATGTGATGGAAATTAATTTAGATCATTTATTAGCAAAGAAAGTTAGTAAAATGAAATACAAAGAGATTTCAAAATATCCAACGATTAAAAAAGATCTTGCGATTGTTGTAGACCGTGATATGATTTCTCAAGATATTGAAATGCAAATTAAAAAATCGGGTGGTTCTAGCTTAGAAAAAATTGAAGTCTTTGATCAATACATGGGAAAAGGAATTGAAGAAGGCAAGAAGAGTTTAGCCTATTCTTTAACTTTCGGAAAAGATGATCGTACTTTAACTGATGAAGAAGTAAATGCTAGCCTAGAAAAAATCATACTAGATTTAGGAAAGAAATTTAAAGCAGAACTTCGTAAATAGAAAGAAAAAAGCATTCTCTAAAAAATGAGAATGCTTTTTTCTGTATTTCGAATGGAAAATATTGACAAATAATAAAAAGTGTAGTTAGATAAGGGTAGGCTATGAGAAATAGCAAAGTTTATTCAATAAGAAAAGAATTAAAATCAAAAAAATTTTATTCAACCAAATTGATATCAATAAAAATTCCAAGCACGAGTAAAAAATAATAATAGAATAGTTAAATAAAAAAATCTATGAGCGATAGATGTTTATTTCTCATGCCAAAAATAATGAAAGGAATATACGTATGACAAAAATAAAAATGCTATCTCCCAAAATTGATTTGGTATTTCAAAGGTTATTTGGAGAAGTTGGAAATGAAAAAATAACCAAAAGGTTTATAGAGAAAGTACTTGACGAGAAAATTGATCAATTAGATTTAAGTAAAAATCCTATTTTAAGAAGAGAAAAAAGGGGAGGAAAGTTAGGAATTTTAGATGTACTAGTAGAAGTAAACGGAAAAGAAAAAGTAAATATAGAAATGCAGGTGGTAAAAAAACAAGATATCAAGGAGAGAATCTTGTATTATTGGTCTAGACTATACATAAAAGGAATTAAGGAAGGAGAAGAATATCAAAAACTAGATCGAACAATTATAATATTAATAACAGATTTTTTAATAAATGGATTAGAAGAGCTAGAATATCATACAGAATGGAAGATAATCGAGGAAAAAGGAAGAAAAATCATTTTGACAGACAAATTAGAAATTCATATAATTGAATTAGAAAAAATTAAGGGGAAAGAAAAAGAAGAGGGCGAGTTATTAGATTGGCTGTTTTTCATCGATAACCCAGAATCAGAAAGGGTGAAAGTAGCAATGAAAGAGAATGAAGAATTAAAAGAAGCAAATGAGAAATTAAGTCAAATGAGTGAAGAAGAAGAATTGCAAAGATTTGCTGAATGGAGAGAAAAAGCAATTCGAGATGAAGCATCTTCAAGAGCATCAGGACTGCAAGAAGGAAAAGAACAAGGAAAGATTGAAAAAACAAAAGAGATTGCAAAAAAGATGCTAAAAGAAAAATTAGAAATTAGCTTAATTGGAAAACTGACAGGACTAAGCGAAGAAGAAATTAGAAAATTAGAAGACTAAAAAAGAAGGAAGTAAGAATCAATCTTGCTTCCTTCTTAAATTTTGCACTATTAGTAACAATAGTAGTGCTTGTTATTCTAGCAGGAATCACTCTAAATGCAGTAATAGGAGAAGATGGAATTATCTTTCAAGCAAAAGATACCAAAAATATGATAACGAATGAAACAGAATATGATAACCAACAACTTGCAGCTCTACAAAATGAGTTAAGAGATAATCAGCTCTATACGGGGATTGGCATTATTCCGGGTACCGATACAGGAGGAAGTTCAGAAGGAGGAGAATCTGGTTCCGGTGGATCGGGAGGAAGTGGAAACCAAGGTGGTAGTAACACAGGAGGAACAAACACCAACACTGGTGGAAGTGATGGAAGTATGATCGGAGGAGATGCTGTACCACCAACCATTACCGTACTAGAAGGAGAAGAAATCGCAGCAAGCTTTTTCCGAAGTGATGTAACCATCCAAATTGCAACAACGGATAAAACATTAAGGATTAAATATATCTTAACAACAACGGTAGATGAAATTAATAACGAACTTTATCCAAGTGGATTAATTAAAGAGATTGATATTGAAAATGGTGGAACTTTAACTTTTACGAAAGATGGAGAATATACCATTACAGCATATTCGTATGATTTAGAAGGAAAAAAATCAAACTCAAGTATTATGTGGTTAAAAAGAGAAACAGGCTCAACAGCAGGAAATGGAGTAACAGTCAGTGTAGCTAGTGGAAATATGGGACAAAATGAATGGTATACGAGTAATATAACCCTACGTGTATTAGGAACAGATACAGGATCCTCAAGAGTAACGTATCGAGTAAGAGGAACAGCATATAGTAATGGAACAATTGGAAATACGGAATATCAAGCAGGAGAGGTAGATACAGGAGAAGTAGATATTGCAAATGGAACAACCTTCCGTATTGCAATCGATGGAAGTTTTGCAATCGTAGCATATACGTACGATAGTGGAGGAATGAGACTATCGACAGCACCAACATTAAATGTGAGAAGAGATGCATCCAGACCAATTGTAAC
>CALYAK010000013.1 GCA_944393505.1 uncultured Clostridia bacterium | reverse complement strand
TAATTAATATAAAATAAAAAAATAAGATAAATGGAGATATCGAGAGATAATCGTTCATTTATAGAGATAGGAAGTGAAGAAAGCGATAACGTTGATACCATTTGTAATGTGACAGGTGGAAAAACCTTTGCTATACCAGATACAGTTTTCGCGTTAATCCAAAACTTGCAAGTATCTGGTGAGGATTATGCAAGCGAAAACTACCTAGCTTATGCATGGGAAGACGATTATATTTTATGCTTCTTTGATGATATTACTGATATAAAATTCAGAGTAGAGGAGAAAGAAGCTAATCAATTTGGAGTAATTCCGTCTTCAAATGTACAAGTTACTGAATATCGATATGACCGGATAACCTTAGAGTTTAAAGGAAAAAGTACATATTCATTTGGTACTTCCAACGAATATACCTTTGGACATAAATTTATGGCAGATATTGATATTTATACGGACGATCAGTATCAAGGATTATTTTATAGTCCACTATATACAAACATGGGAGGATTTTCAACGTACCAGTATTTAAGCCCAAAAGTAGCTAAGGATTTTTTGGAGTTTATATCAAACGCTACAATATTTGACAACGTAAAAACCAAATTACCCGAATATTACGAATTACTTACAGGGGAAATTGAGTATCCAGACGAAGAAATGGTAGTGAAAGAAAAATTTTTGACATACTTCTATTATTGCATGAATATTCAATTAGCTTCATGTGGCAAAAATGTAGACTTTAGCAAAACAGCGCTAATTAAGTGGTTAAACGAGGAAGGTGCGGACCAAACGATAATTTCAGAGATTTTAAATGATGTAAAAGATTCTATTGGAAAAATAATTGCCGTAGGTGTTGATCTTCCACCTGTTGAGCTAAAAGGTGTTAGTTTGGCTAATGAGTTTCAAAGTTATAGTCAGGTAATAGTTCATTCTATAGGAGGGATTGATGCAGTTCGAACAATAGACAACATTGAATACTTACATGCATATAAAGAATTGCTAGACGCGATAGAAGAAGGAAATAAATCTAGAATCACGACAGCAGAAAAAAACTGTGCTCTAATGAAGATGAGTATGCCTTTTGGTGGGAATACAGAAGAAATGGAGGCATATGCTAGATATATTTACCTCATTGAGAAAAGTCTCTCAGAGTAATCCTTTTTAATTAGTAAATACTAGAGGGGTTCAAGTTGATCTTGAACCCCTCTAGTATTTTTTGAATTTAGTAAATTTTCCTGTAATTAGTAGGCATTATGAAATCACGATCTGTTACTACATCAAATCTTATATTTTTTATTATTGATTCTGGTGTAGCAGTTTTTTCATTTTGTTGCATTGTTCCGCTAGCAACCATAAATCCAGTAGACTTTTCAATCCAATATACTGGAATACCAAAATCAAGATAAATAATTTCGCCAGTTTTTATATTATAGATGTTTTCTTTTATAAAAATACAATCTTTTCCTTCGATTTCTTCATCCTTTAGATAGGTGAAATCATAATAATAAAAACGACCATTAGTATTTAGTATGGATAAAAGAATGCTTTGAAAACCAAAATAAGGTTCTGTTTTATCACTGATAGACAAAGTTTTGTATTCGTGGTTGTAATCATATAGCTTTTTTTCATCTAAATCCAAAACTTGTGATGAAATATTGAATTCCGAGTCGATTTTAAAATAAGAAGAAGGCTTATAGTAGTAATCGAATTTCATCTTGTTGCCTAGAAAATAAAATCTGCTAACCGTAGCTACAGTATGTGATTCATAATAAATATTATCTATTTTTTCAAAATTTTCTTTACCCTTTAGAATTAATTGTTCGATATCATAGCTCGAATATTTAGGAATAGCTACTTGGGAAGACTGCAATGAATTATCAGAAGATATAACACTATTTACTTTCAACAATAAAATAACTGATAATATTGTAATAAAAACAAGTAAAGCGATAACAAATTTTTTCATTAAGAATCCCCCTTTATATAGGTAAAGTATATATAAACTTAAATTGGTTGTCAATTGAAAATATGTTCCCATTTATTGGATTAGTAAATCCTTTTAATGAGAGGTTATAATTATCAATTACGAGTCAAAGCTTTTGATAATGAAAGAGATAAGTTATAAAATAAAAGAGGAATGCATAAGTGAAAGTTTATACATTCCTCTTTATTCATATAAGTTTTGATCTAAATATTTTTCGAAATCTTTTAAAAGATCGTTACTAGATACACCTAAGCATTTAGCGATTGCACATAGTTCATAATCTAAAATACCACGGTTTCCTGTTTCTAAATCATAAATCGATTGGGCAGAAATATCAATTCCCATAATCATTAACTTATCAGATAAAGTTTGCCTAGAAATGTGATTTTTGATTCGATATGATTTTATGATTTTTCCTGCTGAATTTAGTTTACCATTTAAACGTTTGGAATAGTTTCTGGGATTTGTCAAAATTGCCTCCATAAGATAAATAAATTTTACTTGATTTTAACATTAAGGTTATGATAATATTTAAAGTGCTACGGATAGTAAACGCGATATAGCGATATTTTTTTACTTTAATCAACATCAACTTGATGTCAAATGGAGAATGGGAGGAATTTAAATGTTTAAAACAGAAAGTATCAAGAATTATGTAAAAGATGATATTTTAACAACTCTTTTTCAAAGCAGAGAAGATGAAATTGTGGAAAATCATATCGAGCAAGAAGAAAATTTAAAAGAAATTTATAAAAAGCACCCAACAAGTTATCAAATGGTAATCGATGAAATAGAAAAATTAGATGGGGAAAAAGCCAGTAAAATAAAAAATATGTTAAAAGACTATTTAGTAAGAAATGATCTAAGTAGAAGTTACGAAAATGAAAAATTCTATAAAGTAGGTTTTGTAGATGGAGTTAGATTGATAGAAGAGAACAAAATTAAAGAAAAGAGTAATCAAATAGAAGATACTTTTCTAATACCATATTATCTTTTTGAAGAAATTGTTGAATATATAGAATTAACAGCAAAGGGAGAGTGCAAATCAATGAAGTGGGAAAATATCAGATCGCTCTTAAAACTTGCTAAAGTAGATGGAAGAATTACAAAGGAACAAGCACAATATATAGAACAAGAGTATAATCGAGAACAAAAAAGAACCATATAACTTTTAAGTTATATGGTTTTATAGATCAAATTCTTCTGTTATACCACTTAGTAAATCTTCGATTTTTACGTTTAAAACTTTCGCAAAAGCATATAATTCATAATCTTTTACAGTTCTTTTATTGTGTTCGATTTTATAGATATCGTTAGTATATAAAGGTATGCCTAATAAGGCTAATTTCTTGCATAAATCAGCTTGTGAAATTCCCTTTTCAGCTCGATATTTCATTAAATTTTTTGAAATTACATTTAACTTTCCGTTTAATTTTCTTGTACCCATAATATTCACCAACGAAAGTGTATAATAAAAAAAGAATCAGAACGACATCAAGATGATGTGAACTATTTTTTTTGACTTTTTTAATTTTTCATCAAAATTGTCTTTCCATTAGAAAATTAAGTCCTTTTTATAGATAGAAGGGAAAGTGTTCTATATAGATCACATATAGAGAAAGCATATTAAAAACTGTATATTTTTGGAAGGAAAAGGAATAATAAAAATGGTGATATTAGAGATGGAAAAAAAGAAAAGACTTACGAAAGAAAAAGAAGAATATCAGATAAAAGATATTTTTGCAAAAGATTCAAAAATTGATGTAAATGAAATAATAAAAAAATCCTTTTTAATAGAACTAAGAATCCAAGAATAAATAAAAATCGCCTAAGAAATATAGAAAATTTGAGAAAATTTTTTCAAGTTATGCTATAATAATCTTAGGCGATTGCTTAAAGGGAGGAATTTTATGAATGGAAAACCGATAAGCAATCAAGAAAATAAAACTTTTCGAGTTGGACTGTATATTAGGTTATCGAGGGAAGATGGTGATAAAGAAGAAAGTTCGAGTATTACAAACCAAAGGGAAATTTTAAAACGATTTGTAGCAGAAAATCAAAATTTTTTTATCATAAATGAATATGTAGACGATGGATGGTCAGGAACGAATTTTAACCGACCGAGTTTTAAGAAAATGATTGAAGATATCGAATCAGGATTAATTGATACTGTTATTACAAAGGATCTATCCAGATTAGGGAGAGATTATATCGATACAGGTTACTATTTACAACGATATTTTCCGGAACACCAAGTAAGATATATTGCACTACTAGATAATATTGACACAATGGAAGATGCAGGAATGAGTGATATAGCCCCTTTTAAAAGTATTATCAATGATATGTATGTAAAAGATATATCAAAAAAGATTCGAAGTTCCTTAACAGAAAGAAGAAAAGCAGGAAACTTTTTGGGAGTAACAGCACCTTATGGATATCAAAAAGATCCAGAAAACAAATATCACTTAATTATCAATGAAGCAGAAGCAAAAGTTGTAAAGAAAATATTTGATTTATATTTACAGGGAAATGGACTTACCAGAATTGCTCAAATTTTAACACAGGAAAAAATAGCCGTACCAGGTCAGTCAAGAAATATTGGAAATACTAGAAAGACTGTTTTATATAATGCGTGGAAACAAACAAGCATACGAAGGATTTTAAACAACCCAGTATATTTAGGAGATTTAGAGCAATTCAAGCGTAGAAGTATCAACTATAAATCGAAAATACGTATTACCGTTCCAAAGGAAGAACGATTTATCTGTAAGGGAACACATGAGCCAATCATTGACCGAGAAATCTTTGATCGAGTACAAGAAATTTTAAACAAAAATCAATCTTTTAAAGGCACAAAGCATGATTACTTATTTAAAGGATTACTCTATTGTGCGGAATGTGGAGCAAGACTTCATGTTACTTATTCCAATTATGCTTTAAAGAAATATGGAGAATATCGTTATACAACAATTTGCTACAGTTATTCAAAACTATATAATGAAGTGTGTACTAGGCATTCCAATCATCTAGAAATTTTACAAGAAATATTACTCGAACACATTCGAACCGTTTGT
Organism: uncultured Clostridia bacterium; assembly: GCA_944393505.1. Classification (GTDB taxonomy): domain Bacteria; phylum Bacillota; class Clostridia; order TANB77; family CAG-508; genus CALYAK01. Next base: position 32,712 of record CALYAK010000013.1, on the reverse strand, counting down.
CAAAGATATATGACAAAAGATTTACCAGAAGAACTATTCGAATTAGCTGAACAAGAAAAGCAAAAAGAACAAAAAAGATATGAGATACAAAGAAAGCTTGAGGAAATCGAATACCAAATTACAGAGTCCAGTCTTTATATTAAAAACTTATATAAAGATAAAGTAAAGGGAATTATTTCAGAGAATGATTATTTAGAACTTATGCAAGACTTCACAAAAGAAAGAGAGAAAGCATTTAAAGAAAAAACAAATTTAGAAAGTTTATTGCAACAAGGAAAAGAAAAAGAAAATCATCAAGATAAAGTAAAAAAATTGGTAGAAGAATTTATCGCAATGAAAGAACCGAGCAAAGAGTTGTTAAATGAATTGATTGAAAAGATAACAATATCAGAAGATCACGAAATCAATATTTATTATAAATTTGATGACTTAACACAAATTGAGCAATACGAAAATAAAGATGGAAAAGAAGCTAGAGTAGAGAATAAACGTAATAAAAAAGCTTCTTAAAAAATAAAAAGTAGCTAGTGAAAGAGAAGATGTTAAAAATAGTTTAAATATATTTTTGACAGCCTCATCACTAGCTACTTCATATTTGAATTTATTTAGAGCTTCACTAGCTTCTGGAACTAACTTAGAATTTCTACTACTGTTTGATGCCATTTGTAATTCACCTCCTAGAATGTGATTATAAATCGTAATTATTTTTTTGAAAAAACAAGACCTTGTCTTTTCATTATATAGAATGCGCGAAATCGATTTTTTTAAACTGGAAAATTCATGAAAAAACTTGAGAAGGATGGGGAGCAGTGATATAATTTTGGCGAAAAAGGGAATGATAGAGAAAAAGGAGTAAGTATGTATCGATTAATTGCAATTGATTTAGATGGAACATTGTTAAATTCCTATGGTGAAATTTCACAAAAAAATAAAGAAGCGATTCAATATGCAAAACAAAAAGGAGCTGAAATTGTGCTATGTTCTGGTAGAGTTAATTCGGTTGGAACACTCGCAGAGGAAATTCAAGCAGATCGTTATATTATTTGTGGAAATGGTTCCTTATTATATGATTTGAAAGAAAACAAAATTTTATACAGTAAAGAAATCGATAAAGCTAAATTAATGCAAATTTTATCGATTTGTGAGGAAAATAGTATTTTTTATAATGTTTATACCGAAGATACAATTCTAACAAAATCTCTGAATTATAATGTGCTATTCTATAATCAAGAAAATTTAAAAAAGCCAGAAGAAAAAAAGACCAATATTCAAATTATACCAGATTTATATCATAGCATTGAGAAAAATGAAAAAGATCACTTTCTCAAAGTAACGATTTGTGATGATAATGAAATTATTTTTGGGAGCATTATTCGCAAATTAAGGAATATTAAAAATGTAGATACATTAGATGTAGAACATATGTCGAGAAAAATGTTCAAGTCTGGAACAGAAGAAGTAAAATTAGAATATTATTATACGGAAATAACGAGTCAAAATGTGAATAAATGGAATGCATTATCCTTTTTAATGGAAGAGTTAGGAATTAAACCAGAAGAAGTATTAGCAATTGGTGATAATATTAATGATGAAAGTATGCTCAAAAATGCTGGAATGGGAATTGCGATGGGAAATAGCGCACCATATATTCAAGAATTTGCTAATGCTGTTGTTGCCGATAATAACTCTGATGGGGTAGCGGAAGCGATTTATCAATATTTATAAAAGATGGTATAAAAAATAAGATCTTGACCATAACTATAATAAGAAGAAAAGTGAGGTTGAGAAAGATGAATAAAAAGATAGAAGAAAGTCATGAGAAAGAGGAAGAGCAAAACGGTACTTCCCGATATGGGGAGTTTATACCATCTTATTTTTATTGGATTACACAAGAACAACAAAAAAGAAAGGCAGACAGACTAGGTTCTATTACAGATCCAGAAAAGGGAAGAGATAAGAAGAAATAACGAGAAAAAAAGAGAAACGAGAAGAAAAGTATAATAAACTAAGTGAAAATAGAATAAAAACAAGTCGAAAAAATGAAAAATAAGACTTGTTTTTATTCAAAAAGCAGATATAATAGAATAAAGGTCAAAGAAAGTCAAAGTCAAACAAAAGGAGATGATGCTATGAGAATGTCGGATATGATTGAAGAATTTATCAAAGACTTGTTTAAAGATGATAATGACTATATCGAAATTCAAAGAAATGATTTAGCTGAATATTTTAATTGTGTGCCATCTCAGATTAACTATGTGATTCAAACCAGATTTAAACCATCACAAGGATATTATGTAGAAAGTAAAAGAGGTGGTGGAGGTCATATTGCAATAAAAAAGATTAATGTAACAAAAAGCAATTATTTCATGCATATTATAACAAGCGTTGGAGATAGCATTACAGCACAAGAAATTGATATTTTTATTAGTAACTTTTTATCCTATGGCATGATCAGTGAAAAAGAAGCAAAATTATTAAAAGTAGCAACAAGTGATAAGGTCTTAAAGGTTCCTCAAAATTTAAAGGATTCTTTAAGAGCAAGTATCTTTAAAAATATGTTATTAAATCTAGTGGAAGACTAGAATTAAAGGAGGTAATTAAGATGTTATGTCAAAATTGTGGAAAAAGAGAGGCAAATTTTCATTATACACAAATTATTAATGGAGAAAGAAAGGAAATTAGGTTATGTACCCAATGTGCAAAAGAAATGGGATTAGATGATTTTGAATTACCAATGTCAATGGATTTCTCAAACTTATTTGGTGATTTCTTTCATCAATATGAGGATGCCAGTCTATTATCCGATTTCTTAAGTCCAAAAGAATTACAATGTGAAACTTGTCATATGACTTATGAGGACTTATTAAACACCGGAAAGTTTGGCTGTGCAAATTGCTATAACACCTTCCGTGATAAAATTTCTCCGATCTTAAAAAATCTTCATGGAAACAACAAACATGTTGGAAGAATTGGTAGTGTTTCCAAAGAAAAAATTCAATTTGAAGAGAGCAAGGAACAAACAGCAAAACCATCTACACAAAGTAGTAAATTGGAACAGTATCAAGAAGATTTAAAAAAAGCAATTAAAGAAGAACGCTATGAAGATGCTGCAAAAATTCGAGATGAAATTAAAAAGATGGAAGAAAAGAAAAATGAATCGAAATAGGAGGGAAGAATATGGAAAATTGGTATTTTCAAACAGGAGAAGCATCGGATGTAGTTGTTAGTACAAGAGTACGTTTAGCAAGAAATTTAAGAAGTATTCCATTTTTGATTAAAGAAAGTAAAGAAGATGCGAAAAAACTATATGAAAAGGTAAAAGAAGTTTTACCAAGTGTAGGATATGGATTGAAACTGTTAAAATTAGAGGACATTGATGAAGTCACACTATTAAGCTTGATCGAAAAACATTTAATTACACCAGATTTCGTGAAAAAAAATTATCCATATGCTGCGATTGCGATTAACGATGAGGAGAATTTATGCTTGATGATTAATGAAGAAGATCATATTAAAATTCAAGTATTTTCGGCCGGACTTGCTTTAGAAGAGGCTGCTAATCTTGCCATTGATGTAGATGAAAAATTAAATCAACTCTTGGATTATGCTTGTGATGAACAATTTGGATATTTGACGAGTAATCCAAACCATGTGGGAACAGGAATGAAAGCTTCTATTATGGTCCATTTACCAGGCTTGCAAAAAACCGGAAACTTAAACCCAATGCTTCGCGTCATTAACAACTTTGGAATGAGTGTACAAGGAGCTTATGGTGAGGGAAGTGAGATTCGAGATGATTTTTATCAAATTTCCAATATCCAATCGTTAGGAATTACAGAAAAGAGTATCATTAAAAATATGAAAGCAATTGCAGAGCGTATTATTGAACAAGAACGTACAGCAAGAAAGTACTTAGTAAAGAAAGATTATGATTTAGAGAATCGTATTTATCGTTCTTATGGAATTTTTCTTTATGCAAAGAGAATGACATCTGAAGAAGCTTCCAAACTTTTATCAGAAATTAAATTAGGAGTTGACTTAGGAATTTTAGATGAATTAACCGATGCACAAATTCGAAAACTACAAATTAATTTACGATCTGGCAATTTACAAAAATTCTTAGGAGAAAGATTAGATGCAAGACAAAGAGAAGCCAAAAGACCAGAAGTAATTCAAAAAATCCGAAATGAAAAATAAAAAAGGAGGGACGTAAAATGATGTATAAATTTACAAATCGTGCTGAACAAGCAATTGAAATTGCAAATGAACTTGCTGTGGAACTAGGACATAACTATATTGGAACTGAGCATTTGCTATATGGTTTAGTGAAAGAAGGAAATGGAGTGGCTGCCAAAGTGTTAGCTTCTCAAGATGTTACAGCAGAAAATGTTTTAGCAGAAATCGAAGAACTTGTAGGATTTAACCGAGACATGAATGGAATGAATCCAGTAGGATTTACACCAAGAACAAAACGTGTGATTGAAAATGCGTTTATGGAAGCACGTAAATTAGGGACAGAATTTATTGGAACAGAACATCTATTAATTGGAATCATGCGTGAAGGAGATAGTATTGCTGTTCGAATTATGCTTGATTTAAATGTAAACCCACAAAAGCTATACAATGAAATTGTGAAAGTGATCCAAGAATCGGATCAAAATTTAGGAGAAGAGGATTCGCCAAAAGGGAGAAAAGATTCTGGTAGCTATAAACAAACTCCAACTTTAAATCAATTTGGAGCAGATTTAACACAAAAGGCAAGAGAAGGCAAATTAGATCCAGTCATTGGTAGAAAAGATGAAATCGAAAGAGTAATTCAAATCCTATCAAGAAGAAGTAAAAATAATCCTTGTTTAATTGGAGAACCAGGTGTTGGTAAAACAGCTGTTGTAGAAGGTCTAGCACAAAAAATTGTAGCTGGTGATGTACCAGAAAACTTAAAAGGAAAACGAATTGTTAGTATCGATATTTCCAGCATGGTAGCAGGCGCTAAATACCGTGGCGATTTTGAAGAGAGAATTAAAAAATCCCTAGAAGAAGTAAGAAAAGCAGGAGATGTCATTCTTTTCATTGACGAGATTCATACCATTGTTGGAGCAGGATCAGCAGAAGGTGCAGTCGATGCAGCAAATATTTTAAAACCACTTCTTGCTCGTGGAGAAGTACAAGTTTTAGGAGCAACAACTTTAAATGAATATCGTAAATATATTGAAAAAGATGCAGCATTAGAGCGTAGATTTAGTCCAGTCAATGTAGCAGAACCATCTGCAGAAGATACACTTCAAATTTTAAAAGGATTAAGAGATAAATATGAAGCTCACCATAATGTAAAAATATCGGATGAAGCGATGGAAGCAGCTGTTAAACTATCCATTCGATATATTAATGATCGTTTCCTTCCAGATAAAGCCATTGATTTAATCGATGAAGCTGCTTCTCGTGTGCGTATGAAAAACTATACACAACCAGATAGCTTGAAAAAATTAGAAGAAGAAATTAAGAAGCTTGGAAAAGAAAAAGAAGAAGCAATTCAGTCGCAAGACTTTGAAAAAGCAGCTACTTTAAGAGATAAAGAAAGAGAGAAAAAAGAAAAACTTGAAAAAGAAAAAGAAAAATGGCACAGTAAAAATAGTAAAAACGTGATGAATTTAACAGAAGATGATATTGCGGGTGTTATTGCTAGTTGGACGAAGATTCCAGTTCAAAAAATCACACAAGATGAGAATGAAAAATTAAAGAATCTAGAAGAAATGTTACACAAGAGAGTAGTAGGACAAGATGAGGCTGTAAAAGCTGTTGCAAAAGCAATTCGTAGAGGTAGAGTAGGATTAAAAGATCCAAATCGTCCAATTGGTTCCTTCCTATTCTTAGGACCAACTGGTGTTGGTAAAACAGAATTATCCAAAGCTTTGGCAGAATGCTTATTCGGAAATGAAGATGCTATGATTCGTGTTGATATGTCAGAATTTATGGAGCCACATTCGGTTGCAAAACTAATTGGTGCACCTCCAGGATATGTAGGATTTGATGATGGAGGACAATTAACCGAAAAGATTCGTAGAAAACCATATGCAGTTATTCTATTTGATGAAATTGAAAAAGCGCATCCAGATGTAATGAATATGATGCTTCAAATTCTTGATGATGGTAGATTAACTGATTCACAAGGAAGAACAGTAAACTTTAAAAATACGGTTATTATCATGACATCCAATATTGGTGCAAGACTAATTACGGATAAAAAGACGCTAGGATTTACAGACGAAAAAACAGAAAACGAACAAAAAGAATACGAAGCAATCAAAAAAGAAGTAATGCAAGAGGTGAAAAAACAATTCCGTCCAGAATTCATTAATCGTATTGATGAGATCATTGTATTCCATAAATTAACCAAACAAGAAAATGAAAAGATTATTGATTTAATGCTAAATCAAGTCATCAAAAGATTGCAAGAACAAGAAATGGAAATTGAGATTGATCCATCTGTAAAAGAACTTGTTGCGAAAAAAGGAATTGATACAAACTTTGGCGCTCGTCCATTAAGAAGAGCAATTCAAACCATTGTAGAAGATGGATTGGCAGAAAATATCTTAACCGGCAATATAACGAAAAATAAGAGAGTAAAAATTGTAGCAGATGGTGAAGAGCATATCAAAGTTGTAAAATAAGTGTTATAAAATAAGAAAGAAGCTAAGAGAAAGAAGATCTTAGCTTCTTTTTTCTGGCACATTCTTCAAAAAACGACATAAAATATACTATGTTAGACAAATAAGAGGTGAGGAATGTGAATCGAATTCGAGAAGGCGATATGGTAGTCCGTAAATCTTATGGAAAAGATATTGTATTTTGTGTAGAGAGCATTGTCACACAACAGGGAGAAAAAATCGCAATTTTAAAAGGGTTAACAATTCGTATCACAGCAGATAGTAGTTTGGGAGATTTAGAGAAAGTTTCTCTGAAACAAGTAAGAGAAAATTTAAGACAATGGGAAGAAAGAATCTTAGAAGAATCAGGGAAAAAGAAAGTAAAAACAAGATGGGAAAAAATTGAACCGGCAGGAAAGATTCTTCACTTAGATGGAGACAGGCGCTATGCAGAAAAATCGGAGAGATATTACCGAAAAAATGGACTAGAAGCGGTTGTAAAGAATATTAAAGAAAGTGAACAATCTCGCTTAATTGGAAAATTTGTTGAAAAATATCAGCCCGATGTTGTCATTATTACAGGACATGATGGGATGATCAAAAAGAAGATGGGATATAATGATGTGAGTAATTATCGTAATTCTAGATTTTTTATTGAAGCAGTAAAGAAAGTACGACAGTATAGTGATCAAATTGCGATTTTTGCTGGCGCTTGCCAAAGTTACTATGAAGGATTAATTGAATCCGGTGCTAACTTTGCTTCGTCACCAGCTCGTATTTTGATTGATTTTAAAGATCCTTTAGTCGTTGCACAAAAAATTGCAACGACCAGTCAGAATCGATTTTTGATGATTAAAGATTTTGAAGATGAATTAAGAGATGGCAGAAGAGGGATTGACGGAATTGGAAGTATGGGGAAAAAACAGATCAAGTACATCCAATAAATGACAATATTACAAAGATATTACAAAAATGTAACAAAATAGTAATAAAACCCGAAAAGTGTTTCTGGGAGCCAATTGTCGGAATCGACGGCAAAATCGCTTTTTTGACATCAAATGTCCTGGATGATATAATTTATTCATCAAATAAGAGTAGGTGATTATATGATAAACATTGCAAATCTAAAGTCTGGAATTGAAGAGAAAGTAGGACAAAAAGTAATTATCAAAGGTTCTAGAGGTAGAAGCAAGGTATTTGAAAAAGAAGCCACAATAGAAAAAGCGTATCCTTGTTTTTTTCGTGTGAAGTATGAAGATGATACCATTAAAAATGAGTCATTTAGTTACACCGATGTTCTAACTAGAACAATTGATGTTTCCGTATTTGATGGAGAAGGTTATTATTCTTTAGTTCCACCTATGCCGGATACCAAAAAAACAAGAGCAGTGTAAAATAAAAATAAGGAAAATTCCTAGAAATAGGAATTTTTTTTGTACCTCCCAATATAATGAAATTAAAAGACGATAGGGAGGTTTTTGAAATGGAAATCGTGACAAAGAAAACAAGCTTAAATATGAACCGAATTACAGATCAGAAGACTGAGAATTTTGTGATTGAATCGGATACCATTATTCCAGATATCAAGCCAGATATCTTAAATACAATTGCAACGAGTGGAACAGTGTGTATCTATAAAAGAGAATTAAACAATCAAAAATTAAGATTTGATGGAACAGTACAAACCTATATTATGTATTTGGCAGACGAAGAAAATGGAAGAGTTCGAGGTCTTCAAACGAATCTAGATTTCTCAGAAGGTATGGATTTTGAACAAACGGGAAAAAATGCTTCAGCAGAAATTGATGTAAGAGTAAAAAATATGGAATGTAAAATTTTAAACGGAAGAAAAATTCATGTAAAAGCTGTCTTAGAAGTAAGTGCAACAATTTATCAAAATGAGAATGTTGAAGTAATTGAACAATTAAATGAAGAAGCTAATATTCAAAAAATGACAATGCCAACCAAAATTAGTTCACTTGTTGGAGAAGGAAATACCAAGATATTTGCAAAAGATACCTTTGTGATTGATAATACGGATGATTTAGCAGAAATTTTAAAGGTAGAAGTAAAGTTAGTAAATCGTGATTATAAAGTAAGTTATCATAAAGTACTGCTAAAATCTGATTTAATTATCCGAATTTTGTATTTAACAGAAGATAAAAGAATGAAGAGCATCGAAAATCGTATACCAGTTATGGGATTTGTTGATATGCCAGATGTAAAAGAAGAAGATTTTTGTGATGTTCGTTATGAAATGAGAAATGTATTAATTAAACCAAATCCAGTCGAAGAACACTCCATTTATGCAGAATGTGAGATCGAAGCAGAACTTAGAATGTATCATAATGCAGAAGTGGATCTTATCCAAGATATCTATAGTACAGAGAAGAGGTTAACATTTCAAAGTAAAACCATTCGTGTTGCAGAAAGAACAGAACCCATCAAAGAAAATTTTGTCATTCAAGAAAAACAACGAATGGATGAATTGGTGAACAAAACGATTTATGATGCAAGAGTAACACCAAGATTAAATGAAACTGAGAAAGTAAATGGGAAAATTCAATACATCGGAGAAGTAGAAGTAGAATTTATTTTCGAAGGAGATAATTCCAGCAATGTGGATACAAAGAGAATTGTATTACCATTTGACTATACCATTGAGAATTCTCAAATTGATACTACTTCGAAAATGAGAACGAATATTGAAATATTGACAGACCAGTTTGTGGTAGAACCAGATGATCAGATTTCGATCAAGATTGAATTAGAATTTATTGTTGAAGTATCCAATCAAACAGAATTAAATCTATTAGATGCAATTGAAATGAGCGAAGAAGAATTAGATCGACATGGAATGGTAATCTATTTTGTAAAACCAAAAGATACACTATGGGAAATTGCTAAACGTTTTTGTTCTACCGTTGATGAAATAAAAAGAGTGAATCAAATCGAACAAGAGAGAAATCTTCCCGTTCGGACAAAAACTATATATTCCAAGTTATGCTAGTAAATGTGCAGGATAGGAAAATATGCAGAATCCGAAAATCGAAAGGATTTATTCAAGAAGAAATTGGTTTTCGAAACCTAGAAAAAAGTTAATGAAAATTGGTTTAATTCTTTTGACAATTAGTTTAACGATAACAATTGCTTGGCAATCTACAGAACCAATTGTGGATTCGAAATGTAGAGAAATTGCAATTTCGATTGCTTCCAAGTTTGCAAGTCAAGAAGTAAAAGAAATGGCAGATATCTATAACTATGATGATCTTTCAATTATTGAAATGGATGATGAACGAAATGTAAAAATGATTAAAATCAATGTAGGCCTTGTGAATCAAATTATGGCAGATGTGGCAATTGGAGTCCAAGAAGGATTAGATCAATATGAGGAAGAAAATTTTGACATTCGTTTAGGCAGTTTTACAGGAAGTAAATTACTATCTGGAAGTGGACCAAAGATTAAGATTCGAATTCAGACTGACGGAAATGTGCAAACCGAATTAAAATCTGAATTTACAAGTACTGGAATTAACCAAACTTTACACCGCCTCTACATTAATGTAATTTGTACAACGATTGTCTATACACCATTTAGTAACACAAAGGAAACAGTAGAAAGTAAAATTTTATTAGCAGAAGCAGTAATTGTAGGAAAAATACCAGATACTTATTATGATTTGGACGGCTTGGACCAAGATACTGCCTTGCAAGTTTTAAATTAGAAAGAAAAGAGGAAAGAAAAACCATCTTTTCTTTTTTTGATTTTTATTGACACTTTTCTACAAATAAAGATATAATTTAATTATGAGAAAGGGGGAACAAATGAAAAAGAACCAAAATACAAAAAAGAAATTAGGTATCATCCTATTAGGAGTAATCTTATGTTTTTCCTTATTAGCAACGCCTTCATTTGCTGATGTAGGAAGTTTTGAAAGCTATGATAGTGGTGGATCAAGCTGGAGTAGCTCGGATTGGGGCGGATCGAGTTATAGCAGTGGATCCAGTTATCGAAGTGGATCGAGTAGTGGAGGTGGATCCGACTTAGTAGGTGTTATCGTTGTCGTTGTGATCATCGTTTGTATCATTATTAGTAAAAATAAACATGGAAAGAACAAAGCACCATCTTCTGCAAATTACTATTCTACAACCCAAAGAGTCGGAATGAGTGAAGCAGATATTGTTGCAAAATTAAAAGCAATTGATCCAGAATTCAATAAAGAAGAATTCATTGCTTGGTCTAAGACTTTATTTGTGAAATTACAACAAGCTTGGACAGCAAGAGATTGGGAAGTAATTCGTACTTTTGAAACAAAAGAATTATTTGAACAACACAAATCACAATTACAAGGATATATTGATAACAATACAATTAATGTGATGGATCGAATCTGTGTTAACTATGCGAAACTATATCAATTCAAACAAGAGGGTGGCCAAGATATATTAACGGTTGAGCTAAACTCAAGAATGAAAGACTATATTATTGATGCAACAACGAAAAAAGTTTTACAAGGAGATAAGGTAACCGAAAGAACGAATACCTATTTATTAACGTTCGTAAGAACAACCGGAGTGGTAACCCAAAAAGCAACCGGAGAAGTCGAAACAACCAACTGTCCAAATTGTGGTGCACCAACCAAGATCACATCGGCCGGAAAATGTGAATATTGTGGAAGCGTTATTACAACCGATACACATGACTGGGCATTAGCAAATTTACAAAGAAAATAAAAAAGTATAAATTAAAGGAGGATCCAATATGGGATTAATTAAAGCTGCAGCAGAAGCAATCGGAGGAACTTTTAAAGATCAATGGAAAGATTTTATTGAATGCGAAAATATGCCAAATGATGTTTTAATGGTGAAAAAAACAACAGAAACAGGAGTAATTTCTAACAAAAGTGCTATTATTGTTTCACCAGGACAATGTGCGATCATTTTAGATAATGGTAAAGTAGTTGATGCAACAGCAGAAGAAGGAGTTTATACATTTGATGAATCTTCTTCACCATCTTTCTTCGCAGGTCAATTTGGAGCTGTGTTTAAAGAAATGTGGGAAAGATTTACCTATGGAGGAGGCGTTGCCAAAAGACAAGAAGTATATTTCTTAAATCTAAAAGAAATTATTGATAATAAATTTGGAACACCAAATCCAATTCCTTTTCAAGATTGGTCACATCCAATCCAAAATCAAATGACTGGTACAGCAACACCAATGAGAGTACAAATTAAATGTTTTGGAACCTATACTTTTAAAATTTGTGATCCAGCTCTATTCCTACAAGAAATTGCAGGAACAGCTGAAACTTATCGAAAAGAACAATTAACGGAACAATTAAGATCAGAAGTTTTAGCAACATTCCAAAATGTAACGAATGAATTAGGAACGTCTGAATATAAAGTTCCAGTATTAGAGATGCCTAGCCAAACAGATGAAATCAAAGAAATGATGGATAAAAAAGTATTTGATGAGCCAATGAGAAGACGTGGTATCGCGATTGTTGGATTTGCTGTAGAATCCGTTACATTAGATGAAGAATCAGAAAAGAAAATTGACCAATATGAAGTTGGAATTAATCAATTTATGCAACAAGGTACAATTGTTAGTTCGTATGGAAGAGCAATGGAAAAAGCTGCAGAAAACGCAAATGGAGCTGCAACAGGCTTTATGGGAATTGGTATGATGAACAGTATGGGAGGAGGAAACGATGTGATGGGTTCTGTATTTTCACAAAATACAGAAAACAGCAAAGTAAAAGAACCGATTGAGCCAGAGAAAAAAGAAGAACCAACTCCAGAACCAGTAGCGCCAAAAGCAGAAAATGATGTATGGACTTGTGATTGTGGACAAGAGAATAAATCAAAATTCTGTATAAGATGTGGAAAACCAAGAAAAGAAAAAGCAGCATTTTGTCCAAACTGTGGTAAGAAAATACCAGAAGGATCTGCTTTTTGTGGAGAATGTGGAACCAAAATCGAATAAAGACCACGATATTGAAAGAAAAGAAAACTCACATTTGTGAGTTTTCTTTGTTTGGATTAGAAAATCTAAGAAAGCCTTGTAAATTCAACATTTTTGTGATATAATCATCAGGTTTTGTGAGGTGAAAAAATTGCAAAAGAATAATTATACAGAACAAGTTATATTAGCTTTTCAAAATCGCTTAGGTGTTTCAAGAGAAGAGGCAAAACAAAAAGAAATGACAGAATCAGAAAGAAAAGCAGAGGTAGTACGCAAAGGGAAGACAGTAAAAATCATAGCAAAATCAAACACTAGTTATACACCAGATTTATGGATTCAGGATATCGATTCATTTGAAGAAACATTAAAAGAATATCTTCGGAGCAATTCAAGAAAATCAAATTTGTTGTACCAAGATCGATCAAAGACATAATGAAAGATATTTTCTATTTCATATATGGAAAAATGCTACTTGGGAGGATTTTCAAAATCCAGAAAAATTTATTAGACGATATACACAATTTATCCAAGATCATACTTTTGAACAATATGCTCAAAGAACCAAAATCGGACAGATCGATCAAAATGAAATCTATGCACAACGAATTGAAGATGAATATGGATTTGAAACTCCATACGTATTTCAATATTCCATTCAAAGAGGGGAAGAAGTCTATCAATTTCCATTAATTCGTTATGGAATATCAAAAAATCGAGTGGGAGAGAAAATTGCCTATATTTATGCTTTACAAGGAAAAAAAGAACCGCAAGGAACAACGCATCAAAAAGAAATCCGCTCGTTTTGTAATTTGGCAAATCGAGGGGTAAAACGCTACCGTAATGTGAGTCCTAGTGCAATTGTGGCTTTAACACTATTCTATGGAATGCTTGAAAGAGAAGAAATTCATCGAATCAAAGCACCGATTTTTTTGGTAGGTAGATATGGAAGATTTGTAGGAGCAAAAACAAGAGAAGAAAGTGATGCGATTCAATGCAATCTTACAGATCGATTTTGCCGAAATTTTTTAAGAATGGAGGATCAATTTTCTCATATTCAATTGCACCCTTTTCGAAACGATGGGTATGATAGTTTTTTAAGAATGTCATTAGGAAAAATGGATCATTGTGATTATCCGTTTTTAGAGATGATATATAAAATCGGAAGACAAGATGAAAGAGAAAAACAAAAGGATCTGCAGGAGAGATAGGAAAAGAGAAGTTGCGCAAACGAAGAGAAAAAGTTAAAATATAGGAAAGCGGAAAAGCGAAAAATGGAGGAAGAAATATGGTAATTGATTTTCATACACATGGGAAAATTACAAATCAGTTTCCTTTTGATGAAGAAGGATTTCAAGAAAAGATTGAAGAAGCAAAACGAGAAGGACTAGAAGCGATTGCTTTAACAGAGCATTCTCATGCCAAGAATTTTTCAGAAGCGTATTATTATTTAGAAAAAAAATTTGAATATGTGAACCAATTTTATCTTGTAAATGGCGTGAAGGTGTTTACTGGAGTAGAAGTAACGACAAAAGAGAAATTAGATGTTTTATTCATCGGTGAAAGAAATCAAATTCTTACATTTAATCAACAAATATTAAGTAAGACAAAAGGAGAAGATTTTATTGCAATTCAAGATTTATTTGATTTGGTAAAGGATCAAGAATTTTTGGTAATCTTAGCACATCCATACCGCAAGCATAAAGAATTTCCCAAATTGGATCAGACTATATTTGGCAAAATTGATGCGATTGAGTTTAATGCAAGAGATTTATATGATTATGGAATTGAAACAATGATGGAAAAGGTAAAAAAATTAGGGCAGATAATTCAACTTCCAATAACAGGAGGGAGTGATTCACACTACTTTTTACAAATCGGAAGTATTCGAAATCGATTCCAAAAAGATTGTTCTACGATTGCAGAAATAAAAGAGCAGATTCGTCTTAACCGATTTTCGGTTGAGCAATCAAGCGAATTGTCGATTCGAGTAAGAGCATCGAAAATCATCAAGAAAATGATTGTAAATCGTTAGAGAAAATAAGGAACCAAAAGAATGATTAGACTAGAAAAATTAGTCTAACCATTCTTTTTTGACTGAAGTGAAGGAATATGATTCGAAAAAAATCAAAAAACACGGAAGTTTGAAAACTTCCGTGTTTGTAATTTTGCTTTATCAAAAAGATTATCTCTTTGAGAATTGTGGAGCACGTCTTGCTTTTTTTAGACCATATTTCTTTCTTTCTTTCATACGAGGATCTCTTGTTAAGAATCCGTTTGATTTTAAAGTTGGTCGATATTCTCCATTTGCTTGTAATAAAGCTCTTGAAATACCATGGCGAATTGCTCCAGCTTGACCTGTAAAACCTCCACCTTGTACTTTACAAATAACATCATATTTGGTTAATGTGTTAGTAGCTGTTAATGGTTGTCTAACAATAACCTTCAATGTTTCTGTTCCAAAATATTCATCAATATTTTTATTATTAATTGTAATAACGCCAGTTCCTTCTACTAATCTAACACGTGCGATAGATTTTTTTCTTCTTCCTGTACCGTAGAAAACTATTTTCTCAGATTTTGCTTTTGGCATTGATATATCCTCCTTCAATTTTTTTACTTATATTAGAAATTCCAAATTTCTGGTTTTTGTGCTGCATTTTCATGCTCGCTTCCTGCGTATACTCTTAATTTCTTAGCCATTTGTCTTCCTAAACGTGTATGTGGAAGCATTCCTTTTACTGCTAAAGTCATTACTTTTTCAGATGAAGTATTCATCATTTCTCTTGCAGTTGTTTCTTTCATTCCACCAATATATCCAGAATGATGTCTGTAGATTTTTTGGTCTAATTTTTTTCCGGTAAGGACAATTTGATCACAGTTAATAATAATAACATGATCTCCAACATCCATATTAGGAGTATAAGTTGGCTTATGTTTTCCTCTTAATAATTTAGCAGCTTCTGTAGCAACTCTACCTAAAGGTTTGTTTGCTGCATCAATTATATACCATTTTCTTTCAATTTCATTTCCTTTTAAAGTATAGGTCGTATTATTCATGGTAAAAAATACCCTCCATTCATTTAATTTTTCTATCTATAAACTGGATAAAAACCACCGGGGAGAAGTTTCTATCCACTTATATAACAATTTCGCTATACTATTCTAATACAGCTTGAAAAAAAAGTCAAGAAAAATTGGCAAAATAATGAAAAATAAAGCAGAACAACACGGTTTTCTATTCCATTTTTTATTCACGGTCCATTTTTGCAAGGTGGTCGGAAACCAATAATAGGAAAATTGGGACAAAGGATAGTAAGTATCTAGATTTGGTTTCCCAGAAACTTAGGAAAAGTGCTAAACCTAAAATAATCAGGCTATAAAAAACATGATTAGGACAGTTCTTTTCTTTGAGTTGGTAGATCGATATTTGTAAAAAACATACTAACAAGAAGAATGAATAGGTTTTTAAAACAATTGAAAAGGTTTCAAAATATTTTCCATCGGAAAGTAAAAACTCTTGGAAGATGTTTGGGGGATAAAACCATGTTAAATGTGAATTTTGGTAATAAGTTCCAGAGCACCAAGTAGTAACTGCTTTTTCAAATTCAAAATCTAAAAATTCTCCCATGTTTTCATAGGAACTCAGTTGTTGTTTTAAAATTTGAAGAACAATTTCTTCTTTTTGTTCTACCGTTGTTTCATGTTCCAATTGTAGATTAACAAGATCTTGACTATAGGATCCAGACTTCGTCATCCCAAGGGAAATCCAATGAACGGTCGGAAACTTAATCCATTCTTCACGACTCATGTCAATCCAAGAAGTATGATGGATCCAGAATTGAAATAGAGCCATTAAAAGAAAAAGGATGGGTAAAAGAATTGTACAAAAATGCAAAAGATCTCGTTTCCTTTTTTGGAAAAGAAGAAATAGAAACATTGCTACGACAATAATTCCTGCACTTTGCTTAATTTGAATGGCTAGAAAAGCAAGCAATCCCATTCCAATCCAGGAAAATATTCTTTTTTTCTGATTATCCTTTTGCTCATCAATGCTTATAAATAAGTAAATAAGAAGCATGGAGAAAGGAAGGACGATTGTATCGGTATAAAAGCGAAAAGCATTAATAAAATAAGGTAAAAAGAAAAAAGACAAAATGAAATAGATAAAACTCGTAAAAGGATCTTCTTTTTTCTGAAGTATTTTTAGACCAATCCAGATCGCAAGTTCAATACAAAGGATATTAAAGAACTGAGAAATAAGTAGAGTTCCTTCTAATGTTAAGGCAAATCCCAATAAACTCATCACTTTATAAAGGAGCGTTAAGATGAGTAATAGCATAATATTATTTTGGCAATTATTGAAATAGTCATTGTTTGAATAACCATAAAAATGATAGCAAGAAGTATTTTCATCAATTTCGGTATTGATTTTTCCGTCCTCTACAATTTCTAAAGCATTATGATAAATGGTTCCTAAATCATTTCGTGGTTCGGAGATAAAGAGTAGGGAAAATAGAACCATAAAAATAAGGTGTACTAGAAGAAGGAAACGAAAAAGTACTTTTATCGTTTGGGGTGACCACTGATTGATTTTTTCTTTTAATTTTGTCTTTTTCAAAAGATGTGGGATTAGAAGTAATAAAATAGTAGCTATGGAAAAGGCGATGCAATTACTCAAACTTAATGTCAGAGATTTTAGAATCGTAAAAAAGAAAAAAAACAAAACTCCGAGAGGGATCAGTTTCCAAATTTTTTGAAGTTGTTCTGCAATCATGAATTTTTTCCTCATATCTATTTTTTTCTTTTATTATACCAAGGGAGAAAAGAATGTCAATGAAAAGAAACGAATTAAAAATTCGAAAAATCAAAGCCTAAAATCAAAAAGTACTTGACGGATTTGATTTTATGTAGTAAAATAATTAAGTATTTTCAAGAAGCAATCCACTTGCTCACCTTTACCACAAAGGGAAAAGGTTAAAAAACAAAATAAAAAAGTTTTTTAAGCGTGGATTGACTTTGGAAAAAAGTCAATTTTTTTATTTTATTGGAGGTGTTTTTTATAAAACAAGAATTACCTATTAATGGACAAATCAGAGCAAAAGAAGTTCAAGTAATAGACGAAAATGGAGAGAAAAAAGGAAAGATGTCTTTAAATGATGCACTTGATTTTGCAGCAGAAAAGAAATTAGACCTTGTACTTGTTTCTCCAAATGCAGAAGTACCAGTATGCAAAATTATGAATTATGGCAAATACAAATTTGAGCAATCAAAGAGAGAAAAAGAAGCCAGAAAAAAACAAAAGGTATTAGAAGTAAAGGAAATTCGAATAACACCAAATATTGAACAACATGACTTTGAATTTAAAGCAAAAAATGCAAGAAAATTTATTAGTGATGGAAATAAAGTAAAAATAACGGTGAAATTCCGTGGAAGAGAATTAAATTATGTAAAACTTGGTGAAAAAATCTTAAATGATTTTATAGAAGCGTTATCCGATGTTGCTTCTCCAGAGAAAAAGCCAGTTTTAGAAGGAAAAAATATGTTTATTATATTAGCTAAAAAATAAAAGGCTAACATATATAATTTTTACAAAATGAAGGAGGAAAATCATATGCCAAAGTTAAAAACAAATAAAGCAGCAAAGAAAAGATATTCTTATACAGCTACAGGAAAGGTAAAAAGAACCAAGACAAATCGTAGACACCTTTTATCAAATCGTACAACAAAACAAAAAAGACAATTAAGAACACAAACAGCTTACGCAGACAAAACTTGCGAAGCAGGAATCAAAAAATTATTACCATATGGTAATTAATCGATAAAAAGAAGCGGAAAGAAGGAGGAAAGAAAATGGCAAGAGTAAAATCAGCAGTTATTACACGTAAAAAACATAAAAAAGTATTAAAAAGAGCAAAAGGTTACTATGGAGCAAAACATTACCGTTTCCGTATGGCAAAACAAGCTGTTATGAAATCTGGAATGTATGCTTATGTAGGAAGAAAAGACAAGAAGAGTAATTTTAGAAAATTATGGATTGCAAGAATTAATGCTGCAGCAAGAATGAATGGTTTAACATACAGCAAATTAATCGCAGGATTAAAGAAAGCAAATGTTGTAATCAACAGAAAAATGTTAGCTGAAATGGCTATTACAGATCCAGAAGCATTCAAAAAAGTTGCTGAATTAGCAAAGAAAAATGCATAAGAAATCAAGAAAAGGGAATTGAAGAATCTTAGGTTCGATCAATTCTTTTTTTGTGTGAAAAAGATAGTAAGATTTTTATGAAAATGAAATTTATAAATATCTCTTGTTTTTTTGGAAAGCCATTGATATAATCGAAGCAAAGACAAAAGAAGAAGGAGTAAACTATGATTACTGGACTAATCATTGTAGTAGTCATCATTATCTTAATCTATTCCTATGGAAAAGTCGAAAATCAAGAAAGTTTATGTAAGGAAACATATAATTACTTACAAGAGTGCTTGATGAAAAGATATGATATCGCAGAACATCTTACCACTTATGTGGCACAATTTGTGAATTATTATCAAAAACCAATGACAGGGGATTTCAAAGCATTAAGGGAAGCCAATCGAGTTCGTTTTTATGAAATTGAACATATTGAAACTTACTTAACAGAAGCGATTATCAAAGCAATAAAGATAGCAGAAGAAGAGACAGATGTTGTAAAAGGTGATGAATATTACGAAATTTTAAAAGAACTAAATCAAAATGAAAGATATATCTATTATGCATTAATTGAATGCAATCGCCAAAGAGAGTTATATAATGAAAAACTTCATGTTTTTCCAATTATTCTATTTGCTCGATTTTATGGTTATCAGGATAAAGCGATGTTGCAAATTCCATTAGCAACGTATCCACCAAAAGAGAAAAAATAAAAAACACAGGAAAGAAAAAAATCTTTTCTGTGTTTTCTTTTATTGCTTTTTTATTTTCGGTTTTGCAATTAAAGAGGCAATATAGCCAAAGAAGACTGCAGCTGCAATTCCACCAGCAGCTGTTTTGACACCACCAATGAAAGCTCCTAGAAGTCCTTGTTCTTTTGAGGCTTCAATTGCACCTTTTGCTAGGTTTGCACCAAAACCAGTAAGGGGAACGGTAGCTCCACAACCGGCAAAATCAATCAAATACTGATAAATTCCAAGACCACCTAAAATTGCTCCAGCAGTAACAAAAATTACTAAAATACGGGCAGAGGTTAATTTGGTTTTATCCAGTAAAAGTTGTCCGATAATACAAATGAGACCACCAACCACAAAACAACGAAGTAATAACCAATAGTCAATGGATTGAAGAAATTCCACGTTGGCAACCTCCTTCCTTAAAGAATTTCAACTGAAACTGCATGGGCAATTCCAGGAATGGATTCACTTTGTTGAGTACTGGTTGAATTCATAAGTGCACCAGTTCCAATAAGTAAAACACGTTTTAATTCATGATTCATTAATTTTGGATAAATAAAGGATGAAAAGACAGTTGCAATACAAGCACATCCACTACCACCCGAATGAGTATCTTGTTTTTGTTGATCAAAAATTAAGACACCACAATCCTCATAATTGGATTGAATTTGGAATCCTTTGGTTTTGGCTAAATCTTGCAAAATATCTTTTCCCACATAGCCTAAATCTCCTGTGAAGATTGCGTCATAGTCACTTGGAGTTCGACCGGTATCTTCAAAATGAGTCATAAGTGTATCAAATGCAGCAGGTGCCATAGCAGCTCCCATGTTATTAGCATCTTTAATATCCAAATCCATAATTCTTCCAGGAGTGGTATAAGTGACATAAGGACCATTTCCAGTGCGAGAAAGAATGGCAGCTCCAGCTCCAGTAACCGTCCATTGAGCAGATTGAGGACGCTGATTACCAAGTTCGAGTGGAAAACGAAATTGTTTTTCGGCACTACAAAAATGACTGGAAGTGGCACAAATAACATGATTTGCTGCATTTCCGTCTAAGAAAATACTGCCAAGAGACATTCCCTCAATAAAAGTAGAGCAAGCTCCAAAAATTCCGAAGTATGGAATTTTTAGGTCACGTAGTCCAAAACTAGAAGAAATACATTGGTTCAGTAGATCACCGGCAAAAAGAAAATCAATTTCTGTAGAAGCAAGATTCGATTTATTTAAAACTCCATTTACTGCTTCGCGAATCATTTTGCTTTCTGCTTTTTCCCATGTTTTTTCTCCCCAAAATTCATCGTTTAAACATTTATCAAAATATTTAGCAAGTGGACCTTCTGATTCCTTTGGCCCAACAATCGAAGAGGTTTCTACAATTGTTGGGGGGCAGTCAAAACGAATCGTCTGTTTTCCGAATTTTTTGCATAGTAATTCCTCCTTATATCAATAGACAGGTAATCATTCCGATTAAAACAGAAGCTGAAATACCAAAAACCAGAACAGGACCTGCTACCGTAAACATTTTTGCACCAACTCCCATCACATATCCTTCGGATTTGTACTCGATTGCAGGAGAAACGATGGAATTGGCAAAACCAGTAATTGGCACAAAGGTACCTGCTCCAGCAAATTTTCCGATTCGATTAAAAATGTTAATACCTGTTAAAATAGCAGTGATTCCAATTAAAACAATGGAAACAACTGTACTTGCAGAAGTTTGATCAAGACCTTGATATTGGCAAAATTCAAAGATGATTTGTCCAATCGAGCAAATCAAACCTCCTACCCAAAAGGCATTGAAACAATTTTTGAGAATGGGAGAGTTGGGTGATTTTTGATTCACATATTCTTGATAAGTTTGAGGTGTTTCAATAGGATTCATAGATTACCCCCTTAGTTGTGATCTCGATCAATAATGAATGATAAATCCAAATCAACATAGTATTGAATCAGTTTATCTTGATCGATTTTTGCTCGTTGTTCAATAATTTTTACATTGGATAGATAGGAAAGAGTTTTCGAAGCTTCTGCAACAGCAGAAACGATTGCATCTTTCCACGAAATATTCGATACTCCAGTAATGATTAAATGTTTTTCCATAAAAATAGGACCTCCTTCAAGATATTTTAG
This sequence comes from uncultured Clostridia bacterium, assembly GCA_944393505.1. Classification (GTDB taxonomy): domain Bacteria; phylum Bacillota; class Clostridia; order TANB77; family CAG-508; genus CALYAK01. Next base: position 11,045 of record CALYAK010000013.1, on the reverse strand, counting down.
GATTATCTTTTCCAAAAATAGTTAAAATATACAAAAATGGATTTCGATTTGCGAAATTAGCCAGATTATGCTAAAATAACAACGAAAGAAAAGAGGAAAAAGGATGGAAGAATTTAAATCGGGTTTTGTTTCGGTGATTGGGAGAACCAATGTCGGAAAATCGAGTTTAATTAACGAACTAGTTGGCGAAAAGATTGCAGCTGTTGCGAATAAAGTACAAACAACAAGGACAGCAATTCGAGGAATCGTCAATCGACCAAATTCTCAAATTATATTTGTCGATACACCAGGAATTCATAAGCCAAAAACAAAATTAAGTGATACCATGATCGAGACTGCTTTCGGGATGATACAAGAAGTTGATTTAGTTCTATTTGTCATTGAAGCAACTTCGACCGAGATTGGTAGGGGAGATCAAAAAATATTCGATCGAATCAAAGAAGCGGGAAAGAAAACGATTTTAGTCATTAATAAAATTGATTTGACATCAAAAGAAAACCTTGCTCAATTAATTGAAATGTATGCAAAAGAATATCCATTTGAAGCAGTTGTTCCAATTTCGACAGTGAAAAAGAAAGGGCTCGAAGAACTATTGCAAGAAATTGAAAAAACATTGAAACCAGGTCCTGCATATTATGATCAAGAAGAGTATACGGATCAAACGTTAAGACAGCTGGTAGAAGAAATTGTTCGAGAAAAAGCTTTAAAGCTATTACAAGATGAAGTACCTCATGGTATCTTCGTAGAAGTTGAGAAGATGAAAAGTCGAAAAACAAAAAATGCAGAATTTATCTATGATGTAGATTGCTGTATTTATTGTCAGAGAGATTCACATAAAGGAATTATTATTGGAAAAAATGGACAGATGTTAAAGAAGATCGGAACCTATGCAAGAGAAGATTTAGAAAAAATGATCGATTGCAAAATCAATTTAAAATTATGGGTAAAAGTAAATCAAGATTGGATGAATAATGAAAATCTTGTCAAAAAATTTAAGTTACAATAACCAAGAAAAATAGAGAGCTTCTCGAATAAATCCTTTGAAAAAGTAAAGACTAAACATAACTTTAGAAAAGGAGTGATCTTATGCTAAAAAAGATGGCATGGAATGCATTTAAGAAAACGGGAAGTGTGGATCTATTTTTGGAATTAAAAGCAATTGAAGGACTGGAACAAAAATTAGCACAAAATCAAATGAAAGAAGAAACAGCAGAAGAATTCATAAAAAAGGACATAAAGGTGAAAAAAGATGGGACTAATCAAAACCAAGGGAATGGTAATTGCGGAAAATAGTATGGGAGACTTTGATAAAATGGTTACCATACTAACACCAACAGGGAAAATTGGGTGTGCTGCCAAAAACGCTAGAAAGCCAAAGAGTATGCTCATGGCAGCTTCTCAATTTTTATGTTTTGGTGATTATATGATTTACAAAGGAGCCAGCTCCTATCATATTAATTCTGCAGAAACCATTGAAGTATTTTATAATTTAAGAACCGATTTGGACAAGCTGAATTATGCAGTGCTTATTGCGAAAATCATTAACGATGTAACAGACGAAAATCAAAATACTTATCGTATTTTACAACTATTGTTAAATACCATCTATATGATTAGTGAAACAGATCAGAATCTCGATTTTATCTTAGCTGTTTTTCAATTACGACTTCTTTGTTTATTAGGATTTACTCCGCAAATTCAAAAATGTGCTAGATGTAAACAAGAAGAGACAATTACCCATTTTAGTTTTAAAGAAAGCGGATTTTTGTGCCAAAATTGTGCAAGGCAAGATACATCCGCCATTCAAATTTTGCCAGCTACTGCCAAAGCAATTCAATATATTGTTTTAGCACCTGCCAAAAAGTTATTTTCTTTTCAAATTTCAAAAGAAAGTCAAAAAGAATTAGAAATTATTAGTAAGATTTATTTAAAGGAAAAATTGGAAAAAGAATATAAATTAGAAAAAATGTAACAAGAGAACAAAACAAAAGGAAAATAAGGAGAAAGAAACATGTACATAATTGTAGGATTAGGAAATCCAGAACCAGAGTATGCAAGAACCAGACATAATATGGGATTTGATACCGTCAATTTATTAGCGAAGAGAAATGAAATTGAATTAACCAGAAGTAAATTTCAATCCATTTATGGGACTGGAATGATACAAGGAGAAAAGGTTATTTTAGTAAAACCACAAACTTATATGAATTTAAGTGGAGAGTCGATCCGTGAATGGCTTGCCTTTTATAAATTAACACCAAAAGATTTAGTTGTAATTTATGACGACATGGATGTAGAAAAAGGAACGATTAAAATCCGCAAGCAAGGAGGTCCAGGAAGCCATAATGGAATGAAATCCGTGGTACATGAAATCGGAACGACTGATTTTGCACGAATTCGAATTGGGCTAGGAGAACCAGAAGAAGAAAGTGGAGTCGATTTTGTGATTGGACCACTTAAGGAAGAACAATATAATCAATTAAAACCAGGAATTGAAAAAGCAACTGATGCAATTGAAACAATTTTAAAAGAAGGAATTGATCGAGCAATGAATCAATTCAATTAGGAGAAAAAAATGCTAGAAATTTTAATACAAGGAAAAGGAAAAGAAAAGGAAATTGCTGTTTTCGAAAATCAGGTTCTAACCGAGCGATATCTTGAAAACGAAACAACAAAGCGTTTAGAAGGAAATATTTATATTGGAAGAGTAGTAAATGTTTTAAAAGGAATTCAAGCTGCTTTTGTCGACTTAGGAGAAGAAAAAAATGCCTATATCCACGTAAAAGATCTCATTCCGAGTCCGGATGATATTCGAGGAACCAAAGATGTTTTGGTAACAACATTGGATATTCATCAATATATCCAACAAGGAGATTACATATTGGTACAAGTGAAAAGAGATGCGACCAATTTAAAAGGAGCGAGAGTATCAACACACATTTCGTTACCAGGGCGTTTTTGTGTATTCTTACCAGGAGCAAATTTTTTAACCATTTCGCAAAAAATAACAGACAAAGAAGAAAAACAACGTTTAAAAGAAATTGCACAGAAATATTTGCCAGAAAAATGTGGAATGATTCTTCGAACTTCTGCAATGGGAAAGACAGAAGAAGAAATCAAACAAGATATTTTGCGCATGAAAAATGTGTGGGATAAGATTCAAAAAGAAGCAGAACAAGCTTTGCAAGCTCCAAAGAAAGAGATTCAACTACTTTATAAAGTAGATGGAATGATCGCAAGACTTTTCAATGATTTAGTAGATGTGGGTTTAGAAAGAGTCTTAACAAATGATGATGCAATCGAAGCTTATGTGAAAAAATATCTGGAAAACATGAAACCAAAACAAACAATCCGAGTAGAAAGAATAGAGGATGTTGATCATTTCTATCAATATCAAAAACAAGTAGAAAAAGCAACCAATCGAAAGATTTGGTTGAATTGTGGTGGCTTTATTACCATTGACAAAACAGAAGCTTTGACTGCAATTGATGTGAATTCTGGTAAATTTACCGGTAATCAGTCTTTAGCAGAAACGATTTTAAAAGTGAACCAAGAGGCAACAATTGAAATCGCTAAACAGTTAAGAGTTCGAGATATTGGTGGAATTATTATCATTGATTATATCGATATGGAGCGACAAGAAGATAAAGAGAAAGTTTTAAAACTTTTAGAAGAAGAAATTAAAAAAGATCGTTCGAAAATTCAGATTGTTGGATTTACACCACTGGATTTATTAGAAATCACAAGAAAACATATGTGTAGTAATTTAGAAAGTAAAGAGGAAGAAAAACATGAGGATCCGATATAAACCATGGGCGAGACCAGAATTAGAAGCAAGTCCGTTTTACATAGATGACCCGGAAAATAAAAAAGGAAAATGGAAAGAAGTCTTTGCCAAAGAACAGCCGATTCATTTAGAATTAGGTTGTGGAAAAGGTGGATTTATTTCACAAATTGCTTTAAAAAATCAAGAGATTAACTATATTGCAGTTGACCTAGTGGATGCAATGCTGGGGGTAGCGAAGAGAAAAGTTGAGGAAACTTATGCAAATGCTCAATTAAAAGTAGAAAATCTCTATTTGACTCGTTATGATATTGAGCGAATCTTAAATATTTTTGATGAAACGGATCAAGTGGAAAGAATCTATATTAATTTTTGTAATCCGTGGCCAAAGGGGAAACATCGCAAAAAGAGATTAACGCATACAAGACAACTAGAAAAATACAAAGTATTTTTACAAGAGGATGGAGAAATCTATTTTAAAACAGATGATGACGGGTTATTTGAAGACAGTATACGCTATTTGAAAGATTCTGGATTTGAGATTAGAAAGTTGACAAGTGATCTTGAAAAAGAAAAAGATTTTTGGGATAATATCCTTACAGAACATGAGAGGATGTTTTCAGAACAGGGAATTAAGATAAAAGCTTGTATTGCAAAATTGATACAAAAGTAAAGGGTGAAGAATATGGAGCAATTAAATGGTATTGTAACCTATTTTAAAACATTAAAAACTGAAGATATTCGCGATTTTATATTAGCTTTCTTTATTGCTTTTTTGTTTGTAACATTTAGCTCGCTTGTTGCAAAAGGACTCATTCGAGTTTTTAAGTTACAGCAGAAAAAAGAAGAAGCAAGAAAGTCACCATTTTATTTAACATTTCGATTGCTTTTCTCGTGGATTGGAATCTATTTTGCGATTTATGTGATTAGTCCATCTCCACAAGTTTGGGCATTTACTCAAAAAGCATTTGAAATTGGAATGATCTATATTATTGCTAATTTTATCGCAAATTTAGTAAGTTATGAATCTGTTGTGATGCGAAGAATTCGAAGAAATACAGATGTGCCACATAATGATACACTTCAAAAATTTGCGTGTAAAGTGTTAAAAGTAATCATTTATCTAATCGCAGCTTTCTTAATTATGATGGAATTAGATTATGATATTAGTGGACTTTTAACAGGTCTTGGACTGGGAGGTGTTGTACTTGCACTAGCGGCACAAGATTTAGCGAAAAACCTATTTGGCGGAATGGCGATTGTTTTGGACAAGCCATTTAAAGTGGGAGACTGGATTAAAATTGGAGAATTTGAAGGAACGGTAGAAGACATTACTTTTCGAAGTACAAGACTTCGAACAACTGATGACTCGGAAGTAACAATCCAAAATTCCGTTATTTCCAATGACTCGATTGTCAATTGGAGTAAATTAGGAAAAAGAAGACATTCTTTAAAATTAAATTTACCATTTGACTTACCAATGAAAACGGTCGATAAAATTGTGAAAAGAATTCGTTTTGTATTAGAAGCGAATAACAAAGTAGTGCCAGATTCGGTTGGCGTATTTTTTAGTGATATTCCACAAACTGGATTTGAAATTACCATCTATATGTATACCGAAATTACGGCTTTTGCTCCCTATATGGAATGGAAAAATGATATTAATGAACAAATTGTAAGAGTTTTGGAATCAGAGGGAGTAAAAATTGCATATCCAGGACAAAATATCTATATTCATCAAAAGGGGCAAGAATATGCCGTTGCTAAAATAAAAGAAAATACGGAAAAAATAATTCAAAAAAAGAAGGAAGTAAAGTAATGAATCCATGGATGAAAGAAGCATGTAACCTTGCAAAAGAGGGAATGAAAAAAGCGGAAGGTGGTCCTTTTGGAGCAGTTATTCTAGATCCAGAAGGAAATATCATCGGAAAAGGAAATAATCAAGTTTTAAGTCAAAAAGATCCAACTGCTCATGCAGAAATTGTTGCAATTCGACAAGCTTGTGAAAAAAGAAACACTTATGATTTAAAAGGGTGCACGATTTATACTTCTTGCCAACCATGTCCCATGTGCTTAGCAGCTATTATTTGGGCAAATATTCAACAAGTATATTATGGTTGTACGAAGGAAGAAGCAGGAGAAATTGGATTTCGTGATGATCAAATCTATGATTTTATCAAAGAAAAGAAAATGGATCTTCTTCGTTTCGAACAAATTGATCACGAAGAGTGTCAAAAGCTGATGGAAGAATATGTGAAAAATGGAGGAGTTATTTATTAGAAAAAGCAGAAAAAAGCCTCATAGAATGAATGGGGCTTTTTCTTTGGAGCGTAAAATTGGAAAAGATTGAAATTATGTCAATTTTATGGTATGATAAAAGAGTAAGAAATTTGTAGAAGAAAAGAGAAAAAAGAAACATAGGAGCAAAGGAATGGAAAAAGTTCAAAAAGTATATATTGGCAGTACTTCTAACCAAGGAATTGCCGAATATGACTTTCAAAATGGAGAACTGATCCGAAGAAAATGGACGAAAGATGAGAGAAGATGTACTTATCTTGCCAAAACAGATTCTCATCTATATGGAGTCATAGAAATCGAACAAGATGAACTGCAAGAAGGCGGATATATCGTATCTTATCAAATCGAAGAAAATGGATTAAAAAAGATTGAGAAGAAGCCATCGAGTGGAAAAGGACCTTGTCACATTACCGTAGATAAGCAGAAAAAAGTGATGAGCATTAGTCATTATATCGATGGAACTTTTTGTGTAAGGAAGATACAAGAAGATGGAAAGATAGGAGAAATCATATTTCAAGAAAAAAACATTCATTCACATCTTCATTGTTCGAAATTTCACGAAAAATATTTGTTGAAAGTTGATTTAGGAAAGGATGCAATTGTAGCCTATCAATTGCAGGAAAATGAGATTCAAAAAAAGGCAGAATATCAATTTAAAAAAGGGACACAGCCAAGACATTTGGTAATCGAACAGGATCAAGTTTATGTGATTACAGAGAAAAGCTGTCAATTATATGAGTTGCAGTTTAAAAAGGAAAAATTTAGTTTAAAAAACCAGTATTCTCTTTTACCAGAAGGAGAAGAAAAAGGAGAAATGGATACTGGATGTGCGATTCAATTGAGTCAGGATCGAAAAAATCTTTATACCACTTTACGAGGGAAAAATTTCGTTTGCGTTTTTCGAAAAAAAGATACTGGATGGGAGATGATTCAAACCATTCCATCTGGAGGAAAAATGCCATGGGATTTAGCAGTAGATGATCAGGATCAATTTGTATTGGTAGCGAATTTAGATTCAAGTCGAATCACAATTTTTTCAAGAAATCAAGAAGATGGAAGATTAACCTATTTCGGTGAAGAAGCAGTGGAGTCACCGACCTGTATCTTGTTTTAGAGAGGAGAAGCGGGATGAAAAAGGTATTGTTTGTAGTACACACCCTTCAAATGGGTGGTGCTGAAAAGGTACTGTTAAATCTGTTAAAAAATATCAATAAAGAAAAATATGAGATAACGGTTCTTGCAATTGTAGATGATGGTATCTATATTGAAGAATTAAAGAAGATCCAACCGATTCAATATCGATCGATTTTCCCAGCTTTTTTTAAGGAAAGCAGGGCAAATAAAGAAGCGAAATACCATAAATTATCGAATAAGGTCATGAGTATGATTTGGAAATGGTATATTCGCATGATGAAATATTTTCCAAGAATGGTATATCGAATGGGAGTAAAAGAAAAATATGATATTGAGATTGCTTTTTTGGAAGGAAAAGTAGCAAAAGTGGTAGCTCATTCGACCAATCCAAACTCTCAAAAGATTGTATGGATTCATACCGATATTCATAACGTATCTGGAATTCCAATTTTTAAAAATGCCAAAGACGAGAAAAAAACTTATCAAGCATTTCATAAAATTGTATGTGTATCGAATGATGTAAAACAACAATTTATGAAAAAAACAGGAATCAAAGACCACATTTTTGTACAAGTGAATCCGATTGACTCTAGCGATATCTTAGAAAAGGCAAAGGAAGAATTGCCTCCAGAATATCAAACAGATCAAACGGTTGTCATATCAGTCGGAAGATTAGTCAAAGAAAAAGGTTATGATCGATTATTAGAAGTACATAAACGACTTTGTGAAGAAGGATTGATTCACGAAGTATGGATTGTTGGAGAAGGAAGAGAAAGAGAAGGATTAGAAGAATATATTTTGCAAAATCATCTTGAAAAAACAGTACGACTTGTAGGATATTCAAGTAATCCATATTGTTATGTGAATCGAGCCGATATTTTTGTTTGTTCTTCTCGTGTGGAAGGATTAAGTTCAGCGGTATTAGAAGCAACTATCTTAGAAAAACCAATTGTTTCGACACAATGTCCAGGAGCAAGTGATATTTTAGGTGAAAATGGAGAAGCAGCCATTATCGTAGAAAACTCAACAGAAGGAATTTATGAAGGTTTAAAACAGCTATTAGCGAGTAAAGAACTACGAGAAGAATACAAGGAGAAAATCAAAAAAAGAAGCCGACTATTTGAAATTCAGCATGCCATTTCAGATATTGAAAAAATTATTGATTGTTAAAAATTTAGGAGATTAGAATGAAAATAGGAGCCAACTATTTAACAGAAAAAGTAGAAGGAAAAACCATTGGTAAATTTGATGGAATTTATCAAATGTTAATTCAGAAAGGATATTTAAATACATTAAAGTATCCAGGAAAGTATTGTGATATAGCATCTTTAGAGTTATTACTAAAGATGCTAGAACGAACTGGTTGTGAAGTTGATATTCATGGATTACCAGGAATGCTTCCAGCTACCCATAGTAAAGTGATGCTAGCGAACATTCAATGGGATCAAATTCCGGAAAAATTGTGGAAAGTACCTTCTTTTCAACGAATTAGTACGCATATTGGTTTGGATAATCAAGATCGTATTGCCAACTATTCTCCGAAAGAGTTTTGGCAAACGTTTCAGGATAATCAAGAAAAAATGAAAAGAATCTTACGAGAAAAAACAGGAAGAGAAATTCAATTTGGAGGAGAAAATCAACCTGGAGGTTTTCAAATTGATCCCGAAACCTATACACCAGAATTCTTAAGTCAAATATGGGAGAAGATGGATTTTGGTGTGTTTGATATCGCACATGGCAAAAACTCAGCACAGGAAGAAGGCATTTCCTATGAAGGATATTTAAAACGCCTTACCAATACCCAAAGAGTTAAGATCTTTCATGTATCAGGCAATATGGATCGAACTGGAAAATATATCGATAAACCGGATAAACATGTAATGATGGACGAAAGCGAATTTTCAGAAATTTTAGAAACCATTTCTGTTTTTTCCAATTTAGATTTGATTGTAACCGAGTATGCATATCAAACAAAATACGCTTATGAAAAAGAAATCATCATGGAAATTGTTACGTTAAAAAAATTAGTAGAATCAAAAGATGTAGAATATACCAAAAAGATAGGACTGTTTTTGGAAAAAGAATTAAAAGAAAAAGGAGAAAATTTAGAAGAAGTATTAGAAAAAATAGAAAAATAAAAGAAGGGGGTAAAAATGAAAAAGAATATTACTTTAATTACTGGCGGAAGCGGTGGAATTGGAAGAAGTGTTGTCAAGAAATTTTTAGACAATGGTGATCAGGTAATTGTATGGGACGTTAAGCAAATGGGGTATTTAAAAAAGGAACAACCGGGTTTAGAGTTTATGCAAGTTGATGTAACGGATCCTTCTCAAATTCAAAAAGCACATGATGAAATCCTAACCAAATATGGATCAATTGATCACATTGTTAGTATGGCAGGGGTTAACATGAAAAGTGAGATCGGTGGAATGGAAACCATTACAATTGAAGATATTGACCGTTCTGTTAAATTAAATTTAAATTCGCATATTTACCTTGTAAAAATTATGCTCGATCTATTAGAAAAAAGTAAAGAAAAAAGGAAAACCATTACAATGATTTCCTCAATTAATGCAATTTCAAGTTATGGATTACCAGCCTATAGCGCTGCAAAATCCGGAATTTATGGATTTATGAGAGCAGTTACCAAAGAATTAGGTGATAAAAATATTCGCATTAATACGATTTCATTAGGAACTGTTCCGCATGAAGTAGAAATTACAGATGATAATGAATATTTTGATTTTCATCGAAAGAATCTTGCAATTAAAGAATTTGTTCGCCCAAAAGATGTAGCAGATACTATCTATGCTTTGGTTCATGTAATTAAGAGTATTACAGGACAAAATATTATTCTTGATATGGGACAAAGTGTATAAAAGGAGGAAATCATTTGGAACCAAAATTAATATCGATTATCATACCAACCTATAACGCAGAAAAATCTATTGAAAGATGTATTCGTTCCATCCAAGATGAAAAGGTAGAAATTATTGTTGTACTAGACGGACCAACCGATCAAACCGAAGCAGTTTGCGAAAAACTAGCAAAAGAAGATTCTAGAATTCAATTAATCAAACAAGAAAATCAAGGAAGTTTTCAGGCTCGAAAAAACGGAATTGAAAAGGCAAATGGAAACTATCTGATGTTTTTAGATAGTGATGATGCGTATCTACCAGAGACAATGCCAACAGTAAGAATGTTGATTGAAAGTTATTACGAACCAGATGTAATACGATTCCGTTATCGTAAAGAACCAGAAGGATATGAGCAATATCGATATCTAGAAGATGGAAAAGAAGAACGATATCTTTCCAAAGAAGATTTTAAAAATACGATTTATCCAATGATTTTAGATGGTTATCAATTCAATTCTCTTTGGTGCAATTGTGTTAAAAGAGAACTATTGAAAAATCAAGCAATGGAAAGAATTCCAGTAGAACGTTATGGAGAAGATCTATTCGTTAATTTAGAAATCTATACCAAAATGCAAAATATGGTATTAACTGAAAAGGTGCTATACCAATACATTACCAATCCACAAAGTGCTACACAGACAAGAAATGTATCAAAACTTTTCACGCATTTACAAGATAGTATTCAGATTTATTCATCTTTCTATACCTATTTAACTAAATGGGATATGAATACAGAAGAATACCAAGAAAAAGTTGGAAAGCGTTTAAAGAAAGAAACCGATCGTTTAATTCAATTAATTCAAGAAGAAATCGAGAGAAAACAAGAAGGAAAGTAAAGGCTGATTGTCAATTGTTGGGGTGGAAAACTTTGAAAGTTTTCTGCCTCAATATTTTTCTGCCTAAAAAAAGAA